>CAMNPM010000003.1 GCA_946548065.1 uncultured Prevotella sp. | reverse complement strand
ACTGCTGCTGGGGTACAGAAAGCCTTATAGGGATGATGAAGATGACAGAGAAGTAATTCGGAAAAGTAAGCTGGAATAAAGAATTTCTGCTTACTTTTTTTGCATTCTTAATAAAAAGCTGTAACTTTGCAAACTAAATAAGGATAATAGAGACAAAACAGATATGAAAGATTACAAACATCCGTTGCGCAGTGCGGTATGTACTGAAGGAAGGAGAATGGCAGGAGCCCGTGCACTATGGGTGGCCACGGGTATGAAGCATGAGCAGTTTGGCAAGCCTATTATTGCCATCGTTAATTCGTTTACCCAGTTTGTGCCGGGTCATACTCATCTGCATGAGATAGGGCAGATAGTGCGTGAAGAGATAGAGAAGATGGGCTGCTATGCCGCAGAGTTCAACACCATTGCCATCGACGATGGCATTGCGATGGGCCACGACGGTATGCTCTATTCATTGCCATCGCGCGACATCATTGCCGACTCGGTAGAGTATATGGTCAATGCCCATAAGGCCGATGCCATGATTTGCATCTCCAACTGCGACAAGGTGACACCAGGTATGCTGATGGCTTCGATGCGCCTGAACATTCCCACCGTGTTCTGCTCGGGCGGTCCGATGGAGGCCGGGCGCTGGCGTGGTGAGAATGCCGACCTGATAACGGCGATGGTGAAAGGTGCCGACCCCTCGGTGACAGACGAAGAGATGAAGGAGATAGAGTCGTGTGCCTGCCCGGGTTGCGGCAGCTGCTCAGGTATGTTTACTGCCAACTCGATGAACTCGCTGACCGAGGCTATCGGTCTCTCACTGCCGGGCAACGGAACTATACTGGCCACCCATGTCAACCGTATAGAACTGTTCCGTCAGGCAGCACATCAGGTTGTGAAGAATGCGCTGGCCTATTATGAAGACGGCGATGACTCTGTCCTGCCTCGCTCCATAGCCACACGTCAGGCATTCCTCAATGCCATGACGCTCGATATTGCCATGGGTGGTTCGACTAATACCGTGCTCCACCTGCTGGCTGTGGCTCAGGAAGCTGGTGTCGACTTTACTATTCGGGATATTGATGCACTGAGCCGTAAGACTCCCTGCCTATGTAAGCTGGCTCCCAACACCCAGAAATACAGTGTTCAGGAGTGCAACCGTGCGGGAGGTATCCTAGGTATTATGCGTGAACTGTCAAAGGGAGGCCTTATTGATGGTTCTGCCTTGCGAGTGGACGGGTACACCCTGCAGGAAGCCATTGATACATATGATATTGCCCCGATAGCCGAGAAGCCCCAGATGCCTCATCCTGCACATATCTACTTCTCTGCTCCAGGAGGCCGCTTCTCCACCAAGATGGGCTCGCAGTCAGAGCTGTATCCTGCCTTGGACACCGATCGCGCCAACGGCTGTATTCGCGACATCGAACATGCCTACACCAAGGATGGCGGACTGGCTGTGCTCTTCGGCAACATTGCCCAGGACGGTTGCGTAGTGAAGACGGCTGGTGTCGACGAGGCGCTGTGGCACTTCGAAGGTCCCGCTGTGGTGTTCGACTCTCAGGAAGATGCCTGTGAGGGAATCCTGGGCGGACGGGTGAAGAAGGGCGACTGCGTGGTCATCACACATGAAGGACCTAAGGGCGGACCGGGCATGCAGGAGATGCTCTATCCGACAAGCTATATCAAGTCGATGCACATGGGCAAGGAGTGTGCCTTGATTACCGACGGCCGGTTCTCGGGTGGTACCAGTGGACTCTCTATCGGACACATTTCTCCCGAGGCAGCCTCTGGCGGTAATATAGGCAAGATTAAAGATGGCGACATTATCGTCATCGATATTCCCAATCGCGAGATCAACGTGAAGCTGAGTGACGAAGAACTGGCTGATCGCCCGCAGCAGCCTCTGAAGCGCAACCGCTTGGTGTCTAAGGCCTTGCGTGCCTATGCCCAGAGCGTGTCGAGCGCTGATAAGGGAGGTGTAAGGTTGATAGATTAGTCTTCTCTTCGCGTGTTAAAACAATACCCCAAGGTGGCCAAGTCATCCCTGACGGATGGGCTTGTGCCGCCTTTTTATGCGTATGCACCTGTACATTCTATGAAGCAATGAGCAAAAAAACTGCTAATAATTTGACTATTTGCAAAAAAATCACTATCTTTGTGCCAAGATATTAATCACAGTAAATTAAGTATAACTCTTTGCCAGTTGCCAGGAGTCTCAACTTCTCCCACTCCATTTGCGTATAATTTACTTCGTAGAAGTTACTATTACTCAGAAATGAAAAGAAAAGCGGGCTTTCCTTTTGCATTTCTCTCGTTTTTTAGTAACTTTGCACACGATTTGTCAAAAACTAAATAGTATGAAGGAAAAGATTACAGGTTCGAAGGCGTTGATGCGAGCCTTGCAGGCCGAGGGGGTGAAGACCATTTTCGGCTATCCCGGCGGTTCCATCATGCCCACCTACGATGCACTGTTCGACTACACCCGAGGAGAAAAGAAGTGTTTTGACCATATATTGGTGCGCCATGAGCAGGCAGCCGTGCATGCCGCTGAGGGCTATGCCCGGGTCAGTGGCGAGGTAGGTGTGGCTCTTGTGACTAGTGGGCCGGGAGCCACCAACACGCTGACGGGAGTGGCCGATGCCATGCTTGACTCTACTCCCATAGTGGTTATTGCTGGTCAGGTGGCTATCTCGGCTTTGGGAACCGATGCTTTCCAGGAGGTCGACCTGGTGGGTGTGGCACAGCCTATCTCCAAGTGGAGCTACCAGATTCGTCATGCCGCAGACATTGCCTGGGCTGTCAGCCGTGCCTTTTATATTGCCCGTAGTGGTCGGCCAGGCCCCGTGGTGCTCGACTTCCCGCGCAATGCACAGATAGAAGAGGTAGAGTGGGAGCCGAAGAAAGTAGATTTTGTGCGCTCGTATGTGGCTTATCCGAAGTTAGATATGGAATGTGTGCGCGAGGCTGCCGAGCTGATTAACAAAGCCAAGCGTCCCTTGGCACTGGTAGGGCAGGGCGTAGAGTTGGGCAATGCCCAGGAAGAGTTGAAGGCTTTTCTTGAGAGAACTGACATTCCTGCTGGCCGTACCATGCTGGGACTGAGTGCCTTGCCGTCAGACCATCCGCTGAATGTGGGTATGCTGGGCATGCATGGTAACTATGCCGTCAACCTGAAGGAGCAGGAGTGCGACGTGCTGATTGCTATCGGCATGCGCTTCTCTGACCGTGTGACGGGCAATACCAAGACATATGCCAAGCAGGCCAAGATTATCCATCTGGATATTGACCGCAGCGAGATAGACAAGAACGTGAAGACCGATGTGGCTGTGGTGGCCGACTGTAAGGAGTCGCTTCCCGCTTTGACAGCTTTGGTCAATCCCAACAAGCATCGCGAGTGGCGTGAGTCGTTCCGCGAGCTGGATGCGAAGGAGCGGCAGAAGGTTATCGAGCCTGCCATCCATCCTACCGATGGTCCGTTGCTCATGGGCGAGGTGGTGAACTGTGTGGCAGGGAAAGCTCCCAGGGGTACTGTGCTGGTGACCGATGTGGGTCAGAACCAGCTCTTTGCCACCCGCTATTTCCGCTATCCGCAGAAGCGCTCTATCTGCACCAGCGGCGGACTGGGCACGATGGGCTACGGTATGCCGGCTGCCATCGGAGCCACCTTTGCCACCGACCGTACGGTGTGCTGCTTTATGGGCGACGGCGGTTTCCAGATGTGCATCGAGGAACTGGGTACCATCATGGAGCAGCAGGCACCCGTAAAGATGATCCTTCTGAACAACAACTATCTGGGCAATGTTCGCCAGTGGCAGGATATGTTCTGGATGCACCGCAAGGCGTTCACCAAGATGCAGAACCCCTGCTACGAGCTGATAGCGCAGGGCTATGGTATTGCCTATCAGGCTGTTACCAAGCGTGAGGACCTTGTGACGGCTGTAGAGAAAATGCTGCAGACCGATGGCCCGTTTCTCCTTGAGTGTGCCATCAAGGAGAATGACGATGTGCTGCCTATGACACCTCCGGGTATGAATGTCGATGATATGATGCTAGAGGTTTGATGTGTGATGTAATATAATGTAGGAAGTAAGATGGAAGATAACAAGAAACTATATACCCTGCTGGTGTATTCGGAGAATATAGCCGGTATTCTGAACCAGATTACAGCGGTTTTTACCCGTCGGCAGGTGAACATTGAGAGCCTGAACGTGTCGGCATCGTCTATCGAGGGTGTCCACAAGTACACCATTACCGCCTGGAGCGACGAAGACCAGATTATCAAGATAACCCGGCAGATAGAGAAGAAGATAGATGTCGTCAAGGCCAATTATTTCACCGACGATCAGTTGTTCATCCGCGAGACTGGACTGTACAAGCTGTCGACCATGAAAGTACTTGAGAATCCGGACATCTCGCGTACCATCCGTCGGCATGAGGCCTCTATTACCGAGGTGAATCCGACATACGTCATTGTGATGAAGAACGGCAAGACAGAAGACATTCTGTCGCTCTATTATGCACTGAACGAGTTCGACTGTGTGTTTCAGTACACCCGCTCAGGCCGTATTGCCGTCACGCGAGCTAAGCAGGAACAGGTGAGTGAATTCTTGGAAGAAAGGGAACAGCAGCATGGATAAGACAGGGCGTTACGAATTTATGGCCGAGCCTTTTCACTGCGACTTTAGCGGTCGGCTGTTTATGGGGCATCTGGGTAACCATATGCTCAATGCGGCCGATTTCCACTCTACGGCTCGCGGCTTTGGCATGCAGTATCTCATGACCATCCAACGCTCGTGGGTGCTCTCGCGCTTGGCTATCGAGATGACGGAGATGCCCCGGCAATATGCCAAGTTCCAGGTCGAGACGTGGGTGGAGAGTGCCATGCGCTATTTCACCAGCCGCAATTTTGCCGTCGTCGGTGACGACGGCCGTACCTATGGCTATGGTCGCAGCATCTGGGCCATGATAGATACCGAGACTCGTCAGCCTACCGATATCTATGCCATCGACAACGGAGCCATCGAGCAGTGGATAGTCAAAGACAAGGAGTGTCCCATTGACAAAGGCGGTCGAGTGAAGATGTCCGACCAAGCCGCACTGGTGCGCACCATTGATACCTATTATAATGATGTCGACATCAACGGACACATTAACAGCGTCAAGTATATTGAGCACGTGCTCGACTTGTGGTCTATGAATTGGTACACTGAGCATCACGTCAGGCGCTTCGAGATAGCCTATGTGGCCGAGGCTCATGCCGGCGACCGGCTCAGCTTTTATCAGGAACAGACTGGCGAGGGTGAATATTGCGTCCGCATTGTTCGCACCGACGGCACTGAGACTTGTCGTGCCAAGGTTGCCTTCGCGTAATTTATTTGATGTTTCTTTGGCATAAACGATTGTTTTTTGATTTGGATTTATTACCTTTGTACCGAAAAAAGAATTAAATATGAAACGAATCAGTGTATTTCTGATAGCCTTGACGCTTTCTCTATCTGTGGCAGTCGCTCAAGAACGTAAGCCCTGGCTGGTCAGGACCGTGAACAAAGTAGGAGCATTCATTGACACATTAGCCACCAGGGGTATTGACAGACGCTACATCTATGTGCCAGAACGTCCTTGGCAGCTGGTGCTAAAAAACCACATCAACGACATGGACATGAATGTAGAGTCAACTATAGGCGAAGAGGTCTTGGCCAATTACGGCTATACAGGACACTATTCCATGAAATCAACCTTCAAGCCCAGATTCACGTATAACATTGGCTTGTGGGTGGGCTATCGAGGCTACGGACTGGGGTATAACATCTCGCTGTCGAAAAGCAACGGAAACAGCTTCTCCATAGGTGCCACCGGCTCCCGATACGGTATCTACCTGCGTACGCGCAGCCTGGACACCAAGGATTTGACAGTCGACCTATGGGGCGAGGATGAGTATGAAAGATTCAACGAGCATATAGAAGATTTCCGGGCCTTGGACGACATTAGCATCAATACGTTTATATTGGATGGCTACTACATGCTTAATGGCAAGCGATTCTCCTATGCCGCTGCCTACGATCAGTCTACCGTACAGCTTCGTTCGGCAGGTTCGCTGATGATTGGAGCTATGTGGTATCAGTCCAACATCGACTTCTCCCAGCGAAAGAACGCTCCCATCATACAGGCAATGGGCAATACGGGAAAGTTGAAGGTGCAGGAAGGCGGTATAGGCGTTGGCTATTCCTATAACTGGGTTCCCGTACAGAACCTGATGATCAATGTCACGGCAATGCCGATGCTGGTGTTTTACAACCGAAAGAAATTGACACTCTATGAGTCAAACTATGACATCTTCCTGTATGAAGAAGATAATTTGAAAAACGGGAAGAAAGCCTACCCAGACGACATAGAAGACCTTTCGTGGGCGGATGATGTGACGCTGGATGAGACGAAAGAAGTCGTGAGCTATGGCAAGGTATCTTTCAATCTGGATGCCCGTGCCTCTATAACCTACAACTGGAACAGGTATTTCCTGAACATCCATGGACAGTGGAACCAATTCAAGCACAGCATGGACAACAACACCGTGAAACTGAACGACTGGTTTATCAATGCTTCACTGGGAGTAAGACTTTAAAAGAACACAGCATAAGATAAGTATAATAATTTTAAAAACAAAAACAATTATGGCAGAAATGAATTTTGGTGGCGTTATTGAAACGGTAGTCACCAGCAAGGAGTTTTCTTTGGAGAAAGCACGTGAAGTATTGAAGGATGAAGTTATCGCCGTCATCGGCTATGGCGTTCAGGGTCCTGGACAGGCTTGCAACCTTCGCGACAATGGTTTCAATGTGATTGTAGGCCAGCGTCAGGGCAAGACGTACGACAAGGCTGTGGCAGATGGCTGGGTGCCAGGCAAGACGCTGTTCAGCATCGAGGAAGCTGCTGAGAAGGGTACCATCCTGTGCATGTTGCTGAGCGATGCTGGTCAGATGCAGCAGTGGCCCACCATCAAGCAATATCTGAAACCAGGCAAGACGCTGTACTACAGCCACGGTTTCGCTATCAACTGGAGCGATCGCACGGGTGTGGTACCCCCGAAGGATGTCGACGTCATCATGGTGGCCCCCAAAGGTTCTGGCACTAGTCTGCGCACCATGTTCTGCGAGGGTCGCGGCCTGAACTGCTCGTATGCCGTCTATCAGGATGCTACGGGCAAGGCAAAGGAGAAGACGCTGGCCTTCGGTATTGGTATCGGTGCCGGCTATCTGTTTGAGACTACCTTCCAGCGCGAGGCTACTTCTGACCTGACTGGTGAGCGTGGCTCGCTGATGGGTGCCATCCAGGGTCTGCTGCTGGCTCAGTACGAGGTGCTGCGCGAGAACGGACATACTCCTTCTGAGGCTTTCAACGAGACCGTTGAGGAACTGACGCAGAGCCTTGGCCCGCTGTTTGGCGCCAAGGGTATGGACTGGATGTATGCCAACTGTTCGACTACCGCACAGCGTGGCGCACTGGACTGGGCTCCCCGCTTCCACGATGCCATCAAGCCCGTGATGGAGTGGCTCTACTATTCGGTGAAGACGGGTAACGAGGCCCAGATTACTATCGATGCCAACTCGAAGCCCGACTATCGTGCCGGACTGGAGAAGGAGCTCGAGGCCATGCGCAACCAGGAAATGTGGCGCGCTGGTGAGACCGTGCGCAAGCTTCGCCCTGAGTATCAGGAAGATTAAGAAAGATGACACTTGATAATTGAGAGATTTTCATGCAGAATCTTCAAGAACTTACCCGCCTCGTGTGCCAGATAGCCCGCGAGGCGGGTGCTTATATAAGAAAGGAACGCGAGAGTTTCTCGCAGGAATGTGTGGAGCGCAAACATGCCCACGACTATGTATCGTATGTAGACAAAGGATCTGAGGAACGCATAGTGAAGGCTCTTCGCGAGTTGCTGCCTGGGGCTGGCTTTATTACTGAGGAAGGCTCGGCAGGCCACAAAGACGAACAGTATGTGTGGGTGGTTGACCCGTTGGATGGTACAACGAACTTCATTCACGGCTTTGCGCCCTATGCTGTCAGCATTGCACTTTGCCAAGGGCGTGAGATTGTGTTGGGCGTGGTGTATGAGATTGTTGGTGATGAATGCTTCTATGCCTGGCAAGGCGGCGGTGCCTATGTCAACGGCCAGCTTGTCAGGGTGGGGACAAACGGCATCAACGATGCCTTGCTATGCTTGCAACTGCCCTATAACAGTGATGCCTATAAGCCTGTCATCAAGCAGCTTTTAGTCAGATTCTACGGAAACGTGGGCAGCATCCGTATGATTGGTTCTGCTGCTATTGCGCTTTGCTATGTGGCAGCCGGCAGGCTCGACGGTTATGCTGAACGTTATATCGGCCAGTGGGACTTTATGGCTGGTGCGCTGATCGTGAAAGAGGCAGGTGGCTGTGTGACCAACTATGCCGGTGATGATTTCTTCATGCAGGGTGACAGTGTGGTGGCTACCAATGGGGTGGTGCATCATGCTTTGCTGGAAGGTATCAGCCAAGCTCAATGATACCGTCTTCTTGAAAGATATGTTCTTCCTGCACTAGAAAGGCGAGTGCAGCATCGAGCTCCTCCGTAGGCAGTTGCAGGCGGAGGAGCTCCGTAATGTAGTGGCGCCGGTGGTCGGCCAGCAAGCCCATAATCTTTTCCCGAGCAGCCTTCTGTCCTTTCTCCGTCGTCAGCCTGTCCTCATTGGCCAGACAGACGTCACACTGGTGGCAGTTGTCGGCAGTGTTCTCGCCAAAATATTCAAGCAACAAGCGCGAGCGGCAGCGGTTGGCCGACTGTGCATAGTTCAACATGGAACGAATGCGCTGGGTGTACTGCTTCTTGCGCTCATCATATATAGAGCGGGGTATCTGGATGTGTTCCTTGTCTTCGCGCCTCTGCAGGTAGCGGATGTAGGGAATCTGCTTGCGGGGGATAAAGCTGATGAGTTTGCGGTCGGAGAGTGACTTGAGGATGTCGTAGGTCTGAGGCTGGGTGAGTCCGGCATGCTGGGCAATCAGACTTTCGTCAATATATCCGTAGTCGGCAAAGAGCCCCCCGTAGTTGCGTAGCAGGGCCACGATGACGCGCTCCTCGCTGGGCGACACTTGATTAAGACGGTAGAGATCTTCGCGTCCTACGAGAAAACGTATGCGGGCCTGCTGGTCGGCTTCTTCATCATAGTCAATATATCCGGCTCGCTGCAGGATTTGTAGCGCGGAGTGGACGCGGATGGGGAAATGGTGGAAGCAACGGCAGAACTCGTCGATGTTGAACTCGTGGCTCACCCCATAGCCGTCGCCTGTGGCTATCTGGTAGTAATAGGCCAGGTGCTCGTACACCTCCTTGATGTCGTCGCGTGGCGGGTAGGTATCGTCCACGCGCTTCATCAGCTTGCCGTTATCGCTGCTGTTGTAAAGCAGGATGGCTTTCGCAGGCTGACCGTCTCTTCCGGCTCGTCCGGCCTCCTGGAAATAGGCTTCCAGCGAATCGGGGCAGTCGTAGTGTACCACATAGCGCACGTCGGCCTTGTCGATGCCCATACCGAAGGCATTCGTGGCCACCATAATCCGTATGCGGTCGTGTTGCCAGTCGCGCTGCCTTCGGTCTTTGTCAGCATGGTCCAGTCCGGCGTGGTAGAAGGTAGCACTGAGTCCGGCCTCGCAGAGGTGCTCGGCAATCTCGCGGGCATGTCGGCGGCTACGGACATAGACAATGGCCGAGCCCTGCATTCCCTCCAGGATGTGAATCAGTTCGTAGTGCTTGTCGGGTGTGTTTCTTACAATATAGGCCAGGTTCTTACGCTCGAAGGACATGCGGAACACATTCTTTGCCTTGAACTCCAGACGGTCTTGTATGTCATCGACCACTTGCGGGGTGGCTGTGGCTGTGAGTGCAAGGACGGGGACATCAGGCAACAGATGGCGTATGTTGGCTATCTCGAGGTAGCTGGGGCGGAAGTCATAGCCCCACTGTGAGATGCAGTGGGCTTCATCAACGGTGATGAACGACACCTGCATGTGCGACAGCTTTTTCAGAAAGAGCTGCGACGAGAGTCTTTCCGGCGAGACATAGAGCAACTTGGTGCTGCCTAAGATGCAGTTCTCAAGGATGCGCAGGATGTCGTCGTGCTGCAGTCCGCTATATACGGCCTCCGCCCGTATGCCCAACTGCCGCAGGCGCTGCACCTGGTCTTTCATCAGGGCAATGAGCGGGGTGATAACGATACAGACACCCTTCATGGCCATGGCCGGCACCTGAAAGGTGATGCTCTTGCCACCACCCGTGGGCATCAGTCCCAAGGTATCCCGTCCGCAACCCACCGACTCGATGATTTCGCGCTGGATGCCCCGGAAGTCAGCGTAGCCCCAATACCTCCTTAGAATATCCTGATAGCTACTCATCCTCGCTTGGTCGGATGTCTTCAATTTGGAGCTGCACCTCGCCGCGCTTGTAGGTGTTCTCCTCGATGGTGTACACAATGTCGAACGAGCGCTTACTCTTGATGTATCGGGCTGCTGCCGACTGTCCGAAGGCAATGCCGTTCATGACCACCGCTGATTTTGAGTCTACCAGTTCCAACTTGATGTGCTCCTGATGGCGCCCCACCACCTTCGAGGTGCCATAGTCATAGACATTGCGGGTGATGAACAGCGGCTTCTCGTTGCCTGGTCCGTGCGGAGCCAGCTTCTTCAGCTCGTTGAGCAGGCGCTTGCTGATGCTGTGGAAGTCCAGCTCCATGTCGATGTCCAACGTCTGCTGCGTCTGCTCCGGCAGTATATGGTTGCCCACGTATTCCTGAAATCTCCGTCGGAACTCAGGAATGTTCTCCTGCCTGAGCGTCAGCCCCACGGCATAAGTGTGTCCGCCGAAGTTCTCCAGCAGGTCGCGACACGACTTGATGGCCTCGTAGATGTCGAATCCCGCCACCGATCGTGCCGAGCCGCTGGCCACACCGTTGATGATGGTCAGCACCACCGTAGGCCTGTAGTAGAGTTCTGTCAGCCTGGAGGCCACGATGCCCACCACACCCTTCTTCCATCCCTCGTCGTAGAGCACGATGCTCTTCTGGTGGCTTTGGCTCTCCAGTCGCCCCACGATTTCGTTTGCTTCCTCAGTCATCTGCTTGTCCGCATCGCGTCGCTGGTCGTTGTACTCATTGATCCTTGTGGCCTCGATAAGCGCCTTCTGCAAGTCCTTCTCCACCAGCAACGTCACAGTCTCCGTCCCGTTCTGCATGCGCCCTGAAGCGTTGATGCGCGGTCCAATCTTGAACATGATGTCGCTCATGGTCAGTTCGCGGCCCGTCAGTCCGCATATCTCGATGATAGCCTTCAGCCCTACCGAGGGCGACTGGTTCAGCTGCTTTAGCCCGTGGAAGGCCAGTGTGCGGTTTTCGCCGTCGATAGGAACCAAGTCGGCAGCTATGCTCAACACACAGAAGTCTAGCAATGGGATAAGGCGTGAGAAAGGTATGCCGTTGTTTTTGGCAAAGGCCTGCATGAACTTAAAGCCCACACCACAACCTGAGAGATGATGGTAGGGATAGGTAGAGTCTTCACGCTTGGGGTTGAGGATGGCCACGGCAGGCGGCATAACCTCATCGGGTACGTGGTGGTCGCAGATGATAAAGTCTATGCCTTTCTCTTTTGCATACGTTATTTCCTCGACAGCCTTGATGCCGCAGTCGAGCACGATAATGAGTTTAACACCTGTTTCCGCGGCATAGTCTATTCCTTTCTTGCTGACACCATAACCCTCTTCATAACGGTCGGGAATATAGTATTCAATGTTGGAATAGAACTGCTGCAGAAACTTGTACACCAAAGCTACTGCCGTACATCCATCCACATCGTAGTCGCCATATACCATGATGCGCTCTTTGCGGCCCATGGCATCGTTCAAGCGGTCTACGGCCAGATCCATGTCGTTCATCAGAAACGGGTCTATCAGTTCGTTGAGCATGGGACGGAAGAAACGCTTGGCAGCGCTCTCTGTCCGGATGCCACGCTGGAGGAGCAGGCTGGCTAGTATTGGACTCATGCCAATCTTCTCGGCCAGTTCCTTAGCCGCTTGCTGTCTTTCCGGTGTAGGTGGTTCGTAATTCCATTTAAATTGCATTTATATTTGTTTTTATTTTCTTTCGCTTCAGGGGTATTTGCTTGCGTTAGCATACAATACGCCCCAAAGTTACAAATAAAAAAGAGAAAAACGGAATTATTGGCCGAAAATTTAACACATTTTGATGCAGTGGAAGGATTTATACCCCAGAGAGTATTCCCGGTGTCCTAGTGTTTCCGACTTAGTAAGCTGGCCAGATGCAGTATGCTGGATGAGCGTGAGCAGTTGCTGGCGGATGTCTTCAAATGTAAGTCCTTCTGTGACGATGGCTCCGGCATTGATGTCCATGTCGTCGGTCATGTGCTGATAGGTCACAGGATTAGAGCAGACCTTGATGACGGGTGCGATGGCCGAGCCTGCTACTGAACCGCAGCCGGTGGTGTAGAGTACCATCTGACAGCCACAGGCAGCCATCTCCATGATTTCAGCATTGTCGTTGATATTGGGGAATCCCCAGCGGGCTTCACCGTCGGGTACCACATCCATCATCCAAAGTCCCGGAGTGTCTGGCCGTATGCCGGGGTAGGTGAGTCCCTGAATCTGTCGAGAGCCGCTTTTACAGTAGGAGCCTAACGACTTCTCTTCGATGGTGGTCAGGCCTCCAGTGGCATTGCCTGCAGAGAAACTGTCGTGCCCCATCTGCTTATAGTATTTGTCGGCCTTAACGATGCAGTTGTAGAGCCGTTGGCCCAGTTCGGGCGTGGCAGCTCTGTCGCGTAACAATGTCTCGCAGCCAATGAGTTCACCAGGTTCTTCGAAAATGCATGTGGCACCCTGATCTACCAACCAGTCGAAGGCGGCTCCTACGCTTGGGTTGGCAGTAATGCCGCTATAGCCGTCGGAGCCTCCGCAGACTGTGCCTACCATGAGGTCGCCCCACGTAACCTCTACCTGTGGTGTGTCGGCTATCTTATGCAGCATCGTACCAACGATGGCAATGCCTTTCTCAATCGAAGCACGTGTACCGCCTTCCTCCTGGATAACGATGAGCTGTCCCTTGCGTCCGCTTTGCTTGATATCTTGTAACAGACGCTGGCGCTGGAAATTCTCACAGCCAAGCGATACCAGCAACACTGCACCAACGTTAGGATGGGTGCATAGCTGTTGCATCATTCGCTCAGCATAATCGTTAGGGGCACAGCCGCTGAAGCCTATCAGGTGTACCTGACCTTCTTCCTGATAGTGCTGTGCAATGCGCGAAGCCACATGGTGGGCGCACTCTACAAGATAGCTTACCACAACGATGTTGCGAATGCCCTTCCTGCCGTCCTTTCTTAAATAGCCTTTCATTGTTTATATGGTCATGACTTTGTATGACACGCAGTTGCGAACGATGAGTTCCCAGTCGAGGTCAACTCCTATGCCGGGAGCATTGGGGACGGTGATATAGCCCTCGCCGTCGATGGGTAGAAGACCTTTCATGGGAAACTGGAAATCCTCTTCAGGCACGAAGTACTCGAACCACTTGCAGTTGCGGATGGCACACGATACGTGTAGATTGACGATGTCCATAAAGTTCATCGTCGTGGTGTGTATCTCACAGTTCATGCCGAAGGCCTCGGCCAGGTGTGCTATCTTCATTGTCCCCGTAATGCCACATTTCCACGATACGTCGGCACGCACAATGTCGGCAGCCTTCTGATTGATGACCTGTGCTACCCCCCAATGGCATCCACGGGTAGTCTCTGTGGCAGCTATGGGGATGTCGAGGATCTCACAAAGTTGGGAATACTTGTACAATTCGAAGTCGCGGAAGGGTTCCTCCAGCCAGATGTAGTTCAGACGTTCCAGTTGTCGACCTACACGGATGGCCTCGTCGAGGGTGTACTCTGCTACAGGGTCGCTCATCAGCCCAAAGTCGTCGCCAACGGCCTTGCGCAGGTTCTCATGGATACGCATGTCAGATTCGACAGGACCTGGGGGATGAACCTTATAGCACTTGATACCACGCTCTTGGTAATAGAGTGCCTCGTCGATATATTCTTGCTCAGAAGTGTGGAAGAGCCCGCTGGCGTAGACCGGCAACTGCTCCCTGTAAGCGCCAAGGTATTTGTATAGGGGCAGATGGGCAGCCTTGGCACAAATGTCCCACAAGGCTACATCGATGGGACCGGGCAGATAGACAGGGAAGAACGTCAGGTGACGGTCGATGTTCCACAGTTCATGCCAAATCTTCTCATGCTCATAAGGCGAACGTCCCAGCACTACCGGTGCGATGTTGTCGTGGATGTATGCCTCTGTGACATTGCCTGAGCGTGCTGCCAGGGCAGTCGCAATACCTTCTATGCCATTGTCGGTGCTCAGCTTCAGCACTAGCACGTCCCAGTCCATTGCACTCTTGCCTTTCCGCTTGTCGTCGAATAGGCATTTGTCGCGGCGTACCCACCAGGTTTCAATCTTTTGGATAATCATATTTCTTTTATTCTTTTTCGATATTTCGATGTTCCGATATTTCGATGTTTCGATGTTCCGATGTTTCGATGTTTCGATGTTCCGATGTTTCGATGTTCCGATGTTCCGATGTTCCGATGTTTCGATAATACGAGGTTTTTATTTAAAACTGAATCTGTCGAATCGGGACAAAGAGCTTCAACGTGAGCCAGGCCGTCAGGTACATCATGCTGGCAATCATGAAGATGGCTTCGTAGCTGCCCGTCCATTGGAGGATGAGTCCCACAAAAGTTGATGCCAGCGCACCGCCCACGGCTCCGCCTACGCTGCTGATGCCAATCATGGAGCCCACCACCTGCTTAGGGTAAACATCGGAGACGATGGTAAAGATGTTCGAGGCCCATGCCTGATGGGCGCTGGTGGCAAGTCCGATGATGGGCACCACAACCCACAAGCTATGGATATGTGGCACAGCATTCAGCGGCAATACCAGAAGTGCAAAGATGAGGATGGTGGTCTTGCGTGCAAAGTCGGCAGAGCGTCCCAGACGGATGAACTGTGATGACACATGTCCACCGCAGATGCCTCCGATGTCTGCCATGGTGTAGATGATGATGAGCGGCAGCACTGTACTCTGCAGGTCGACTCCATGCGTCTTGTTCAGAAAGTCGGGTGTCCAGAACAAGAAGAACCACCATACCCAGTCGGTGACGAAACGTGAAAAGAGAATGGCGTATGTCTGATGTCGGCTGAACAGCTGTCGCCAAGTGATAGTGGATTTCTCCTCAGGCTGCTCTTCAGAGTGGATGTAGCTTAGTTCTTCGGCATTAACCTTGGGGTTCAGCTTGGGTGTCTTGTACATTAGCCACCAAATGATGACCCAGATGAATCCCAGCATTCCGGTGACGATGAAGGCACAGCGCCATCCCCACTGCAGCGTGATGGCTGTTACGATGATGGGGGCTATGATGGCACCAACCGTGGAGCCAGAGTTAAAGAGTCCGGTGGCAAAGGCCCTGTCGCGTTTTGGAAACCACTCGGCAATAACCTTGACGGCTGCGGGAAAGTTGCCGGCCTCACCCAATCCTAAGACGGAACGGGAAGCACAGAATCCTGCTACGCTGTGTGAGAAGGCGTGCATCACTGCACCGATGCTCCATACGATGATGGCTATCGAATAGCCTATTTTGCTTCCCAGCCAGTCGAGCATGCGCCCGCATACCAGCATGCCAATGCCGTAGGCCACCTGAAAGGCCGTCACGATATAGCCATAGTCGGCCTCCGTCCATCCCAGGTCTTCCTGGATGTAGGGCTTCAGCAGACCGATTACCTGACGGTCTATATAGTTGATGGTAGTGGCAAAGAATATCAGTGCCACTACCGTCCAACGTACATTAGTCTTTTTCATCTTTCTCGTGGAGTTTCCGTGTTTCGGGATATCTATGTCACGGTCTTCTTAAAAAGCTTCCGATGCACCAGCGTCGACAGGTAGGAATACCCCATTCACATAGCTGCCAGCAGGTGACGAGAGATAGAGGGCGGCGTAGCCGATGTCCTCGGGCTGTCCGAAGGTCTTCATTGGGATGCGGCGCAGGATGTTAGCCTTGCGCTGCGGGTCGTTGTCGGTGGCTTTGTGGAACATGGGGGTATCAATCCAGCCCGGGGCAATGGTGTTGACACGGACACCTTTCTGTGACAGTTCTGCAACCAAACTGCGTTGAAGTCCGAGAATGGCTGATTTGGCGGTGGTGTAGGCTACCACCTGCTCCATGCCCATGATGGCTGTCATGGAGCTGATGAGAATAATGCTTCCCTTGCCCTGTTGCACCATCAGTTTGGCAAACTCACGGCTCAGTGCGAAGACACTCATCACATGAACGTTCAGCACACTGAGGAATTCTTCGTCAGACACGTCCAAAGCCCACTTCTTCAGGTGGATACCGGCACAGTTTACCAGAATGTCCACCGTACCAATCTCCTTCACCAGCTGTGGAATCTGGTCGAGCTTGGTCACATCAAAGGTGCGATACGAGCATAGGCTGCCCAGCTGCTGACTGGCTTCGCGCAGCTTTTCTTCATTGCGTCCTACAATAATCACTTCGGCTCCAGCCTCTACAAATACCTTTGCTATGCCCAGTCCCAAACCGCTGCCTCCGCCAGTCACCAAGGCTCGCTGGCCGTCTATCCTAAATGCGTTCATTATTTTTGTTGTTTTGTCGATTTCAATATTTCAATATTTCGAGATTCCGATGCTCTAATTACATAATACCGAAC
The DNA here is from genome assembly GCA_946548065.1 of uncultured Prevotella sp. Classification (GTDB taxonomy): domain Bacteria; phylum Bacteroidota; class Bacteroidia; order Bacteroidales; family Bacteroidaceae; genus Prevotella. The sequence continues at coordinate 81,470 of CAMNPM010000003.1, read as the reverse complement.
TTGGCAAAGGCTTCTACGGTGCTCATGCCCTGTTCCAGAGCCTGTTTCACTTGTTTCTCGCCGCGTGCTTTCTCGATGGCTCCAGCAAAGGCTTCCTCTTCTGCCTCGCGGGGGACGATGATGACACCGTCCAGGTCGCCAAACACGATATCGCCTGGGCGCACAGGAATGCCTCCAAACTCAATGGGTACGCGGTAGTCGATAACCTTGCCGCGTGGTCCCTGGTCTTGGGCATAGGTACCTTGTGAGAAAGTGGGGAAGTTGAGTCTTAGAATCTCGTTAGTGTCGCGTGAGAACCCGTCGACCACTGCACCGGCAGCTCCGATGGCGATGGCTCGCGTTGACATGAGTCCGCCCCAAAGCGCATAGCGTGGTGACGAACCGCTACAGATGTACACTTCGCCAGGCTGTAGTTGGTCCAAGGCCTCAAACATGATGCCGAACGGCTTGCGCATCAGTTCTAGATGAGTCTCTTGTTGTCGTTCGGCAAAGACATCGGCTTCCAGCACGGGCATAGCGCGCCCGATGACCACCATGTCTTTACGGAGTGGTTTGATATGTGGAGGCAGAAACTGGTGCAAGTATCCCATCTTGTCGAGAACATCGCCCACGAGAGCGGTGAACAGTTCATTGCGGGCTATGCCAAACAGTTCGCTGTCGTCTTTCCAGAGTGTTGTCATACGTTGTTACTTTGTAGGTTAGTAGATAGTAGATAGTGCTATTTTAAGTAGCAGGTGAGTGAGTTGTTTTTCGAGTGTACTCAAAATATATTTCACCTGCACGGGAAATATATTTTGAGTACACTCGAAAAAAGTGTCGGTTTTCAGAGCCCCAGTTTCTTGCGGATGTTCTTGGGAATAGCGTTCTTGTTGACGGTATAGTCCATCGTGTTGGCTGCGATGAAGGTCTTGGTCATATACCAGATGCCCTTGTATTCGCCGCTCTCGCCCCACGAGTTCTTCACCATGTAGTACTCTTTCCCGTTCTGGTCCTTGGCGATGCCGTAGATGAGCATGCCGTGATCATCGGTCAGTTCCCAATTGTCATAACGCTGCTGGCGCATTTCCTGCGTTGGAACGATTTCGGGTACGGTGCATCCCAGTGAGTCGATGATGCTGCGCTTCTTGGCGGGTGTCATCTTCAGCCAGCGGGCCATGTCGCTGCCCTGCAGGCTCTCTGCTTTCTTGGTGTCGATGGCATAGGCCAGTCCCTGGCGGGTAAAGCCGTCCTCGCTCACGTCTCCGCCCCACGCTACGGTATAGCCTTGCATGATGGCATTGTCGATAATCTGCATCATCTCGTCCATAGGCACGTTGTACGACAGCGGATTGCGCCAGTTGTCCTGTACCTCTACGGGGAAAGCGGTGTAGAAGGGATGGTGTGTATAGCTGGTGATGCTGACATAGTCGTTCCAGTCGAGTCCCAGCGAAGCAGCAAACGACTGTGGGGTATAGGTCTTGCCTTCGTAGGTGAATGTCTCGGGACACTTGCCCAGATATGCATCCAGAATCCCCTGTAGTCCAACCTTCCACTGTGGCGACAGCTTCTGGGCTTTATTCTTGGCTACAGCCTCCACATAGGGCTCCAACAGGGAGAAGAACTCGTTGAAGTTGTTCAGTGAGTCGCCATAGAGTGAGCCGGGGAAGGGCATTGCCTCCTCGGGACAGATGCCGTAGTGCTGCAGTGCATAATGCACGTCGTAGGCAGATCCGCCCTGGGCAAACTGGCAGTCGCCATGCAGGCGAACCACCTGGATGGCACGGTCCATATAAGTCTTGTTGGCTACAAAGCTCTCGCAGAGGTCGTAGGTCTTACCTGTCTTCTTCAGTATTTCGGCTTCGAAATAGGAGAGGGTAGAGTAGTCCCAGCACGTGCCAGAGCGGTTTTGGTCCTTGATGCTGGTGATGGGGTTCTCCTTGACGACCGTAAAGACGGGCTTGTTCTGACGATTGGTACTCGCTATCGTCTTGTCAGACTTTTCCTGAGCCTGGGTACCGGTGGCTAAAAGAGCCAACAGTGCGATTGTCATTAATTTCTTCATACGTTGGTGTTTATTGATTTTTATTCATGAATTCTTCCAGTTCTGTTGGGTGGTAAGGTATGCGTTTGCTTCCCAGGAAGCGGCAACCGTTGCTGGTGATGAGCACGTCGTCCTCGATACGTATGCCCCCGAAGTCCTTGTAGGTCTCGAGCTTGTCGAAATTGAGGAACTCCTTGCAGTGTCCTGAGCCCTTCCACTCGTCAATGAGGGCGGGAATGAAATAGATGCCCGGCTCATCAGTGATAACAAAGCCCTCCTGCAACCGACGGCCCATGCGCAGGCAGTTGGTGCCAAACTGTTCCAGATTGGGACGGGTCTCGTCATCGAAACCGACATAAATCTGTCCCAGTCCCTCCATGTCGTGAACGTCCATTCCCATCATGTGTCCAAGTCCATGAGGCAGGAACATGGCATGGGCTCCTGCGCGGACGGCTTCGTCAGTATCGCCCCGCATCAGTCCCAGTTCCTTCAGCCGTTCGGTCATCATGCGGCAAACTGCAAAGTGTACATCCATGTATTTGATTCCGGGTTTGGCTAATTCCAACACATAGTCATGACAAGCCTCGACAATGGAATAAATCTCCAGCTGCCGCTGTGTGAACTTGCCCGTGACAGGCATCGTGCGGGTATGGTCTGAACAATAGTCGTCCAGTTCGCAGCCTGCGTCGCAAAGAGCCAGTCGGCCAGCTTCCAACTTTGCGGTCGAAGGGGCTCCGTGCATAATCTCGCCATGTTGCGAGAAAATGGTGGCAAAGCTGACACCGCTGGAGAGCGAACGGGCAATGCCGTCGACCTGTCCGCCAACGAAGCGTTCGGTCACTCCAGGCTTTATCAGTAGCTGGGCTGTCGTGTGCATGGCGTAGCCAACATCGCAAGCCCGCTCGATGGCAGCAATCTCTTGCGCCTCCTTTGTGGAGCGCATCTTCACCACTGCCTGGATTAGAGGGAGCGATGCTTTCTCTTTCTGCTTCGAAGGGTGGATGCCTGTCAGGTCCATCAGCTGTATCTTCGTGTCATGCCGGTAGGGGGGCAGGAAGTGCAGTGGGTTACTCCTTACTATTTTACTGAGCTGTGAGAGTGGGGCTGTCTTTTGTATGCCAACCTCGGCAGCCAGGTCGCTTACCGATGGCGTAAAGCCCATCCACACAATATCCTCAACTTCAATGTCGTCGCCCAATAGCCATTCTTCATCGTTGTCGATGTCGATGATGCCTATGAGCCCGTCGCGGTGCAGTCCGAAATAGTATAGAAATGTAGAGTCTTGGCGCATCGGAGCGTACGTGTTGGAAGGGTAGTTGTATGGGGCCTCGTTGTTGCCAAAAAGTATCACCATCCCCTGTCCTACGAGCTTTTTCAGTTCGGCTCTTCTGCGGATATAGGTTTGTTTGTCGAACATACTGTTATTGTTTAAAAATCGTGAGTAGTCTTAATTGTGCTGCAAAAGTAGGAAAAAAAAACGGGCTGGCCAAATAGTCTTCTTATTTTCTTTTCCATTGCTTCCTTTTGGGAGTCTCTTTATACCAGAAGAAATACTGTCGTTGGGCCTGTTTCTCCTCAGGGGTGTGTGCACTGAATACGGGTTCCAGCGTATATGGATGGTAGCCAGTATAGAACATCTCGGTAGAGACAGTCATGGGTGTAGGGGTGAAGTCTTGTACCTGTTCGAGTTTATAGCCCATTTTGCGGGTCAGTGCGGCCAGCTCGGCCATGTCGGCCTCGGTGCATCCTGGGTGGCTGCTGATAAAATATGGGATAAGTTGCTGTTTGAGCCCTTCCTCCCGGCAAATGCGGTCGAAGTGGCGCTTGAACTCGTAGAACTGCTGGAACGAGGGCTTGCGCATCAAGTAGAGCACACGGTCGCTGGTATGTTCTGGAGCCACCTTCAGCCTTCCGCTGACATGACGGGTGATGAGTTCGCGGGTATAGTCATGAGCAGCCTTGTTGGATGCGCTGTCCTTACTGTGATAGAGCAGCAGGTCGTAGCGCACTCCGCTGCCGATGAAGCTCTTCTTTACTTCCGGGATGGCATCCACCGCGTGGTAGATGTCGAGCAGCCTGCTGTGGTCTGTGTCAAGGTTGGGGCATATCTGCGGATGGATGCAGCTGGGACGCTTGCATCGTTCGCAAGCGTTGATGTTACGGCCGTGCATGCCGTACATATTTGCCGAGGGACCTCCGAGGTCGCTGATGTAGCCTTTGAAGTCGTCCATCTGTACCACCTGGCGCACCTCGCGCAGGATGCTCTCCTTGGAGCGGCAGGTGATGAACTTCCCCTGATGGGCTGAAATGGTGCAGAAGGCACAGCCGCCGAAGCACCCGCGATGGATGTTGACCGAGTGGCGTATCATCTCGTAGGCGGGGATGCGCTTTCCTTTATATTTAATATGAGGTACGCGCGTATAAGGCAGGTCGTAGCTGGCGTCGAGCTCCTGGGTGGTCATAGGCGGGTAGGGAGGGTTGACGACGACATAGCGCGCTCCCACCTGTTGTACCAGGCGTTGAGCATGCATCATGTTCGACTGTTCCTCGATGTGGCGGAAGTTCTCGGCTTGCGCACGTTTGTCACGCAGGCACTGTTCATGGCTGTGCAGTACGATGTCATTGTCAGACGGCTTGTAGCGCGAAGTCATATACACTGTCTGCGGAATATCCCGGATTTCGCCGACGGGAATGCCGTCAGCTATTTGACGGGCCAACTCAAGGATAGGTTTTTCGCCCATGCCATAGATGATGAGGTCGGCAGGGGCATCACTGAGGATGCAGGGGCGCAGGCGGTCCTGCCAGTAGTCGTAGTGGGTGAGCCTTCGTAGCGAGGCCTCAATGCCTCCCAGTATGATGGGAACATCAGGATAGAGCTCCCTAAGTATCCGAGAGTAGACGATGGTGGGATATTCTGGTCGCAGGTCGTGACGTCCGTCAGGACTATAGGCATCCTCAGAGCGAAGTCGGCGGGCTGCGGTGTACTTGTTGACCATCGAGTCCATGCACCCGGGGGCTATTCCAAAGAACAGACGTGGACGCCCCAGTTTTCTGAAGTCGCGATAGTCTCCATGCCAGTCGGGCTGTGGGACTATCGCAACCCGATAGCCTGCGGCCTCCAGTGTGCGCCCTATGACGGCTGCTCCAAATGAGGGATGGTCTACATATGCATCTGCTGAGAAGAGGATGATATCCACCTCCTCCCAGCCTCGCAGCTCCAGTTCCTTCTTCGTTGTAGGAAGAAAATCTGTCAGTTTATACTCCACGCCAACTCTCAACTAATTAAATGGAGTTCCTTGGAAGGCCCGCGTGGTCATGCCCAGATTTGCGTTGCCTTTATTCTTCCAATTAATAAAGAGGATCACCAACTGCTGAAGTCCAAAGGCTTTCATGTTGGGATGATAGATGACGTCGAGGCATAGATCGAGCAGGCGTTTGTCCTTGCCGGCATCAGACTCCAGCATGGAGCGGATGTTTAGTTTGAGTTTGTTCAGCACTTCCTCGTCTACATAGCCGTTGGAGTCAATGAGGTCGCGAAACAGCTGGTACTCTTCGATTGTCTGAAGGTGTTCGTCTGAGATTTCAATGCTGCGAGTGCCGCTGGAATTGGTTTGAATTTTGTACATAATAGTTCTTTTTTTAGTTATTGATGAGATAGTTTAAAATACCTTGCATGATAGAAGCCCGCTTCTGGCTGGTCTTGATACATTCGAAGGGGAATCCCATGACGAATACATTGCCGTCGGCTCCTTTATAGGCTGTGGCTGCACCATATCCGTCGGCATATTGCATGGCGGTGATGGCGGGTCGGATGGGATGTAGAATGTCGGTCGAGGTGGCAGCATAGTGCTCCTCGTTCAGGTTCTTGTAGTAATAGAGTGTAGTCCCCAGACCATTGACCAGATTGGTGGGAGCCTGACTGCGCCCGCCATACTGGCAGTGCAGCACTTGGTTTACAAATAGCTGCTCCTGATTGGTGGGCATGTCGCTCGCCACATAGGCTCCACTCACCAACAGGTGTCCACCTCGCTTCATGTAGTTCTGCAACATTTGCTGCATGGCCAGGGTAAATGTCTTATAGGGAGTCAGACTGTGTCCGTCGTTGCGCTCCAAACCAAGCACCAGGTCTACTGCATCGTAGTTGTCCATGAGTGTCTTGCCTGTCTCGATGGCTTTGTTCGTACAGCTCACGATGTTGTACTGTCCTGCTTTCTGGATGGCCTCGGCATGGGTCATAACGTAGTTGTAGTCGTTGCCCGCAATGAGCATGCCTGCCAGTTCGTCGCTGCTGTAGCCCAGACCGCCATCTTCGATTCCCATCTGTGTGCGGTCGAAATTGATTTGCCTGCCCACCCATCCGTAGGTAGGGCCGTAGGTGATGCCGGGGTCTTCGTCCAGGTCGAACCCTTGTTGCAGTCCGTTCTCAATAATGGCAGGCGACGATACGCGTCGGAAGTTGTTGACTATCAGTATGGTCTTGCTGGCTCTTGGGGTGTAGAGTGCCGACAGCACCTCGGTGGGGAAGCTCTTTCCTCCTCGGTTGCAGGCCACCACCTTGAAATGATAGAGCAATCCAGGTTCCAGCTCCAGCTCGTGCGTGTTCTTTGAGCGGATATAGGTCCCGTTGTCAAAGTCGGCTTCCCCGATGGCTGTATAGAGGATATATCCCGTGGGTTTCGAGGTGGGTTCCTGCGGGTCTTGCACAGCATCCCAGCTGAGGCGAGCTTTATTGTCGTGCCTGAATTCTATGCGGAAGTTGTCGGGAGCCAGAGGGGTTACCTCGTAAGAGGTCTTATGCTGGTCGCTGATGAATCGGAGCAGGGTCTTGTAGATAGACCGCGCCAAGGTGAAACGGAAGCTGGGGTCTTGTCCATAGCGCATGTCTGGAAAGCTCTGATGCGACATGGTCTCCAGAATGGCACTGGGCACTGCTGGCAGCCGGGTCTCCGAGTAGTTGCGGTCGTAGAGGTCGCGGCGAACCCAATGTCCATATTGGTAGTTCAGGTCAGTAATCTCGTTGTTCAGCAGGGCTTCGGCCAGTTTGAGGGAAGCCAGGCGCGAGATACCGGCATCCAGCTTTCCATTGTTAAAGTTGGTGGTGCATATCGACAGCGGACCATAGATGCTGGTGCCGTCCTTTTGGTAGCCTGCGTCACTATGGATGGCCAGCGACAGTTCGATGGGAACCTTGCGGCCCTCTATATTGGGCATGTAGCACGACCCTCCACCCAGTAGATTGGTGGTCAGCGAACGAACGTTAATGTCATCGCCATAGTCGTCTTGTCCGGCTTTGCTGCTATAGACACTGTAGGGCATACCCGCCCACTGGGCATAATAGCGGGCTCCCTCAAGGGCTCGGGGAAAACCGCTTACCATACCGAAACGCTGTATGTTGCCCATTCCGCCTCCGAAGCGTACGGCATCGGTCGTCACCACACCGCTCTTGCCGCTTTTGTTTGATACGGTGACACAGTTGAACTCGCTGTAGCCGGCATCAAAGTCGAAAGTCCCCAGATAGACCCATGTCGAACCGCCCATCTGCTGGTTAACGTGGAACTGCGTGCGCTCACCGCGATGCCAGACGGTGTAAAGAGCATCGTCTACGCTGTTGGGCAGCGTTTGGTAGCTTACGTATACTGCATAGCGCCCAGCCTTTTTGAAGTCGGGTTGGTAGGTGGCCTGTGAGAAGCGTGATTTTGAACTGGTGGTTGCGGTCATGCGGGCAGAACCTGCCTCGAATGGATTCTCGCCATCCGAGTAGAATCCTTCGTGGAGCATGAAACCGGGCAAGGGTGTCGTTTGCCATTTCTCTTTCGATGTCACCTCCACGTAGTTCCGCTTGGAGCCGTCGTTGTCTACAATAATCTCCTCTTTCTGCCAGTCGCGCTCACGGGGGGTGAACACGACGGCACCTGCATTCTCAAGCATGGGAATAAGGTAGGGTACGACGATGGTTTGGGTAAACAGGTCCTCTGTGGTGCCAAACAACTTGATGCGCTGCCAACGCCACATCCCTTTTTTCTGGTCGTAGAAACGGCCGTGACTGGCCCAGAGTGAGAGATGACGGCCTTGCAGGCCATTGGTGATTCTGAGTGGCTCGGAGATGTTCTTCACCCAGGGTGCACCGTCGTAGTCTATGTCTCCCCAGCGCAGCGTGTCGCGCTCGCTGGACAGCACAGCCGTTGTAGACAAGAGGGATAATAAAAGTAATACCAGTTTTTGCATTGTTATATTATAGTTCGCCAGTCGTGAAGTTCTCGGGCTTCTTGCCCTTGAAATCCTTGAAATAGAGTTTTATTTCGCGCAGCTGCGATTCCACATTGCCGTCAGGCACAATGGTCTTGGTGCAGCTGATGAGCTTCCGCTCGTAGTCAAGTCCATATAATAATATAGGTATTCCAGCTTTCTGGGCAATAAAGTAGAATCCTTTCTTCCACTCTGCCGTAGCCGAGCGCGTGCCTTCTGGGGTGATACAAAGCATAAAGGAGTCTGACTTTTTAGCTGCTTCGGCAAGACTGTCTGTCATGCTGGTGTGCTTGTCGCGGAACACGGGAATACCGCCCAGTTTGCGGAAGATAGGTCCCAAAGGCCAGAAGAACCATTCCTTCTTCATCAGGAAGTTGCTTTTCATGCCTTGTGCCTTGCTATATAGTTGTCCGATAAGGAAGTCCCAGTTGCTGGTATGGGGTGCCAGACAAATAATAAACTTATTGGGGTGCGCCTCAGTTACTTCGGCAGTCCACCCCATACGTTTGTAGAGTAACCAGTTACAAAATTCTTTTAACATAAGTTTTTAAAGGTTGTTGATTTGGTCAATAAGTTCGCTGGCTTGAGCAGAAAATTTCTCTCTGAGGTCTTTGTAGTACAGTCTTGCAGGCATTCCCGGCTCCGGATGTGAGATGCGACGTACAAAGTCGTCTTGCATCTTGACGATGCTGAAGAGGATGGCCTCGACATTGTCATGATTGTGACCATAGAGAGACGCAGCAACGCTTTCCGTGAAGAGTTCCTCGCAGAATAGCGTGATGGATCGTTTTAATAGTCTCTTGTTTGCCATAAATCTTTGATCTCTTTTATTAATAACTATCGTTTCTCGCAGTCAAAGATACGAAATCTTTTCCATAAAACCAAGCTTACAACAAAAAAAAACCTTAAAAAGCATCTTTTCTTTGTGTTTTTTCAAAGAAAAAGCGTATTTTTGCATTCCGAAAATCAATTATTCCAATTTATTACGTATTTAGACAATGGAAAAAAGTGCATTGCAAATTGCCCGTGCTGCCTATCAGCCTAAGTTGCCGAAGGCACTTCAGGGGGCTGTGAAAGTGAAAGAAGGTGCTGCCACGCAGAGCGTAGGCGATCAGGAAGAAATCAAGAAACTCTTCCCCAACACCTATGGTATGCCTATCGTGGAGTTCGAACCCGCCACTGAGGCCAACACCACAAAAATGAACGTGGGTATTATCCTCTCTGGTGGACAGGCTCCTGGCGGACATAACGTGATTACGGGACTGTTCGACCAGATTAAGAAGCTCAATCCCGAAAATCGCCTCTATGGCTTCATCTTGGGTCCTGGCGGTTTGGTAGACCATAACTACATGGAACTGACCCCCGAGATAATCGACAATTATCGTAACACTGGTGGCTTCGACATGATTGGCTCTGGTCGTACCAAGCTCGAGAAGGTCGACCAGTTCGAGAAGGGCCTTGAGATTATCCGCAAGCTCGACATCAAGGCTATTGTTATTATTGGTGGTGACGACTCGAACACCAACGCCTGTGTGCTGGCTGAGTATTATGCTGCCAAGAACTATGGTGTGCAGGTTATTGGCTGTCCCAAGACCATTGATGGCGACCTGAAGAACGAGCAGATTGAGACCTCTTTCGGCTTCGATACTGCTTGTAAGACTTACTCTGAGCTGATTGGCAATATCGAGCGCGACTGCAACTCTGCCCGCAAGTATTGGCATTTTATTAAGGTGATGGGACGTTCGGCTTCTCACATCGCTCTGGAGTGTGCCCTGCAGACTCAGCCTAATATCTGTCTCATCAGCGAGGAAGTGGAGGCTAAGAAGAAGAGCTTGGACGACATCGTGACTTACATCGCTGACGTGGTTTGCCGGCGTGCTGCCGATGGCAATAACTTCGGTACCGTCATCATCCCCGAGGGTCTGATTGAGTTCATTCCCGCCATCAAGAAGCTCATTGCTCAGCTGAACGATGTGCTGGCTCAGCCAGAGGCTAAGAATCTGGGTCGTAGCGAGATTATTGACTTTGCCAAGAGCCACCTGTCAGAGACCAATCTGGAGGTCTTCAACTCGCTGCCTACCAATGTGGCCCGTCAGCTGGCTCTCGACCGCGACCCACACGGAAACGTGCAGGTATCGCTCATTGAGACCGAGAAGCTGCTTTCTACGATGGTTGCCCAAAAACTGGAACGCCGTAAGAAGGTCGGCAAGTACGTCGGCAAGTTCTCTGCCCTGCACCACTTCTTCGGCTATGAGGGACGTTGTGCTGCTCCCTCTAACTACGATGCAGACTACTGCTATGCGCTTGGTACCTCAGCAGCTCAGCTGATTGCCAATGGTAAGACTGGTTACATGGCTATCGTGAAAAATACGACTGCTCCAGCAGACCAGTGGATTGCCGGTGGTGTGCCCATCACAATGATGATGAACATGGAGAAGCGTAATGGCGAGATGAAGCCTGTTATCCGTAAGGCCCTCGTTGAACTGGACGGTGCTCCTTTCAAGGCATTTGTCAAGGAGCGTGACCGCTGGGCTCGCGAGACAGCATACGTTTATCCTGGTCCTATCCAGTACTGGGGACCCACGGAGGTGTGCGACCAGCCCACTAAAACACTTGCCCTCGAGCAGGCTAAATAATGCCTCAAAGAAGGACAACACCCAAGAAAACGACATCCGGACGCCGTTCAGGCCCTGTGGCTCATAGGCGTCCGAATGTCTTTATTCGTCTGCTGCAGAAACTTCCCGGATGGGCTTGGTGGATAGGCGGAGCTTGCGTGTTGGCCGTTTACATTTATTTCTTCTACTATTTCTTCATCGGACCTTTCGGCTTCCGATTCCGAGCCTTGTATGGCGACATCAGCTATCCTGAAGGCTATGAGATTCACGGCATAGACATCAGCCATCACCAAGGCGAGATTGACTGGCAGACACTGAAGGACGAAGGGACTATTGACAAGTTCCCCATCCGGTTTGTCATGATCAAGGCTACCGAGGGTTCAACGAAGGTTGACGAGAATTTCATCGAAAATTTCTACCAGGCACGGGAGTATGGGTTCACGCGCGGGGCATACCACTTCTACAGCGTCCACTCGCCTGCCAAATCCCAGGCGGAGTTTTTCATCAGAAATGTAAAACTGGAAAAGGGCGATCTGCCTCCTGTGCTCGATGTAGAACATAAACCTAAGAACCAGACCGACGAACAGTTTCAGCAGAGCATCCAGCTCTGGCTGAATATGGTGGAATGCCATTATGGCGTAAAACCTATCATTTATACATATTACAAGTTCAAGATGCGTTATCTCAACGACTCTATCTTCGACTCATATCCCTATTGGATAGCCCATTACTATGTGGATAAGGTAGAGTATAAAGGCCGTTGGAAGTTCTGGCAACATACCGATGTCGGCAAGTTGCCTGGCATTGAGGGCAATGTTGACTTTGACATCTACAACGGTTCGTTCTACGACCTGCGCAAGATGACCATTGGAGCACTTGAACAGATTGGTGAGGATGCCTACAACAACTGATACTCTTCGAAGCTAACTGAGTGTTGGTTCTAATTCATTTGAATTCAGATCTTCCCATGCGGCCCAACACTCCCCCCAATCGTCTGTAAACCCTTTGTACAAAGGTGTTTCAACGGGGTGGGTGTTGGCCAGACACTCCCCCAACACTCCCCCCAACACTCCCCCAGAGGGGCGGTTGGTCTCCAAGTGACATAATTTTGCGTCCTCCCGAGACTGCAATTTTTTTATCGCGTCGTAGCAAAAACTCGCCTTAGCACACAGTTGGAGAAAATGCGAAATTTCTTTATGTAATCTATCCTGTCTTTGCTCGTCATTATCATGCTGTGACTATGTTTTCAGCAACATGATTGAAAGAATAGTTGGGAGTGTCATTGGTGTAGTGTTTGGTGTAGTGTTTGGTGTAGTGTTGGGGGAGTGTTGAGGCAACACCCATCACTGCTAAATGCCTTTGTACAAAGGGTTTGCAGCCGATTGGGGGGAGTGTTGACGTATTTTAATGAGGTTACGTTTCGTTGGCAACGAGAAGTAATCTCATTGCCAACGGCATTACGGCTCGTTAGAAGCGTGAACACGCCACCTCAGGAAATAAATATAGGAAAGATTTGGTGATGTCGAGGGATTTTTCTATCTTTGCCCTGTGAAAAGACCAAATTACGAAAGATGAAGCATTGTTTCTTGTCCTTGTTGCTGCTTCTTGCAGCAATGGCTACGCAGGCAGACGACAAAGTCCCTGAGTGGCGCAATCCGCTGGTGAACCAACAGAACCGTGAGTCCCGCCGGGCCAACTTTTTTGCTTTCGAGAATGAGCGGCTGGCACGGGTGGGCGATAAGTCGCGCTCCAAGCGCTATCTCTCGATGGAGGGTATGTGGCGCTTCTCGTTTGTGAAGAACCATCAGGATGCGCCAGCAGGCTTCTACCAGCTGGGCTATGACGACTCTCAGTGGGAGCTGTTTCCGGTTCCAGGGCTCTTCGAGCTCAACGGACACGGTGCTCCCGTCTACAAGAACATTGGCTACGCCTGGTGTACCACCTTCGACACCAATCCTCCTTTTATTGGCGAGACAGAGAACTATACCGGCTCCTACCGACGCGAGTTTGTGCTACCCGACGAGTGGAAGGGACAGCAGGTGCTGTTCCACGTGGGTTCGGCCACCAGCAACCTGAAGGTGTGGGTAAACGGCCGCTATGTGGGCTATAGCGAAGACTCGAAGATGGCTGCCGAGTTCGACATTACCAAATACCTGAAGCGGGGTCGCAATCTGATAGCCATGCAGGTGATGCGGTGGTGCGACGGCTCCTATCTCGAGGACCAGGACTTCTGGCGGCTGACGGGTATTGCCCGCGAGGTGTATCTCTATGCCCGCCCCACGACCCATATCTCCGACATCCAGGTGCTGCAAGACTGGAGTGTTGAGGAGCAGCGGGCCGAGATAGGCTATACCATCGATGTACACAACCCATCGGGAGTCAATCTGGAGGTGTCGCTCGAGGATGCTGCCGGGCGCATCATCTTCAAGCACGACGGCCACCGCTGGCCTTACTATCATCACGAGAACTTCATGCTCGACCCCCGCGATGTGCAGCCCTGGACGGCAGAGACCCCCAATTTGTATAATCTCATCATTACGCTGAAGAAGAAGGGCGAGGTGCTGCAGGTGGTGCGCCAGCCTATGGGCTTCCGGCATGTGGAGATAAAGGACGGACAGCTGCTCCTGAACGGACAGCCTATATTAATAAAAGGTGTCAACCGTCATGAGCTCGACCCCGATGGCGGCTATGTGGTTTCCGTAGACCGCATGCGTGAGGACATCCGCATCATGAAGCAGCTGAACATCAATGCCGTACGCACTTCGCACTATCCCAACGACCCTCGCTGGTACGAGCTGTGCGACTCGGCTGGACTCTATGTGGTGGCTGAAGCCAACCTTGAGAGTCACGGTATGGGCTATGGTAAGGAGACGCTGGCCAAGCGCGAGGACTTCCGTCAGATGCATCTGGAACGCAACCAAGGCAATGTGCTCTCGCTGCGCAACCATCCCAGCATCATCATCTGGAGCATGGGCAACGAGGCAGGCTATGGACCCAACTTCGAACACGTCTACGGCTGGATAAAAAGTGTCGACCAGACGCGTCCCGTACAGTATGAGCAGGCCGGGCAGGGGGGCAAAACGGACATCTTCTGTCCTATGTACTATTACTATCGCGACTGCGAGAACTATTCCAAGAGCGACAATCCGCGCCCGCTCATCCAGTGCGAATATGCCCACGCGATGGGCAACTCGATGGGAGGCTTCAAGGAATACTGGGACCTCATCCGCAAGCATCCCAAGTATCAGGGAGGATTCATCTGGGACTTTGTCGATCAGGCCCTGCGCGACAAGAGTCCCATTACGGGTCGCGAAATCTTCACCTATGGCGGCGACTACGGGCGCTATCCTGCCAGCGACTACAACTTCAACTGCAACGGCATCATAGCCCCTGACCGTCGGCTGAATCCCCATGCCTACGAGGTGCAATACTGGTATCAGAACATCTGGGTGAAAGACCTGAACCTGAAGGAAGGGCGCTTCGAGGTGTATAACGAGCATTTCTTCAAGACGCTCTTAGAACTGATGCTGACCATCGAGGTGAAGGCTGATGGTCAGACTGTGGGTACGTACACGCTTCCTATTCATGAGCTGAAGCCGCAGGAGCGGAAAGAGTATGGGATAACCCAGCTGAGGAGTAAGCTGCAGGAACTCTCTGGCAGCAAGGAAGTAACGTTGAACTTCCAATTCGAGACAGGTGAGCGCCAGCAGTTTATCGTCCAGCCCTACCAGTTCCCCTCGTTAGCCTCCCAGCAGGCAAAGGTTGAGACCGAAGAGACCAAGAGCTACATCAAACTGACGGCTGGCGGCACGACGCTGACCGTCGGTAAGTGGTCGGGTATGATAGACTATCTGGATGTCGACGGACAGCCTATGCTGGTCGACCGTCAGAGCATCGTGCCTGAGTTCTGGCGTGCCCCGACCGACAACGACTACGGTGCCCGCTTCCAGCAGCGCTTTGCAGCTTGGCGCAACCCACAGATGAAGGTAACTTCCTGTTCGGTAAGCGACAACCGCGTTGTCACCACCCTGCAACTCCCCGATGTAAAAGCCACGCTGACCATGACCTATACGCTGCAGCCCTCGGGTGAAGTCATCGTGCGCCAGCAATTAGAGCCGCAGGGCGAGACGAAGGACCAGTGGCTCTTCCGCTATGGCATGCAGCTGCAGATGCCTCAGGGGTACAACCACGTGAAGTATTATGGCCGCGGCCCGCACGAAAACTACTGCGACCGCAAGTCGTCTGAGTTTCTTGGCATCTACGAGTCTTCGGTTGCCGACCAGTATTATCCCTACGTCCGTCCGCAGGAGAGCGGCAATCATACCGATGTGCGCTGGTTCCAGGTTGACGATGCCCAGACGGGTAGGGGACTCCTCTTCAGTAGCAATGCTCCTATGGAGTGCTCTGCCTTGCCCTATCTGGTCGAAGACCTCGATGCCGGCCTTGTGAAAGACCATCGCAGGGGACAACATAGTGGCGACCTCGTGCAGCGTCCGCTGACACAGGTCCATATCCAGCAGCACCAGATGGGTGTGGGCTGTGTCAACTCATGGGGGGCATGGCCGGAACCTGCTTATATGCTGCCCGTGCAGGCTTACGACTTCAGCTTCACCATAAAGCCCCTCCGATGAGTCGTCTTACATCGTTCTTTCGTATTACAGTCCTCTGGGCGGTGTCAGTTGCGGGCATCTTGCAGCTACACGGTCAGAGGGTCGTGCTCAATCCGCAGCGCTATTTTCCCAAGACGGTGCCGCCGGGCAACTATAGCGGCATCACCTGGCTGGGTGGTCATCGCTATGCGGTGGTCAGCGACAAGTCGCCTACGGCAGGATTCTACCTGATGACCATCCTGACCGACAGTCTGACGGGCGAGATCAAGCATGCCCGGGTAGACAGCTTTCTCACGAGCCATCATCCCAATCGCGACGAGGAGGGCATCTGTTTCTTCCCTCATTCGCATACCATTTTCACCTCAGGCGAGGCTGACAATCAGGTCGTGGAGTATGATTTGCACGGACATCTCACTGGGCGGCGGCTTGCCGTCCCCGACATCTTCTCGTCGTGCTATCCCAACAGCAGCATCGAGTCGCTGACCTATAACAGCAAGACCCGCCTGTTCTGGATGACCTCAGAACAGACGCTCCGCCCTGACGGGCCGCAGCCTACACTCGAAAACCAAAAGGGCAACCTGCTGCGCCTGCAGTGCTTCAACGACTCCCTGCAGCCCGTCAGTCAGTATTGGTATCAGTCTGATTCGCTCTGCTGTGTCAACAAGGTTGGACGGAGCCTGCTGGGAGTCAGCGGGCTGACTGCGCTCGACGATGGGCATATCGTGGTGCTCGAGCGCGAAGCGCGCATCACGCCCAGCAAGATAGGCTCTTTTGTCCATGTTAAGCTCTATGCCGTCCGTCCCTCCGCCCAGCCTGAGTCGTTGGCGCATCCTGGCGGACAGCCACACCCGCTGCACAAGCGGCTGCTCACCGAGTTTACCACCCGCTTCAATCTCACGGCGCGCAGCTTTGCCAACTACGAGGGAATCTGCCAAGGGCCTCGGCTGGCCGACGGCAGCCTGTTGCTACTTATGGTGGCCGACTCGCAAGACCAGTACGGAGGCTATCTCCGCGACTATTTCCGCACCGTAGTCATTCGTCATGAGAGGTGATAGGACGTATCCGAACCATTCGCGTTCTGCTGCCGGATAAGCTAAGGGAGTCAGTCTTGGAAGAATTGTGGATAGGTGGCCTTGGCTTTTTCGAAGCGCTCTTTCAGTTGTAACAGCTGGGGATAGCCGGCCTGTTCTGCCTTCTCTACCCATTGGGCCATGAAACCAGCAATACGTTTGTAAGTATCCATGTCGAGTTTTTGTTCAGCATTGATGGCGAAGGCTTTCTCCAGATAGTCGACAGCCTCAAGATAACGTTGCTGCTGCCCCCGCAGGCGCACCATGTTGACATAGACCATAGCGAGGTCGGGGTGTTTCTCGTTGCCCAGCGAGCTGATTACTTTTATTGCCTTTTCATAGCACTCTTCGGCTTTGGCCAAATTGTCCGTCAGTCGGTAGGTCCTTCCCATCCCTGAATAAAGATTAGCCAGTTGGAGGTTATTGTCTTCTATCTTATTATGCTTAAATATGGCTAGTGACTTATTGTAACACTCGAGAGCCTTATCGTATTGATTGAGGGTTTCATATACGTTGGCAAGGTTGATATATGGAGCTGTAAGGTTCATGTCCAGGGGACCGTAGTATCCTTGCAGTATGGCAATGGACTGCTGCAGCATGTCTAACGCCTCCTGATGTTTCTCCATGTTGGAGTAGAGCACTGCCAGATTACTATAGTTAATGGCCACGTTGGGGTGTTTCTCGCCATTCACCTTTTTCGCCACAGTTAGGGCATGCAGGAAATAGTCTAAGGCTATCTCTGCATTGCCGGAAGAATAGTAGAGTGTGGCTAGATTGTTATAGGCAATGGCCGTGAGTGGATGGTCTTTTCCGTAGGTCTCTTCGTAGAGGCCTAATGCTTGTTGGGCGCACTCCAAACCTTTGGCATAGTTGCCTTGGGCGTAATACATATAGACCATGTTCGACTTGACCAAGGCAATGCCTAACTGCTCGCTCTTGGGTAGGCCATTGTATATCCTGAGTGCTCGCTGGTAGTACTCCAATGCATGTTGGTAATCGCCTTTAGTATCATAAGACAATCCTAATTGTCCGATTTCTCTGGCTACATCGGCATGGTTTTCGCCAAACACTTGCAGGTAGATGTCCAAGGCGTGTTTCCGATATTCTATAGCCTTGGCATAGTCGCCCTTTTCCTGGTAGCAGCCACCGACGTTGGAGTAGGCTAGGGCGGTGCGCGGGTGCATCTCGCCAAGCACTCGCTGGCGAATGTCGAGCACTTTCTGGCTCGTCTTCAGACTTTCCTCAAACTTGGCCTGTCGGATATAGACTACTGCAATGTCGTTCAGGCAGTCGGCAGTCTGATAACTATACTCTCCCTTTTGGGCTGTGGCAATCTGAAGGGCTTTCTCGTAGCAGGACAAGGCTCTGTTGTAGTCGGCGAGGAACTCGTGGATATACTCCCCAACATCAATGAGCCATTGTACATTGGTCGTATCCAGGCTGGCGCGAAGTTCGATATAGTGGATGGCCGAATCGTTCTGGTGCTGCATCTTGAAGATTTCGAACTTCGAGTAGCAGTCCTGGGCCAGGTCTTCCATTTCCTGCCGTGTCAGTGCCTTGCTGCGCTCTAGCTTTTTCTGTTTCTGGGTCAGCTCCCGCTCAGCTTGGGCGTTGGCTTGCTGGTGTTGGCGCAGCTGGTCGGCTCGGCTGTTGATGTCGCCTTTGGTGTTGAGCAGTGAGTCGGCCTCCGTCAGCTGTCCGTCGAGTATGAGCTGGCTGATGCGACGATTGAACTCGTCCATCTGGTCGAAATCGATGGTGGCATAGCGCTCGGCCATCTCGCTGATTAGCCGTTCGTTGCTCTCCTGCTGACTGTAGATGGCTTGCAGCTGTTGGCGATACTGCTCCTCGCTAACCTTGTGCTGCTCTTTCAGTGCCTCCAGCTCGTCCTCTTTCTGGGTCAGTTGTTTTTGCAGTGTGCGGCGAATTTTCCGTTCGGCATCCAGCTTGTCGCTGGCCTGCAGGTCGGGTACCTCCATTACCAATAGCAGGGGATTGCGCGAGCAGGCATACTGACGCGACAGCACGTCAGGGTCGGTCAGTACGTAGCCTTGTTTCTGCACGTTCTGCAGGTAGAAGATACCTGAGGGTACAAGCAGCGAGAAGTTGCCGTTGTTTCCGCTGACCACCGCATTGCCGCCCTTCAGCACGACGGATGCTCCCGCCAGCCTGCTACCTGCTATTACAGCTCCGTTGGCTCCCAATCGTCCGCGCGTCTTAACCACGCCCTGCTGTGTCTGTGCAGACAGCACGGCAGACATTGTCAATAGTATTGTTACTAAATAATAGATTCGTTTCATATCTGTAGAATTGTTTGAGTCGGTTGGATGCAAAAGTTACACATGCAGGTGTAGGGCCAAGTGTATACTGCAGCTGAAGCTGATATCCAGTCTGCGGGCAAGAAATAAATGGGGATTGCTGGCAAGGACTACTTGCTCTTATGGAAGATATGGCCGTAGTTCTTGAAGAGTTTACGAACCAGCAGGAAGGTGTCGACAGCGGTGATGCCGTTGGTGATGATGCCGGCTATCCATTCGCCCTTGCTGGCTTCCTGGCGCTTGACGAAGAGCTGGTTCCAGAGTGAAGAGAACTGCTTGTTGTCCTGCTGTATTTGGGCAGCGAGCTGCTCTTTTCGCAGCTGTATGTCTTCCAGCGTGTTGTAGGTGGTTTCTGGGGTTCTGACGGGCAATTGCATAGTCGGTTCAGTGATTTTCTGGGATGGTTATTAACTCAGCAGCAGGTTGGTTAGGAAATGCACCAATGGGCGTTCTATCCAAGCCTTGCGGAAGTTGACGAAGAGCAGGAAAATGATGAGGTGCAGAATGCAGACAATGAAGAATGCTGCCGCAAGCCCCACGTATGCAGAAAGCCAATAGGCAACGGCAAACGAGAAATAGAGCACAACGGCCATGATGATGAAGAAGAAGATCACAGCCAGGATGATGAACTTGAGCAGTCGCACCAGCTTGTCAATTACATCGAGCTTCAGGTACTCGCCCTGAAGCCCGAGGTAATGCTTGACAGTCTCCGCCAGCTGGGCAATCGTTTCTACATTCTTGTCGCTTGATAGCACTTGTTGTAGCGTTTTTGTTCTTTGACGGAAAATATAGCTTATGCCTCTACTTCAGGAGCAGCCTCGGCAATGTCGTCCACCAGGTCGTTCACTTCGTTGCGGCTGAGCTTGATGTTGTGCTTCTTCATAAACTCGTCTACGGCATCCGTAATCTTCTCGCGGGTGTCTTCGCCCTTCTCAGGAGCCAGCAAGAGACCAATGACTGCTCCGGCGAGTGCACCGCCGAAGAATGCGCCTAAATAACCTAAACTTTTCATACTCGTTTTCTGTTTTTTTTATTGGGTTAAACGTAATTCTGCTGGCAAATATACGGAAAGTTTTCGAAATTAACAAACTTTATGCAGCTTTTTTCTTCTTGTTTGCCCGATATTTTGTAATTTCGCGGTCAAATAAGCAAATATAAATATAATTAGTATAATAAAACGAATAGGAAATTATGAAGAAGTACATCATGCTTTGCGCCGGTTTTTGCGCAGCAATGGCTTTTACAAGCTGTAAGTCAAGTGAAAGTGCCTACAAGCAGGCTTATCTGAAGGCAAAGGCTCAGGAGGAAGCTCAGCAGCCCGCTCAGCAGCCCGTTACCCAGCAGCCGGTGGTGACTCCTTTGGAGGAGCGCGTGGCTACCCGGCCCCAGGTGATTGACAATGGCGACAATGTAGCTGTGCGCCAGGAGACTGTTACCGTCATCAACGGTTCAGGTCTGAAGAACTTCAGCGTCGTAGTGGGTTCGTTCTCTCTGAAGGCCAATGCCGAGGGGCTGCAGCAGACGTTGCTCAATACTGGCTACAATGCCCAGATTGTGCTCAACTCAGCTGTCCAGCCCGCCATGTACCGTGTGGTAGCCGCTACGTTCGACACGAAGGCTGAGGCCGCCGCAAGCCGCAACGACCTGCAGGTGAAGTATCCTGGTGCTTGGCTGCTGTATGCGAAATAAGGTGTGGCAAGGATACTGTCGATAGACTACGGTAAGAAACGAACCGGATTGGCAGTCACCGACCCGCTGCAGCTCATCGCTGGCGGGTTGGCGACTGTCGCCACATCAGAGCTCTTCGACTGGCTGTGCCAGTATGTGAGCCGTGAGCCCGTGGAGCGCATCGTGATTGGCGAGCCTCGACAGCCCAATGGCGCACCCAGCGAGAATCTGCAGCGTGTGCAGCAGTTTGTCAACCGCTGGCGCAAGGCAAAGCCAGAAATACCCATCGAGTACTACGACGAGCGTTTCACCTCCGTGCTGGCCCATAGGGCTATGCTTGAGGGAGGGCTGAAGAAGAAGTCGCGCCAGGACAAGGCTCTGGTGGACGAGATTTCGGCCACCATCATCCTTGAGGACTATATGAGAAGCAAGAAATTGTGAAGTGCAACAGTTGAAAAGAAATTGTAAGACCATCCAATGATTCTACCAATATATATTTACGGAAACCCCGTGCTGCGCAAGGTGGCCGAGGATATCACCCCCGACTATCCACAGCTGGAGCAGCTGATTAACGACATGTGGGAGACGCTGGCCCAGAGCGAGGGCATCGGGCTGGCAGCACCCCAGGTGGGCAAGTCCATCCGCCTCTCAGTCATCGACCTCGACGTTATCAGCGACGACCTGCCCGAATACAAAGGCTTTCGTCAGGTTTACATCAATCCACACATCATCGAGTACGACGACACGAAGACCGACACCTCCGAGGAGGGCTGTCTGTCGCTGCCCGCCATTCACGAGAAGGTGGTACGTCCCACGCGCGTTCACGTTGAATGGGACGACGGGCAGTTCCAGCATCATGACCAGTGGATTGGCGGATACCTGGCGCGCGTGATGCAGCACGAGTTCGACCATCTTGACGGAAAGATGTTTGTCGACCATATCTCGCCGCTCCGCAAGCAGCTCATCAAGAGCAAGCTCAAGGCCCTGACGCTGGGGCGCTATCGCTGCGCATACAAGACCAAACCCGTCAAGAGGTAAGAGGTCTGAGGGATGAGGTCTGAGGGATGAGGTCTGAGGTAAGAGGTAAAAGAGATGTTGGATAATCATAGTAATAGTAGTAGGAACAGAAGCGGAAAGAGTGTTCTCTGGTCGCTTCTCATTTTTCTTTTTTCGTTCATCCCTCAGGGGGCTCTGGCCCAGTTTAATACCGACCGCCTGCTGATGAACGGACGCTCGGCACTCTACTACGAAGACTATGTGCTGAGCATCCAGTACTTCAACCAAGTCATCTCCGCCAAACCATACCTCTATGAACCTTGGTACTACAGGGGTGTGGCCAAGTACTATCTCGACGACTATTCAGGAGCCGAGAGCGACTGCTCCGAGGCCATCAGCCGCAACCCCTTCGTGGTGGGCATCTACGAGCTGCGCGGACTGTGCCGCATCCAGCAGAAGAAATACCAGGAGGCCATCAGCGACTACAACCGCGCCCTGCACTACGAACCCGAGACCTCCAGCCTTTGGCACAACCGCGCACTGTGCCGACTGCAGCAAAAAGACTACGAGGGAGCGCTGGCCGAGCTGGACACGATGTCGGTGAAGTGGAGCAAGAACGCCAGCATCCCCGCGATGAAAGCGCAGGCCTACCTGCAGCAGAAGGACACCGCCCAGGCCATCGCCGCGCTGGAGCAGAGCCTGGAGCTCGATGCATACAACGGTCGCGTATGGGCCCAGCGGGCTGTCATCAGCCTGGCCCGGAGCGAGTGGAAGGAGGGCGAGCAGTCGCTCGACAAAGCCATTCATCTGTTGCCGCGCGATGCAGGACTCTACATCAACCGCGCTCTGGCCCGCTTCAACCAGAACAACCTGCGAGGGGCTATGTCCGACTACGACACCGCCCTCGACTACGACCCCAACAACTTCCTGGGACACTACAACCGCGGACTGCTGCGCGCTCAGGTGGGCGACGACAACCGCGCCATTACCGACTTCGACTTCGTGCTGAAGCTGGAACCCGACAACCTGATGGCCCTCTACAACCGCGCCCTGCTCCTCGAACAGACAGGCAATCCACGAGCGGCCATCCGCGACTACTCGAAGGTCATCGAGCAATATCCCAATTTCTGGACCGGACTGCACCAGCGCGCACAGTGCTACCGCAAGCTGGGCATGACCAAGCAGGCCGAAATCGACGAGTTTCGCATCCTGAAAGCCCAGATTGACAAGCGCTATGGCCGTCAGCCCCGACTGTCGAAGCGGCAGATGCGTAAGCGCAGCGACGAGGACATCGAGAAATACAACCAGCTGGCTGTGGCCGACGAGCAGGAGATGGAGAGCGACTACCAGACCGCCTGGCGCGGACGTGTGCAGAACCGGCGTGTGGCTCTGGACTATATGCCCATGTACGTGCTGAGCACTGAGCGGCAGCAGAGCGTCGTGAAGCACTATGTGGCCTTCGACCGCCACGTCGACTCCCTCAACCACACACTGCCTGCCGACCGCCAGCTGTACATCGTCTGCACCACCACCACACTGAGCGAAGCTGCCACACAGCGCTACTTCAGCCGCATAGGACAGCTCAGCAACCTGCTGGAGCGGGCCGTCGCACTCAGCGTCATACAGAACTATGCCGATGCCATCGACGACCTCACCACCTATCTGCAAACCGACTCCACCTCGTCGCTCGCCTATTGGCAGCGCGCCGTGTGCCAGTCGCGCCTCAATCACTTCAACGCCTCGCAAGGCACCGATGTGCGCATGAAGACTGCCAACGTGCTCATCGACCTCAACCGGGCCATCGAGCTGGATGCCAACGCGTACCTCTATTATAATAGGGGCAACGTCAGCGTTGAGCGGCAGGACTTCTCAGGAGCCATCAGTGACTATTCGAAGGCCATCGAGCTGGATGCCAACTTGGCAGAGGCGTGGTATAACCGCGGACTCGCCCGCATTGCCGCCAAGCATACACAGGAGGGCATCGACGACCTGTCGAAAGCAGGCGAGCTCGGACTCTACACCGCATACAGTATTATCAAGAAATACAGACAATGAAGAAACTACTTATCGTCATACTGATGCTGATGCCCCTTGTGGGCTTGGCACAAGACAAGTACTGCGCCAGCTACCAGGACTTCATCGCCGACCGTTGGCAGAGTGTAGACACCGACATGCAGCTGGTGCCTTCAGCCAAAGAAGACTCGCTGGCCCTCGACCTGCAGGTTGGCGACCGAAAGATGCGCCATCGGCTCAAGCGCTGCTTCGCCCTGAGCCACGAGGGTGTGCTGTACCTCAACCTCAGACCCTTCAACCGCTTTGGCGACGTCTTTGTGCGCGCCTGGCGCATGGGAGCCGACAAGCTGGTGTTTGCCCGTCAGGTCATTGGCTATAACGACCATCTCGACGCCACCTTCAACCTCAACTCGCGCATGGGAAAGAAGCTGCCCTTCCAGGGATACTACACGATGAAAGACCTCGTGTGCTACGTCGTAGGTTGGGATGCCCAGCGCGAAGAATTGCGCCTCGGACAGGTCAAGCCCTCCAAGGATGCCGAAACCGCCCTCCGCGAACTGGCGGAAGAGGGGCTTATCTCTCAATAGCCTTTTTGGCTTTTTATAGCTTTTTACAGCTTTTCGGCCTGTCGGTTTTTGCTTAACTACTTGTCGCTTAAATGGTTATCATGTCTCGTTGCCTTCGTTAAGTCGGAGGTAAGTCGGAGTTAAGCTGTCGTTTCCTCGCCTGAGAATTTTATTTCTCCCAGGCGAGGAAAAATTTTTAGAACGCGGATGTGACAATTTTGAAAATTGTCACACGTCAGGTTTTGAGCGTCTGTTCCGACTTGCAGGGAAAATAATTTTTTACCGCTAAATATTTGGTAGTGTGGAAAACTATTCGTATCTTTGCCAAGTGTAATCAACAGCAATAGAACCTCAGTCAACAAATTAGAAACAATATTATTATGATGAAACAACTTTTACCTAACCAAATGAAATCGGGTGGGCGAGGGCAGTCGCTGCTCCTGACAATGCTGCTCATTGCAGCAATGATGTTGCTGCCACAACGGGCGTGGGCGCAAGATGAGTCCTATGGTCTTACGGTAGCTGGTACTAATGTTTCTGCAAAGAATGCGAGAAATGTCTTGGGCGATAATGATGCTACTGTTTCTTTTGATGAAAAAACGAACACGCTGACGCTGGAAGGAGCAAGAATTGAAGGCGGTATAAGCTGGGAGGGAACACATAACTTTATACCTGCAAGCGGAGGAAGTGAATCTAATGCTTTGACAATAAACATACTTGGCAACAACACCATTAATGGAGCCATTACAGGCAATATTGGAAATAATCCTCCGCTGATATTTACGGGTGGAAATACAGCAGCAGCCGAACTTACAATCAATGCAAGGGAGCAGCAGGCAATATCGGAATTCTTGGAGCTAACTGGTGTCGGACCAGATGCACCACTCCATTTTGTTGAGTTGAATTCGAGCAATACGGTGAACTATGGCTCCCCTAATTACCTGATATGCGGAAATGATCCTGTAACTAAAGTAACAATCACTTCTGCGACGCTTTATAACATCTGGATTGCCGGACAGCAAGTGACGAGTAATAACATTTCAAATGTCTTGGGCGACAAGATGGTGGCTTTTGATAATCAGTCAAACACTGTGATACTGAATGGGACGACTATTAGTAATTATTCTGGTGATGCCATTGAGAGTTTGCTGGGTGACTTGACGATTGCGCTTGCTGGCTCGAACAGCATCTCGTGTACGGGAACCGCTATTAAACATGCCAGCTCGGGCAGTACACCCACCATTACGTTTACCACTTCAAATGATAATCCGGGCTCGCTGACGCTGGCGGGAGGCGAGGCAGTATTAGACGGGTTCTCCAATCAGGCGGAACCTACTTGTAACAACGGCCTTTCTTGGAGTTTGGGTCAGGATGGTAAGACGGCTTCAGTGAGCGAAGCAGAGACCTATGGTATTACCGTTGCTGGTGTTCCTGTGTCGGAAAGCAATGCTGCCAATGTTTTGGGCGATGATAATGCTACGGTGAAGTTCGATGCGGAGAATAGCGTCTTGACGCTGAATGGTGCTACAATAAGAGGCTCTGTCGTTAGTAGCTTGGAGAGTCTGACGATAAGCCTCATTGGTAGTAATTCAATCACCTCTTCCGACGTCAGTGCTATCAATGGTACGGGTGTGTTGACTATCTCCAAGGATAGCGAGGCTACTGGTGCTGTGTCATTAGAACTTAAATCCAGCAGTCAATCAGAAACAACTTCTCCCTCTGTTATCAGTGGCTTTAGCAGCTTTACGACCTCTCTTATTGATGAAAATGGCGGGGCGTATAACGATAATAGCAAAGCTTTTAGTAATAAAGATGGAAGTCCTGTGACATTTGTAACCTTTACTAGCGAGTTGTCTTCTGTCAAGAACTGTTTTTATAGCGGCAAAGATGATAAAGGAACTTATTATATTGGTTTTGAGTGCTTTAGTGACAACGTGAAAATAGTTTATTCAATAGACTATGTTTCCAGCGATATGCAGGATGTCGTAGAGGCAGTTTATCAGAATGAAGATGTATTGTTGGGTGGTCCTTGTACTGTCACAGCATGGAAAAGAATGGGCTCAGTGGTAAGTGAAACCATTACTGCCAAGCTCTTCGGATTGTCAGAAGAATCACTTTCTGTCATTTACGGAAAAGTATCTAGCAAGGCTGCTCCCACTCTGCAACCTGCCGTAGGCTCAGCCGACGGGCTTTCAATTTCATACAATCAAAGTGCAGTTGCAGATTTCTCAAATATTGCGACCATTAACGAAAAAACAGGAGAAATGACGATTGTCGGTCCTGGTACAGCTACGTTTGAAGTTCGTATAGGTGAACAAGAAGAGATTGGGTGTAAAGTACTAAATACAGAAAACCTGCAGTTTACACTTACCATAAATCCTGGATATCCTATCTGGGTGAATGATGTGCAGGTAACTGAAGCTAACAAGGGTAACGTGCTGGGCGGTGAGACTGCCACTGTTCAGTTCGATGGTAACAGTCGTCTGGTGCTGAATGGTGCCACACTGCAGAAGATAGAGACAGGATTAGAAGAGGGAGCTGAACTGGAGCTATACTTGATGGGGGAGAATACCATTTCTGGCAGTACCTCGGCCATTATAGATACCAACCAGGGGATGCCGAAACTGGTCATTGGGACCGGCGACACCAATCCAGGAACATTGACGCTGGGTGGTACAAGTGGTGTCATTCAGGGCTTCCAGTCGGCTGAAATCAAGCACCCTCTGGCCATTCTTTCTTCTACCCCAGAGAACGCAACCTCGCTGATTGGCACTGCTGCTGCTATTACTGCTGCGAATATAGGGGCACCGTTAGGATTGATTGTAGATGACGTACAATCTACAGCTCAGACTCAAACGACAGACATTAACTATACAGTTCCAGGCTCTGCTGTTCCCACAGAAGGGACGAATCTGACAAACTTAGTGATAAACAACGTGCTTTATACACTGAAGGATACGCAGGCGTCCGACGTCAAAGATGATGGCTTCTATAATGGCGAGGTGGTGCTGAACAGCGAGATGACGGATGAGGCTGTTGCTACCTTAAATGGTAATGTGGAGGATGGAACATATGTTCCTGGTACTTCGGCTTATGCAACTGCCTTCAAGGGACTTACCTTCCTGCTGCCAGCAGGCACGGGAACCATCGAGCTGGATACGCATACTGACGAAACCCATGAGTTCCATCTGAAGATAGGCAGCCAGGATCCTATAACGGTGAAAAATAAGGTTGATAATAATGACGCTAAGTTTAAGACAGATTATGCAGTATCTCGTTCGACTTATGCCTATTTGTATCTGGTCAGCACTACCACTCCCGCTCCTGCCTACGACGGGCATCGCGCAGGGCCGAAGGCTTCTGTCTCGGGTGGCATCGGCGGACTGAAGGTGTCGTCGAGCAGTATTGTTACTCCAAGCGTTGACCCGGCTGCTGCCTATCTGCTGATGGATCCCAGCAGTGACATCGCTACTGGCAGCGGAAGCAAGTACGGTGTAGTGGTTTCTAATGCTAATGTTACCGACCTGCCCGATGATGCCTTCAGCAGCCACAAGTCGGCAAGCTATATCGACCTGAGCGGAACGAAGATTACGGGCAAGCACTTCTCGCGCGTGGGCGGAGCTTTCAACGATGTGAATGAGAACACGCTTATCTATCTGCCGGCTGGCAACACAGCAACGGGAGCGAACTTCATCATCGGTGGCATCTGCGACGACATGAGGCTGAAAGACGATGCAGACTGCTTCGAGGCTGCGGCCGACTTCACAGCCGCCAAGGCCGACTTCAACCGCTCGTTCAGCACGGGTACGGATGCTCGCGGCAATGCAAGCTGCTACACCGTATTCCTGCCATACGCCATCCAGCCCGACAAGGCTAACGGTACGTTCTATACGTTCACTGACTATAATGCATCGACGGGTACAGTCAACCTGAACCTCGTAGCCACTCCTGCTGCTAATACGGCCTATATTTTCCAGCCTGCAGGCAATGGCGCTATGAAACCCATGCTGAGTGTGGAGGTGTCGGCAGCTGGCTCGTCGGCCTCGCCCGATGCTTCGTCGGAGAGCAACGGCCTGTATGGTGTCTATGAGGAGCATACGTGGCCATCAGCGCCTGATGGTATCTATTGCTTCGTGGGCGAGGCAAAGGATGGTCTGAAGGCTGGACAGTTCGCCAAGGTGGGTGCTGATACGCACATCAGGCCCTTCCGTGCTTATCTGCGCATCGCGTCAACGTCGGCTCCTGAGTTCCTGTCGGTCGACTGGGGCAACGGCACAACCAGCATCGTGCCGCTTGACAAGTCGCAGGTGGAGCAGAGCGGCGAGGGATGGTGGACCATCACAGGCTTCCGCCTGCCCAGCAAGCCAACAGAGAAAGGTGTATATATTCATAACAATAAAAAAGTAGTAGTAAAATGAAGAAGCAATATATAGTTCCCGATATGCAGATAGTGCCCCTGAAGTCTCAGGGTGCACTACTATCAGCGAGCGAAACGCTGAACGGCGGTGAGGTGGGCTCGCCCGAGATGATGCCTATGGACGCAGACCAGATTCACGACAACATCATGAACGAAATCATTGGTTTCCCGTACTGACGAGCACGTAATTGTCGGTCCCCCCCCCTTACTGACAAACCTGCTTTTCCCGGTGATTATCCGTTGGCTTACGGCGGATATTCATCGGGAAAATAGTTTTTTTAGGGCTTTTTTGAAAAAAAGTCGCAAAAATGTTTGGTGGTTTCAGAAAAAGTACGTACCTTTGCACCCGCAAATCAGAAATGATAAGCTCGCTAGTCCGCTAGCAAACTAAGGAACGGAGGTTCCGTAGCTCAACTGAATAGAGCATCTGACTACGGATCAGAAGGTTGTGGGTTTGAATCCCGCCGGAATCACAAAAGCAAAGATTTCCCAATTGAAAGTTTACTTTCAGTTGGGATTTTTTTTGTCTGTTGTCGGCGGACTAAAAAAAATGAGTTAGCTCATGTTGTCGATAGAGCTAACTCATTTGATGTTGTGAGTTAGCTCGGACGATGAATCGAGCTAACTCAGATATGTAGCTTACTGTGGCCTACTTGATGAGGTCGACGGAGCGCTTGAGGAACTTGTCCAGCGCCTCGCCCTTGAGCATGCCGTTCTGGAGCAGTGCCAGATCGATGAGCTGGTGTACGACATCGTTCTGGGCTGCAAAGCCGCTGAGCACATCCTGCTTCTTCTGCTTCTGCTCCTCGATGGCTTTCTCGCACTCGGCCTTCATGTCCTTGTCGTCCTGCGTCAGCTCCTCGGGCTTCTTGCCCTCCTGCTGCTGGCGGATGGCTGCCAGACGGGCCTCCTGACCCTTCAGCTCGGCATCGATGGGCTTCAGGTCAGTTGAGAGTTGAGAGTTGAGAGTTGAGAGAATCTCCTTGACGAGACGATGGTCGCTGTTCAGCACGAGGTTCATCGAGTCGGGCATCTGGGCGTAGAAGTTCATGCCCTGCTGGAAGCGGCTCATCTCCTTCATGCGGCGCATCCACTCGTTCTGGGTGATGACCACCGGACGCTGGCTCTCGCCCAGGCTCTGCACCTCGACCATGAACTCGGTCTTCTCCATCTTGGGCATCTGCGACTTGAACACCTGTGACAGATTGGCAGACTCGTCGTCTGACAGGTTCGACTTAGGCTGGTCGTCCTTGACAATCAGACGGTCGATGATGTCGGCATCGACACGCGTGAAGTGGCTCTTCTCGAACTTCTGCTCCAGCATCTGGATGGCAGGCACGTCGAGCTGGCCGTCGAGCAGCAGCACTGAGTAGCCCTTGTCCTTGGCAGCCTGGATGTAGGAGTACTGCTCCTCGCGGTCGGTGGCATAGAGGTAGACCAGCTGGTCGTTCTTGTCCTTCTGGGCCGACTCGATGAGGGTCTTGTACTCGTCGAAGGTGAAGTGCTTGCCGTCGGTGTCCTTGAACAGGGCGAAGTCCTTGGCGCGGTCGTAGAACGACTCTTCAGAGAGCATGCCGTAGTTGATGAAGAGCTTCAGGTCGTCCCACTTCTCCTCGTACTCCTTGCGGTTCTCCTTGAAGATGGCCTGCAGGCGGTCGGCCACTTTCTTGGTGATATAGGTCGATATCTTCTTCACCTCGCGGTCGCTCTGCAGATAGCTGCGGCTGACGTTCAGGGGGATGTCGGGTGAGTCGATGACACCATGCAGCAGGGTGAGGAACTCAGGCACGATGCCTTCCACCTGGTCGGTGACGAAGACCTGGTTGCAGTAGAGCTGTATCTTGTTGCGCTGCAGGTCGATGTTCGACTTGATGCGGGGGAAGTAGAGGATACCCGTCAGGTTGAAGGGATAGTCAACGTTGAGGTGAATCCAGAACATGGGTTCGTCGCTCATGGGGTAGAGTGTGCGGTAGAACGACTTGTAGTCCTCGTCCTTGAGCGATGAGGGGGCTTTGGTCCAGAGCGGCTCCACATTATTAATAATATTGTCCTCCTGTGTGTCTACCATCTTCTTCTCGTCGCTCGACCACTCCTGCTTCTTGCCGAAGGCCACAGGCACGGCCATGAACTTGCAGTACTTGTTCAGGAGCTGCTGTATGCGCTCCTTCTCGAGAAACTCCTTGCAGTCGTCGTCGACGTAGAGGATGATGTCGCTGCCGCGGTCGTCCTTCTCAGCCTCGTCAATCTCGTAGGCCGGCGAGCCGTCGCAGCTCCACTTCACGGCCTTGGCACCTTCCTTGTAGGAGCGGGTGATGATCTCCACCTTCTTCGACACCATGAACGAGGAGTAGAAGCCCAGTCCGAAGTGGCCGATGATGTTGTTGGCATTGTCCTTGTACTTCTCCAGGAAGTCGTTGACGCCTGAGAAGGCTATCTGGTTGATGTACTTGTCGATTTCCTCCTCGGTCATGCCGATGCCTCGGTCGGAGATGGTGATGGTGCCTTTCTCCGTGTCCAGGCTGACGTGGACGGTCAGGTCGCCCAGCTCGCCCTTGAAGTCGCCCTGCTGGGCCAGCGTCTTCAGCTTCTGTGTGGCATCGACGGCGTTGCTCACCATCTCGCGCAGGAAAATCTCATGGTCTGAATAGAGAAACTTTTTGATGACGGGGAAAATGTTCTCTGTGGTAACCCCGATGTTGCCTTTTTGCATATTGTTTCTATTTCTAATTTGACATTATCTGCACAGTGTTGAGCAAAAAACGTGCCAAAAAAGAAAAGCCCCCTCAATCGCTGTCATCTACACGCAGACACATCATGGTGAGGTCGTCGTTGGGCTGGGCATCCTTGCGGTGAGCGTCAATAGTCTGGACAACATACTCTATCACCTGTCGGCTTGAGGCAAAGCGCACCTCTCTGAGGCACTTCAGCAGACGGTCGTCGCCAAACTGCTGCTGCTCGGTGTTCTCGGCCTCGTTGAGTCCGTCGGTATAGATAAACAACGCCCGTCCCTTGATGCTGTCTATCTGCTGCCCCACGAAGTGTACTTCGGGGAACAGTCCGATGGGGACGTTGGGCTCCATCTCCAGGAACGTTCCTTGTTGCTCGTCCCCGCCAAGCACGGGAGGGTTGTGGCCGCAGTTGCAGTAGTTCAGGTGGCCTGTAGACAGGCTCAGAGAGCCAATGAACATCGTGACAAACATTCCCTGGTCGTTGCCAATGGTCAGTTCGTCGTTCATTCTGGAAGCAATGTCCGCAGGCATTAAGTGCTGGGCTGCCAGCGTGTGGAACAGCCTTGCCGTTTGTGCCATAAACAGTGAGGCCGGCACACCTTTGCCAGAGACATCGCCGACGCAGAAGTAAAGTTCGTCTCCTCGCAGCACGTAGCTGTACAAGTCGCCTCCCACCTCGCGGGCGGGCATCATCTGGGCATAGAGGTCCAGACCCTTGCGACGGGGGAACTCATGAGGCACCATCGACATCTGTATGTCGCGGGCAATGCGCAGCTCGCTCTCTATGCGCTCTTTCGCGGTGGTTGTTTCCTCCAGTTGGTTGTAGGCCTGCTGCAGCTTCTTATGCACTTGCCGCCTGTAAAGGGTGTAGACAAGGAAGAAGACGGTGACCAGCAGGAGTGCTACGGCTATGGCTATCCAGCGCTGCTTGGAGAGTGTGGCGCGCTGGTCGGAAATCATCTGCTCCTTCTCTTGGGTCTCGTAGATGACAGCGAATTCTACAGCATTGTCTTTCTCCGTTTTCTCTTCGGCACTGTCGAGTAGGGTAATCAGCTTTGAGGCCGTGTTCAGCGCTTCCTCCTGATGGCCCAGCTGCTTCTGGGCCTGAAACCGGCGGGACAGAACCTGTTTCAGATAATCCATAGAGTGGTAGGTGTGGTTGTCGATATAGAACGAGTCTACGTTTGCGACAGATTGCTCCAGCTCTTTCCAGCGTTTGGCAATCTCATAGTAGGCGGCAGCGTCTTTCTTGCCGATTGAAGTCTTGGAAAAGTCGGTTTGCTTGAAAGCTCGTAGGTGCTGTTCTGCCTTCTGGGTGTTGCCCTCGCGCAGATGGAACTTGGCGAGCGTCATCTCCATATCTGCCGTGCAGTCGTCCTTCACATGACTGGGGATGTCGTTGGTGCCGATGGTTCGCTGGTAACTGCTCTGCAGTCTTGGTATCCATCGGCGCGATGTCTCGATGTCGCCTCTGGAGGAGTTGTCGTTGATAGCATCAACGCACAGCATGAATTCCGGATAGAACCACGAGAAGCTCTTGGCTCCGGCCAGTATCTCCTCATACATCTGGTAGGCCTTTTCGTAGTGTTCGTTGGCCTTTTCCCGCCGGTCCAGCTTCATCAGGCTGTTGCCGATGCAAGTCATAAAGTCGGGGGCATATTCGCGGGCGGCGCTTGAAGTGTCTTCTTTTGTTGCAGCCAGTGCCTCTGTGGCATATTGCAGGGCGCGTTCAGTGTTGCCTACGTTGCTGACAGAGTTGATCAGCAAGTTGTAGGCGAAATAGTACTGTCCGCGTTTCAGCGTCTTGTCCTTCAGTGCCCGCTGGGCATATATACCGGATACCCTGGGCTGATATTGCTCCGAATATATTTGTGCGCGACGGCAGTTGGCTAATCCCTTGTCTATAAGACCTTCGCGCTCCAGACTGTCCACCAGTGCCAATGCTTCGTCAGGATGGTCGCCCATCAGGTCGTAGAGGACTGCAGACAAGCTGTCGATGAGTACTTCGTTGCCGCGCTTGCTGACAGACTTGCTCTGGCAGCCAGCTATAGCTATGACGGCCAATAAGAGTATGATTTTCAGACTTCGTTTCATCGTTGATTAACATTTACGCTTGCAAATGTACAAAAAAAGTTGTAACTTTCATGCGGAAAAGGAAAGAAAAACGGTTTTTCCCTTTGCATTTTTCCCACTTATTTGTACCTTTGCACTCAAATTCGTTAAAAATATGGCAAGAAGAAGATGGCACTGCAAACCCGGCGAACAGCCTACAGAGTTTGACAAGCGTATCATGTATTTGGAAAACAAGGGCAACGAGGTACCTACGCCCGAACTGGTCAAGACCCCTGAACAGATAGAGGGCATCCGCCGTGCTGGAGTGGTGAACACGGGCGTGCTGGATGCTGTGGGCGAGGCCATCCATGCGGGTATGTCGACATTGGAGATCGACCGTATATGCCGCGACTACTGTGAACAGCACGGAGCTATTCCCGCCTGTCTGAACTATGGTGGTGACGAGGAGACACCCCCGTTCCCTATGTCGGTATGCACGAGCATCAACGAGGTGGTGTGTCACGGTATTCCCAAGGCTGACGACATCTTGCAGGAGGGCGACATCATCAATGTCGACTTCACTACAATCCTCGACGGCTACTATGCCGATGCCTCGCGTATGTATATAATAGGTAAGACAACGCCCGAGAAGGAGCAGCTGGTGCGCGTCGCCAAGGAGTGTCTGGAGATAGGCATGGAGGCTGCCAAGCCCTGGGGCTATGTGAACGATATTGGCAAGGCGATAGAGAAGCATGCCCGGAAGTATCACTACGGTGTGGTGCGCGACCTTTGCGGCCACGGGGTGGGCAACGACTTCCACGAGGAGCCTGAGGTCTGCCATTTTGCCCAGAAGGGCAAAGGCATGTTGCTGGTGCCGGGAATGGTGTTCACCATCGAGCCGATGATCAACATGGGTACATGGAAGGTGTTCATCGATGCCGACGACCCCTACGGCTGGGAGGTCATCTCTGAGGACGAGCAGCCCTCGGCCCAATGGGAGCACACGCTGCTGATGACCGAACACGGGGTGGAGATTCTGACTTATTAAGGCTTCTTTCGAAGCATCGAAGCATCCAAACCTTGAAGCATCGACACTTCGAAATACCGAAGCCCGAAACATCGAAACATTGAAATGACAAAAGACATTTATATATTAGCAATAGAGAGCTCATGCGACGACACGTCGGCAGCAGTGCTGCGAAACGATGTGCTGCTGTCGAATGTCACGGCGTCGCAGGCTGTCCACGAAGCGTATGGCGGTGTGGTGCCTGAGCTGGCATCGAGGGCTCACCAGCAGAACGTGGTGCCAGTGGTGCATGAGGCCATCAAGCGTGCCGGCATTCAGAAGGAACAGCTCTCGGCGGTGGCATTCACACGCGGACCCGGACTGATGGGGTCGCTGCTTGTGGGTGTCAACTTCGCCAAAGGTTTTGCCCGCTCGCTGGGCATACCCCTGATAGATGTCAATCATCTGCAGGGACACGTGATGGCGCATTTTATCGACGGTGGCGAGGGCGACTTCAATCCGCCTCCCTATCCGTTCATCTGCCTGCTTGTGAGCGGCGGCAACTCCCAGATTGTGCTGGTGCGCAAGTACAACGATATGGAAGTGCTGGGCCAGACCATCGACGATGCTGCCGGCGAGGCCATCGACAAGTGCTCGAAGGTGATGGGACTGGGTTATCCAGGTGGTCCCATCATCGACCGGCTGGCGCGGCAGGGTAACCCGAAGGCGTACCAGTTTGCCGAACCGCATATTCCCGGACTTGACTACAGCTTCTCGGGCTTGAAGACCTCGTTCCTCTATAACCTGCGCAAGTGGGTGGAGCAGGAGCCCGACTTCATCGAGAACCACAAGGAGGATATTGCCGCCTCACTGGAGTGGACCATTGTCGATATTCTGATGAAGAAGCTGAAGCTGGCCGTGAAGCAGACTGGCATCAAGCATGTGGCTGTGGCTGGCGGCGTGAGTGCCAACAACGGACTGCGCAATGCCTTCCACGACTATGCCAAGCGCTACGGGTGGACGGTATACATCCCCAAGTTCAGCTATACTACCGACAATGCGGCCATGATAGGCATAGTGGGCTACAATAAGTATCTGGACGGGGAGTTCTGTCCGATAGAGGCTCCCGCCTTCTCGAAGGTGACATTTAAATAAGGTGGGACAATCGTAAATTGTCCAATATTAAATAATATAGTAAATAGTCAAATCGTAAATAGTAAAGATGGATTTTGAAAGCAAGGTAATCAGCAGGGAAGTGAGTCAGCTGCTGTGGGAAATGGACAAGACCGTGTCGACAGCCGAGAGCTGTACGGGCGGCCGTATTGCCGAGGCCATCATCGCTGTGCCGGGAGCCTCGAAGTATTTCAAGGGTGGCATCATCTCGTATGTCGACGAGGTGAAGATCTCGCTGCTGGGTGTCAGCGCCGAACTGCTGGCCGAGAAGACTGCCGTCTGTGAAGAGGTGGCCCGGGCTATGGTGGCTGGAGCCTGCCGGACGCTGAACACCGACTATGCCATTTCGGCAACAGGCTTTGCTGGTCCTGGAGGAGGTACGAAGGAGAATCCCGTAGGTACCATCTGGCTGGCCTGTGGCACTCCTGACCGGCAGGTGACGATGAAGGTGGAAGAAGACCACGGACGGGACATCAACCTGGCCATCGCTACCAACAGTGCGATGCAGATGTTTCTCGATTTTCTGAAGACAGAACCCCAGCCAGCCGAGTTGGAAGGTTAAAAAATATTAAGAGTTGACGTTTTCTCTGAACTTTAAACTCGAAACTCTAAACTTTTTCGTACCTTTGCACCCTGTTTGGAATAAGTTACATTTAAGGAACACAAAAAAGAGTAGATAGAGATGTCGAAAATTTGTCAGATTACGGGAAAGAAGGCACAGATTGGTAATAATGTGTCTCACTCAAAGCACCGCACAAAGCGCAGCTTTGATGTAAACCTGTTCAGCAAGAAGTTCTACTATGTAGAGGAGGCTTGCTGGATTCAGTTGAAGATCAGCGCTGCTGGTCTGCGTATGATTAATAAGGTAGGTCTGGACGCTGCCCTTAAGCAGGCTGTTGCCAAGGGTTATGTTGACTGGAAGGACATTAAAGTAATAGGAGACTAACAATTATGGCAGGTAAGAAAGCTAAAGGCAACCGTGTCCAGGTTATTCTGGAGTGTACCGAGATGAAGGAGAGCGGTCTTCCCGGCACAAGCCGTTATATCACGACGAAGAACCGCAAGAACACTCCCGAGCGTATGGAGCTGAAGAAGTATAACCCCATCCTGAAGCGCATGACTGTGCACAAGGAGATTAAATAAGGGGCGAATAGGTTTAATAAACTAATAAAGTAAATACTCAATGGCAAAGAAAACCGTTGCTACCCTCCACGAAGGTTCGAAGGATGGTCGCGCTTACACAAAGGTGATCAAGATGGTGAAGAGCCCCAAGACGGGTGCTTACATCTTCGATGAGCAGATGGTTCCTAACGAGGCCGTTAAGGACTTCTTTAAGAATTAATATTAAAAAAACTATATAGAAAAGGCTGAAACTCTTCGCAGTTTCAGCTTTTTTTATTACCTTTGTCGCCAAATAGTTATAACTATGGGTATATTTGGATTTTTTAATAAGGACAAGAAGGAAACGCTGGACAAGGGTCTTGAGAAAACCAAGTCGAGCGTGTTCGACAAACTGGCGCGAGCCGTAGCTGGAAAGTCGAAGGTCGACGATGATGTGCTGGACAATCTTGAGGAGGTGCTCATCACGTCGGATGTAGGTGTGGAGACTACTCTGAAAATTATTGAGCGCATCGAGGAGCGCGTGGCTCGCGACAAATACGTATCAACCGCCGAACTGAACCGCATCTTGCGCGACGAGATAGCCTCGCTGCTGGCAGAGAATAACAGTGATGACAACGACAACTGGGATTTGCCCAGCGACCATAAGCCCTATGTGATACTCGTGGTAGGTGTCAACGGTGTGGGCAAGACCACCACGATAGGCAAGCTGGCGTGGCAGTTCAAGCAGGCAGGCAAGAAAGTCTACCTGGGTGCTGCCGATACGTTCCGTGCTGCTGCCGTAGAGCAGCTGTGCATCTGGGGCGAGCGCGTGGGAGTGCCTGTGGTGAAGCAGCAGATGGGCTCCGACCCTGCCTCGGTGGCGTTCGACACGCTGCAGAGTGCCAAGGCCAATGGTGCCGACGTGGTGCTGATAGATACGGCAGGCCGACTGCACAACAAGGTGGGACTGATGAACGAGTTGAAGAAAATCAAGGACGTGATGAAGAAAGTGCTGCCCGAAGCACCCGACGAGGTGCTGTTGGTGCTCGACGGCTCTACCGGACAGAATGCCTTTGAGCAGGCCCGGCAGTTCTCAGCCGTCACGCAGATAACCTCGCTGGCCATTACCAAGCTCGATGGCACGGCAAAGGGAGGGGTGGTCATTGGAATATCCGACCAACTGAAGGTGCCAGTCAAGTATATCGGACTGGGTGAAGGCATGACCGACCTGCAACTCTTCAACAAGACGCAGTTTGTAGACTCGCTGTTCAAGAATGAATAAACCGACTATAGATTTCATCACGCTGGGATGCTCGAAGAACCTGGTAGACTCGGAGACGCTGATGGGGCTCTTTGAGTCGCGTGGCTATCATGTTACGCACGATGCAGAGAACCCGCAGGGCCAGATAGCCGTTGTCAATACCTGCGGCTTCATCGAGGATGCCAAGCAAGAAAGCATCGACACCATCCTCGAACTGGCTCAGGCCAAGACGGAAGGACATCTAAAGCGGCTCTATGTGATGGGATGTCTGTCAGAACGCTATCTGGCTGATCTGGAAGCAGAGATTCCTGAGGTTGACGGATGGTATGGGAAGTTCAACTACCGGCAGTTGCTCGACGATCTGGAGTCGTCAGCGGGTGGGGTAGAGCGAAAGCCGGATGGCTTATGTCACAGGCGTATCACGACTCCCTCGCACTATGCCTATATCAAAATCAGCGAGGGCTGCGACCGGCATTGTACCTACTGTGCCATTCCGCTCATCACGGGCCGTCACCAGAGCCGTCAGCAGCAGGATATTCTCGACGAGGTAAGATGGTTGGTGAGTCGGGGCGTGAAGGAGTTTCAGATTATTGCACAGGAACTTACCTACTATGGTGTGGACATCGACGGTCGACAGCATATAGCAGAACTGATTGACCAGATGGCACAGATTGAGGGTGTGGCCTGGATTCGTCTGCACTATGCCTATCCCGCTCATTTCCCCTGGGAACTGTTGCGCGTGATGCGTGAACGGCCTAACGTCTGCCGCTATCTGGATATAGCCTTGCAGCACATCTCCGACCATATGCTCACGCGGATGCAGCGACACTTCAGCAAGCAGGAAACCTACGAACTCGTAGAACGCATGCGGCGCGAGGTGCCGGGCATCCATCTGCGCACTACACTGATGGTGGGCTTCCCAGGCGAAACAGACGATGACTTCTGCGAACTGATGGACTTCACCCGTTGGGCACGCTTTGAACGAATGGGAGCCTTCGCCTATAGCGAGGAGGACGGAACTTACTCTGCTCAGCACTACGACGACGATGTACCCGCAGAGGTCAAGCAGACCAGGCTGGACAAGCTGATGCGGCTGCAGCAGAATATCTCGGCAGAAATAGAGGCCGCCAAGATAGGACAGACTCTGCGTGTCATCATCGACCGGAGGGAGGGCGGCTGGTTTGTTGGCCGCACTGAGTTCTGCTCGCCAGAGGTCGACCCCGAGGTCTTGCTGCCTGCCGACGAGCAACTTGTCGTCGGCCAGTTC
Organism: uncultured Prevotella sp.; assembly: GCA_946548065.1. Classification (GTDB taxonomy): domain Bacteria; phylum Bacteroidota; class Bacteroidia; order Bacteroidales; family Bacteroidaceae; genus Prevotella. The sequence continues at coordinate 42,342 of CAMNPM010000003.1, read as the reverse complement.
TACGAAGCACGTATTACGGATGCAGAAGAGTTTGACTTATACGCTACGACACGATATGAATAACAAGGAATTTATTGCTGAGCTGGCTGAGCGCACCGGCTACTCTCTGAAAGACACCCAAAGGCTGGTGGACAACATCATCAACGCTATGGGGGATGCTTTTCAGGAAGACAACTGTGTGCAAGTGCCAAACTTCGGTACTTTCGAGTCAAAGAAAAAACTGGAACGCGTCATCGTCAACCCCTCCACGGGACAGCGCATGCTCGTGCCACCCAAGCTGGTGCTTACATTCAAGCCTAACCAGACTTGGAAAGACAAACTGAAAGGAGGAGTGCAGCAATAATGGGAAAGATGACGATTCAGGAGATTGCCGCCATTCTGGTTCAGAAGAACGGCTTCGAGAAGCGTGAGGCCAATGCTTTTGCATCGGCTATGTTCGCCTTGATACAGGAACGGTTGGAGACCGACCAGCTGGTGAAGGTGAAAGGTCTGGGTACGTTTAAAATCATTGATGTCGAGGCTCGAGAGAGTGTCAGTGTGCGAACGGGAGAGCGAGTCACCATCAACGGTCACTCTAAAGTGTCGTTTACACCCGATGCTACCATGAAGGAACTGGTCAACAAGCCCTTCTCGCAGTTCGAGACGGTGGTGCTCAACGAGGGTGTTGAGTTCGCTGATATCAAGGAAGAGCAGGAGGTCGTTTCTGAGCAGGAGGTTGTTCCCGAACAAATTGTTGTTCCCGAGCAGGATACCATATCTCAAGCGCTTATGGAGGATGAACTGTCGGAGATTGTAGCTGTTGTAGATGAACCCGTAACCGAACAACCAGTCTTTGATGAAGAATCCTCCTCTGATGAAGACCCCGCCTCTAATGAAGCCCCCTCCTCTGATGAAGCCCCCTCCTCTGATGAAGCCCCATCCTCTGATGAAGAGTCTGCCTCTGCCGAGCAGCCAGTCGATGACGATGTACCTGAGGAGGAACGTTCGAGGGGACGCTGGATATTGGCTGCATTCGGCATCTTGACACTCATGGCGTTGTCGGCTGCCGGAGGCTATTATTATGGCTTTCAGCATGCAACTCGGTCTGTGGCACCTGATACGGTGGTGGTGCACGACACGGTGCAGGCTGTCCCGCTGGACACGCTCCCCGAAGGCACAGCCAAAGACGAACCCGACCAGCAACCGGCTCAGCTGCAACCAGCTCCCGCAGCAGCCAAGGTGGAACCCATTGCTCCTCCCGCTAAGGTTGAGCCTGCTGTCAAACCCGCAGATAAGCCAGCAACCAAACCAGATGCCGAGACCCCAGACAAATATGCCCAAAAGGACGTTCGCGTACGACTGGGGGCTTACCGTATCGTAGGACTCGACCACGAGGTGAAGGTCTTGGCGGGGCAGACTTTCTACAGCATCTGTCGGGCTCATCTGGGACCGGATATGGAGTGCTACGTCGAAGTATTCAACGACCTGCCCCAGAACCCGAAGGTCAAAGTGGGACAGGTCATCAAGATACCAAAGTTACAGCTTAAAAAGCGTCGCAAGCAGTAACGTAAGTCGTCAGAGGATTCTGCCCACCAGACGTATACTGATGACTGGCCATACCGCAATCTTTGAGATGACCTTCATCACGCCGCCGTCCTTGCCGTCGGTGTCGGACTCAGACAGCTCATTGCCCTCGACCATCACCTTGGGCTTGCCCCAGAACTGCACACCCATGTCGAAGTTGCATGTGAAACGGCTCTTCGTGGGTACGGGGCGACCAAAGCCGAAACCGAGATAGGGACGGAATGCGCTCACCTTGATGTCGGCCTTCACGTTGCCGTTCCTGTCGGGAGTGAGGAAGTAGTTGCCCAGGCTCACACCTATCATGTTGTCGTGTGTCGCAGGGTCGGCTATGCCGGCAGCAATAAGGGCTTTGTTCACTTCGCTGACCATACTGAGTGCTCCGTCATCTTTGTTATATACGTTCACAACGTTCTCGCCACCAAAGTAGGCACCGGCCGTCAGATGGAAGCTGCTGCTTCGGAAGGGGAAGATGTCGAACAGCAGGTGGCCCGTCGTCATGCTCGGCTTGCCCTGGATGCTAACTTTGTCGGGTAGCACCTTGCCTTGCTCGTCGACAACTCGCTGCGCCGTGCCGTCAAGTTTGTAGTTCAGCCTGAAGTCGTCGTTATACTTGAAGGCGGGCATGATGTTCACACCGCCACGCACTGCGACGTACGATGTCAGCGGGGCGGCAAGTTCCACGCTGATACCTGTTGTTCCCACTCCGACAGCGGCACCGAGGTGATTGAAAATGCCTAAGTCTTCAGTTGTCATCTCCTGGGCAGTCATGGGTGACAATCCTGTTACAGTCATTGCCCAAACCAATAATAGTTTCTTCTTCATAAACGTTAGTGTTTTTTTATTTCACTTGCAAATTTACAACTTTTCTTGTTAACTGCAAAATTGTCAAACGCTTTTTTGATGAAGTGTCGCTTCTTTTGGTAGCCAGAAAAACGGGGCAGGATGGCCGAAGAGCAGGTCATAAAAAAAACTCTTATAATATTTTAATATTATTTAGTTGTGCTGATGTGCGTTATGACAGGGAAAATGAGTACTTTTGCACCCAAATTAAAAGTAAAAAGGTAAAAAAGTAATATTATGGCAGAAGCTATTGACATCCGTGAACTGAATATCCGGATAGAACAACAAAGTGGATTCGTGACCAACCTGGTAACGGGTATGGATCGTGTGATAGTGGGACAGAGACATCTGGTAGACTCGTTGCTGATAGGTCTTCTGAGCGACGGCAATATACTACTGGAGGGTGTCCCCGGTCTGGCCAAGACACTTGCCATCAAGACGCTGTCACAACTGATTGATGCTACCTATAGCCGTATTCAGTTTACGCCCGACCTGTTGCCGGCTGACGTGACGGGAACGCTCATCTATTCACAGAAGGACGAGAAGTTTAATGTGAAACGCGGCCCTGTGTTTGCTAACTTCGTGCTGGCTGATGAAATTAACCGTGCTCCCGCCAAGGTGCAGAGCGCGTTGCTGGAAGCCATGCAGGAGAAGCAGGTGACTATAGGCAGCGATACCTTTGACCTTCCTAATCCCTTCCTGGTGATGGCTACGCAGAACCCGATAGAGCAAGAGGGGACCTATCCGCTGCCAGAAGCTCAGGTAGACCGTTTCATGCTGAAGGTGGTAATCGGCTATCCCACCATTGAGGAGGAGAAGAAGATTATCCGTGAGAACATTGGCGAAGGGCTGCCCCGTGTGACCCCCGTGACTACCGCCGAGGAGATTCTGAAGGCCCGCCAGGTAGTGCGCGAGGTGTATCTGGACGAGAAGATAGAGCAGTATATCGCCGACATCGTGTTTGCCACTCGCTATCCCGACCGCTACGGGTTGAAGGATATGAAGGATATGATATCGTTTGGCGGCTCACCCCGTGCCAGCATCAACCTGGCAAAGGCAGCCCGTGCCTATGCCTTCATTAAGCGTCGCGGCTATGTGGTGCCTGAGGATGTGAGAGCCGTAGCCCACGATGTGCTGCGCCACCGCATAGGCCTAACCTATGAAGCTGAGGCCAGCAACGTCACCAGCGAGGAGATTGTCTCGAAGATTATCAATAAGGTGGAGGTTCCCTAAAGACTAGGAAAACTAGGAGACCTAGGCATACTAGGAAAACTAGGCAAACCAAATTATGGAGACTAGTGAGATATTAAAAAAGGTAAGGAAGATAGAGATCAAGGCTCGTGGCCTGAGCTCGAACGTCTTTGCAGGGCAGTATCACTCAGCATTCAAGGGCAGGGGTATGGCCTTTAGCGAGGTGCGCGAGTACCAATATGGCGACGATGTGCGCGATATCGACTGGAACGTGACAGCCCGCTTCCATCGGCCCTATGTCAAGGTGTTCGAGGAGGAACGCGAGCTAACGGTGATGTTGCTGATTGATGTCAGTGGCTCGCTGGACTTCGGAACGCAGCGCCAGATGAAACGCGACATGGTGACGGAGATAGCAGCCACGATAGCCTTTTCGGCCATCCAGAACAACGACAAGATAGGTGTGGTGTTCTTCTCAGACCGCATTGAGAAATATATTCCTCCCAAGAAGGGACGCAAGCACATCCTCTACATCATTCGCGAGATGCTGGATTTTAAACCAGAGTCGAAGCGAACCGATGTGAAGCAGGCACTAGAGTTCCTGACCAGCGTTGCCAAGCGGCGGTGTACGGCCTTTGTGCTGAGCGACTTCTACGTGCGGCAAGACTTCCTGCAGCCGCTTCAGATAGCCAACCGCAAGCACGATGTGGTGGCACTGCAGGTGTACGACCAGCGAGCTCGCGAGTTGCCCGATGTGGGACTGATGCGCATAGTGGATGCAGAGACAGGGTTTGAGCAGTATATCGACACATCGAGCCGCAGGCTACGACAATCGTATGAGAAGTATTGGCATCAGCGACAGGAGAAGTTGCGTGAGACGATGAATAAGAGTAATGTCGACCTGGTGTCTATGGCCACTAATGAAGACTATGTGAAAGCCCTGCTGATGTTGTTTAAACAAAGAAGCTAATGAGAAAGACTATTATTTCCGTCGTTGCTTTGCTCTTCACCCTGTGTGTGGCCTCTGCTCAGAGCGTGAAGGCCACGATAGACCCTATTGAAATGATGATAGGCGAGCAGGCTGTGGTGACACTGACCGTGGAGGGAGAGGGGGACTTGAAGGTGGAATGGCCCCAGTTGCAGGCCCGTCAGATGTTAGTACCGGGTGTGGAGATACTTTCTACCCAGCATCCGACAAGCCAGACGATGACCATCGTGCTGACTTCGTTTGACGGTAAGCTATACCCTCTGCCTCCTTTCAAGGTGAAGGTAAACGGCAAGGAACGGCAAACCTCGGAGCTGGCACTAAAAGTGGTTGAGGTGGAGGTGGACACCACGCAGCTGAATAAATTCTTCGGTCCGAAAGACGTGCAAGACAATCCGTTCCAGTGGAACGACTGGGCACCGGCCTTCTGGTTCAGTGTGCTGGTGCTGGTGCTGATAGCTCTGTGCTATTACCTGTATCTGCGTTTGCGCGACAACAAGCCCGTGATAGCCCGTATCAAGATTGTCAAGCGCCTGCTGCCTCACCAGAAAGCCATGAAGGAGATAGAACAAATCAAGGCCGACAAGATGGTGAACTCGGAGAATCAGAAAGAGTACTATACCAAATTGACCGATACGCTGCGCAAGTATATTGAGGAACGCTATGGATTCTCGGCCATGGAGATGACCAGCACCGAGATTATCGAGCGACTGACGTCTACCGGCGACCAGCAGTCGCTGGACGAGCTGCGACAGTTGTTCCTGACAGCCGATCTGGTGAAGTTCGCCAAATACTCGACGCTGATTAATGAGAATGACGCCAACCTGGTGAATGCCATTGACTTCATCAATCAGACGAAGCAGGAGAACCAACCTGTCGAAGAGGTGCAGAAGCCGGAACTGTCGGAGGCTGACCAGCGTTCGCAGAAGGAGCGCCGCATCCTGAAAACTGTCATTTGGGCCTTGGCCGCAGTTGTTATAGTGCTGTTCTGCTATATAGTGTATAGTGTTTATCTATTGTTGATTTAGAGATGGAATTTGCCAATAAGGAATATCTGTTGCTGCTGCTGTTGCTGATACCTTATATAATATGGTATCTGCTATACAGGAAGAAGAGCGAACCTACAATGCGGATGAGCGACACCAGTGTGTTTCGCTTTGCTCCGCGCTCTTGGAAGGTGGTGCTGATGCCTCTGCAGCCCCTGCTGCGCATAGTGGTTTTCGTGCTCGTGGTATTAGTGCTGGCACGACCGCAAACACAGAACTCTTGGAAGAACCAAACGGTGGAAGGTATCGATATCATGCTGGCTATGGACGTTTCTACTTCCATGCTTGCCGAAGATCTAAAGCCCAATCGCATGGAAGCTGCCAAGCAAGTGGCTGCAGAGTTCATAGTGGGTCGTACTGATGACAATATCGGTCTGACAATTTTTGCAGGCGAGGCATTCACCCAGTGTCCGATGACCACCGACCATGCCTCGCTGCTCAATCTGCTACAGGGTGTCAGAACCGACATTGCCGCCCGCGGACTGATAGAAGACGGTACGGCTATTGGCATGGGACTGGCCAATGCCGTGAGCCGACTGAAAGACTCGAAGGCCAAAAGCCGTGTCGTGATACTGCTGACCGATGGCTCGAACAATCGTGGAGACCTGTCTCCGATGACGGCAGCTGAGATAGCCAAGAGCCTGGGCATACGAGTCTACACCATTGGCGTGGGTACCAATAAGGTGGCTCCGTATCCCATGCAGGTAGGTGGTGGCATACAGTATGTGAACATCCCGGTGGAGATAGACACCCAGACGCTACAAGATATCGCCCGGGCTACTGAGGGTGACTTCTACCGTGCCACTAACAATCGTGAGCTGCAGAACATATATAAGGAGATTGACAAGCTGGAGAAATCGAAGCTGAATGTAAAAAAATTTAGCAAGAAATACGAGGCTTACCAACCCTTTGCCCTTGCTGCCGCCCTGCTGCTGCTGCTGGAGGTCTTGCTGCGAATCACCGTGTTCCGCAAGCTGCCCTAAATAATAACGTATTAACGAAAGAAAGAAAAATGTTTCGATTCGAAGATCCTATATACCTCTATTTGTTGGCAGTGGTACCGCTGCTGTTCTTGATACGCTGGCTGATGATGCGCCTGCAGAAGAAACGCTTGCGCAAGTTTGGTGACCCAGCACTGGTGCGCCAGCTGATGCCCGACGTGTCTCGTCTGCGCCCTGCTGTCAAGTTCTGGCTACTTATGGGAGCGTTGGCACTGATTATTGTTATGCTGGCCCGTCCGCAGCTGGGTACCCGCATCAGCCATGAGAAGCGCACCGGCATTGAGACTATTATCTGCATGGATGTCAGTAACTCCATGTTGGCTGAGGATGTAGCACCCAGTCGTCTGGACCGAGCCAAGATGATGGTAGAGAACCTTGTAGACCACTTCACCAACGATAAGATAGGGCTGATAGTCTTTGCAGGAGAAGCTTTTGTGCAGTTGCCTATCACAAGCGACTATGTGTCGGCAAAAATGTTTTTGTCGAGCATCTCGCCCTCGATGATTGCCACACAGGGTACAGACATTGCAGCGGCCATTGGCATGGCCAGCCACAGTTTTACACAGCAAGAGGGCGTGGGCAAGGCTATCATCGTCATTACCGATGGCGAAGACCATGAGGGCAAAGCCATAGATGCAGCCAGGGAAGCTTTGGAGAAGGGCATGAATACCTATGTTTTAGGTGTGGGTTCTGCAAGTGGAGCTCCCATTCCTACAGGGAATGGCGACTACCTGAAAGACAATAGCGGGCAGACCGTGATGACGGGACTGAACGAGGACATGTGTCGTCAGCTGGCTGATGCTGGAAAAGGAGCCTATATCCATGTTGACAATAACAGTAATGCTCAGGAGCAGCTGGACAACGAGTTGGACAAGTTGGCCAAGAAAGAAATCTCGAGCACTATCTATAGCGACTATGATGAGCAGTTTCAGGCAGTTGGCATTCTGGTGCTGCTGTTGCTCATCATCGAGGTATGCATACAGGAAATCAAGAACCCCATGTTGAAACGCATCTCGCTATTTAAGCGCAGCAAGAAAGCCATGGTGCTGACGGCATTATTGCTGGTGGCAACAGGAGTGCAGGCTCAAGGCGACCGACAGCTGGTGCGCCAGGGTAACCGACAGTTCCGTCAAGGCAATGCTGCCTCTGCTGAAGTGCTATACCGCAAGGCTGTCGAGAAGAATCCTCGCAATGCGCAAGCGGTCTATAATCTGGGCAACGCCCTGATGCAGCAACGTAAGGATTCTTTAGCTATTATCCAGTATGAGCAGGCAGCCAAATTGGAAACCAATCCGTTGCGTCGGGCACAAGCCTTTCACAATATTGGTGTAATCTGCCAGCAGCACAAGATGTTCGGCGAGGCTATAGAGGCATATAAGGAAGCCCTGCGCAACAATCCTGGTGATGACCAGACCCGCTATAATCTGGCTCTCTGCAAGCGTCAGCAAAAACAACAGCAGGATGAGCAGAATCAAGGTGGACAGAACAAAGACCAACAGGACAAGCAGAAGCAAGATCAGAATAAGCAGAAACAAGAACAAGAAAAGCAGCAGCAACAGCAGCAACAACAACAGCAGCAACAACAGCAACAAATGAGCCGTGAGAATGCTGAGCAACTATTGAACGCTGCCATGCAGGAAGAGAAGCAAACTCAAGAACGCATGAAAAAAGCTCAACAACAACCTCAGCGCAGGAGACTAGAAAAGAATTGGTAGTCTTTTTAAAGAAGAATGTTGAATGAAGAAAGAAGAATTTTCTAATGCAATAATGGTGATGACGGGAATGAACAGTCATGGGAATAGAATGAGGCGAATACTGTTTTGTGCAGCATTTGTCATCCTTTATGCCTCATTCTTCGTCACATCGGCAATAGCTCAGACGCTAATCGGCCGTGCGCCAGGTCAGGTGGCTGTGGGAGAACAGTTCCGTCTGAGCTATACCGTCAATACTGACGATGCCAACGGTTTCCGGGCAGGCAACATACCCGATGCCTTCGATGTGTTGATGGGACCCAGCACCAGCACCCAGTCGAGCTTCCAGATGGTCAACGGACACATGTCTAGTTCGTCGTCTATCACTTATACCTATATCCTTTCGGCCACCAAGCAAGGCTCTTTTACTATTCCGGCGGCTCACATCTCGGTGAATGGCAAGACGGTCAACTCCAATGAGGTACGCATCAAGGTTCAGGGCGAGTCAAAGGGTGGTCAGCAGGGCAACCGCCAGCAGGGAGGCAACGGTGAAGTCCGGGCTGCGGGCTCTGCCATTTCTGGCAGTGACTTGTTTATCAAGGTGACAGCCTCAAAGCAGCACGTGCGTGAGCAAGAACCCATCCTTCTCACCTATAAGGTATATACGCTGGTGGGACTGACGCAGTTGAATGGTAAGATGGCCGACCTGAAGAGTTTCTATACCCGTGAGGTTCCGCTGCCTCAAGAGAAGCAGTTCCATATCGAGAACCTTAACGGAAAAGCTTATCGTACCGTTACCTGGCAGCAATACGTGATGTTCCCGCAGACTACAGGTAAATTGGAAGTTCCCAGCATCACCTATGAAGGCATTGTGGTGCAGCAGAACCGTAATGTCGACCCCTTTGAGGCATTCTTCAACGGAGGCTCCGGCTATGTGGAGGTGAAGAAGAAGATTACCGCCCCGGGTATTACCATACAGGTAGATCCGTTGCCCCAACGCCCAGCCAATTTCTCGGGTGGTGTGGGAACATATACCATCTCGGCCACTCTTGACAAGACGGAAGTCAAAGCCAACGACCCCGTGAAGCTTCGCGTAGTGGTGAGTGGTGCTGGTAATATGAAACTGCTGAAGGAACCAGAGGTGAAGTTCCCGAAGGACTTTGACCACTACGATGCCAAGGTGACCGACCAGACCAAACTGACTACACAGGGGCTGGAGGGCAATATCATCTACGACTTCCTGGCAGTGCCGCGGCATCAGGGAACGTTTGAGATTCCTGCCATAGAGTATACTTACTTTGATACCCATACAAACCAGTATAAGACCGTCAGCACCGAGTCGTTCACCCTGCAAGTGGCCAAGGGCGATGGCGGTAAGACTGCTGCCTATACAGGACAGGAGGATGTACGCCAGCTGAATAGTGACATCCATTATATCAAAACTGGAGAGACTCGCCAGCATGCCGTTGATGACTTCTTCTTCGTTTCTATTCAATACTGGGTTGCACTGGCTGTGCTCTTTCTGGGCTTTGTCTCGTTGTTCGTTATCTTCCGCCAGCGGGCCATTGAGAATGCTGATATTGTAAAACGGCGCGCTGGCAAAGCCAACAAGGTTGCTGCCAAGCGCCTAAGGAAAGCCTCGAAGCTGATGGCTGCAGGCAATCAGGGCGAGTTCTACGATGAGGTGTTACGTGCACTGTGGGGTTATGTGGGCGACAAGCTGAATATGCCCGTTGAGCAGCTTTCTCGTGAGAACATCAGTCAGAAACTTTCTGAACATCATGTCAGTGAGGAAACTATTCAGCAGTTTATCGGTGCACTGGACGAATGCGAGTATGCCCGCTATGCACCAGGTGATGCTAAAGGAAATATGAATAAAGTGTATGATATGGCCATGACGGCTATCACCCAGATAGCCAGCACGATGAAGAAAGGCAGAATGCCAAAGTCTGCTGTCATATTGCTGATTCTGATGTTGATTCCCGTAGCATCAGTCGCAGCAACCAAGGCAGAGGCCGACAGTGCCTATGTTGCAGAACACTACCAGCAGGCAGCCAGCGGATATAAGTCGTTGCTGCGTCAGGGTGTTTCAGCAGAGTTATACTATAATCTTGGCAACTGCTATTATCGCATGGACAGCATTACGCAGGCTGTCATTGCCTACGAGAGAGCATTGCTGCTGTCGCCAGGTGATGAGGACATTCGCTTTAACCTGCAGATGGCGCGTTCGAAGACGATAGACAAGATTACCCCTGAATCGGAGATGTTCTTTGTCACGTGGTACCGCTCACTGGTCAATTTACAAAGTGTCGATGCCTGGGCCCGGATGGCGCTCATCGCCTTGGCTATAGCTATTGTCCTGGCCCTGGCATATCTCTTTGCCGAGCGGATTTGGTTGCGCAAGGTGGGCTTTTTCGGTGCGCTGCTCCTGTTGCTGATGTTTGTGGTCAGTAATGTCTTCGCATGGCAGCAGAAGCGTGGGCTTGACCATCGGACAGGAGCCGTCATCATCCGCTCTGCGGTCAATGTCAAGAGCACTCCCTCGAAGAATGGCACTGACCTTTTTATCCTGCACGAAGGGACCCGTGTCACCATTACCGACTCGTCGATGAAGGGATGGAAGGAAATCCGAGTTGCCGACGGCAAGAAAGGATGGTTGGAGACCAAGGAGATAGAGGTGATATAGCTCGAATTCTTGCAAGCATCGAAACATCGGAGTATCGAAATCTCAAAAAACGAAGTATCGAAATCTCGAAAAAAAGAACGAAGTAACGAAATAACATAAAAGGAAAAACAATGGATGAACTGATACAATTCGACAAGCATTTGCTGCTGGCCCTGAATGGTAGCGATTCTACGTTTCTCGATAGCGTCATCATGACACTGACCACCGCGCAGACCTGGATACCGCTTTATGTGGCCTTGCTTTTTGTCGTGATTCGCGTGAATCGCAATGTGCGTGAAGTGCTGCTGATATTTGTCGCTGCAGGAATCTGTGTGGCTCTGGCCGGTGCTGTCGACGACGAGATTGTGAAGCCGCTGGTGGCACGATGGCGTCCTACCCACGATCCGGAGATTGGACATCTTATTGATACTGTGGACGGCTATAGGGGAGGAAACTACGGTTTCTTCTCGGCTCATGCTGCCAATACGTTCTCCATTGCCATCTTCTTCTCGTTGCTGATGCGCCAGCGTCTGTTCACAATCTTTATGGTATGCTGGTCGCTCACCAACTGCTATACACGGCTTTATCTTGGAGTGCATTATCCCGGAGACATTACCGTCGGACTCATCTGGGGCGGCTTCGTGGGATGGTTGGTCTATCGCATCTACTGTCGGTTAACAATCCCTGCAAAGTATCCTCTTCGGGATTGTTACGTGCCAATGACTGTATTGGGGCTTACCCTGCTATTTGCCCTTTGCAAGGCTGCCGTAACAGTCTGTTGAGATGAGGTCATCGAGTATAGCTCGTTATTTATGAATGTAAAAATTGCATAACCAAAGAACTTTATGAGTACTAAACAGATTCATATAAGTGACTATAGCTATGAGTTGCCTGACGAGCGAATAGCGAAATTTCCCATAGCGGAACGCGACCATTCGAAGCTATTGATATATAATAAAGGTGAAGTGGGTGAGGATGTGTTCTACCATCTGCCCCATTACCTGCCTGAAGGTGCATTGATGGTGATGAACAACACCAAGGTCATTCAGGCGCGCCTGCATTTCCGTAAGGAAACGGGAGCCAGCATTGAGGTGTTCCTGCTGGAGCCCTATGCTCCAGCTGATTACGAACAGATGTTCCAGCAGCAGGAACGCTGCTCGTGGCTTTGCCTGGTGGGTAACCAGAAGAAATGGAAAGCGGGAACTATGTTAGAGCGTCAATGTAGCATCAAGGGGACACCTTGCACCATTAAGGCTACGAGGGTGGGGGAGCATGGCACAAGTCAACTGGTGGAGTTTGAGTGGACAGGTGGTGTGTTGTTTGCCGAAGTGCTTGATGCTGCCGGTGAGTTGCCCATTCCGCCCTATTTGAACCGCGCCACTCAGGAAAGTGACAAGACAACGTACCAAACAGTATACTCGAAGATAAAGGGTAGTGTTGCAGCGCCTACCGCCGGGCTGCATTTTACGCAGCGAGTGCTTTCAGACATCGATGCCCACCAGATAGAACGCGAAGAAGTGACGCTCCATGTGGGGGCGGGAACGTTTCGTCCCGTGAAAAGCGAGACCATCGGGGAGCATCCTATGCACACGGAGTATATTGCCGTGCGTCGGCAAACCATCGAGCGCCTGATAGCCCATCATGGCGAGGCTATTGCAGTGGGTACCACGAGTGTCAGGACCTTGGAGAGTCTCTACTATATGGGACTGAAGGTGCTTGACAATCTCGACCTGACTGAAGAACAGCTGCATGTCAATCAGTGGGAACCGTATGAGATGGCTGATGGCAGCAGTGAGAGGTCGGATGTTCCTGCCTCCGTAGCGGCTCTGCAGGCTTTGCTCGACTGGATGGACCGGCATCAGTTGTCGGTGCTCCACTCTTCTACTCAGATTATCATTGCTCCGGGCTATGACTATAAGGTGGTGAAGATGCTGGTCACCAATTTCCATCAGCCCCAGTCTACGCTGTTGCTGTTGGTGAGTGCCTTTGTGCATGGCGACTGGCGCAAGATATACGACTATGCCCTGGCCCACGAATTCAGGTTTCTGAGCTATGGCGACTCCTCATTGTTGATTCCATAATAGTCGCATGCGAAAAGGAAATAAGCAGAAAATCGGATTATCGAAATAAAAGAATAAACTATGAAGTACGGATTCATTAAAGTAGCTGCTGCGGTTCCTGCCGTGAAGGTGGCTGATGTTGAGTTCAACATCCAGGAGATAGAGAAGCTGATAGCTGTCGCTGAGGGTGGGCATGTGGAGGTGATTTGTTTCCCCGAGCTTGCCATCACGGGCTATACTTGTCAGGATCTCTTCAAGGAACAGTTGCTGCTGTCAAAGGCCGAAGAAGGTCTGATGATGCTGCTTGACTTCACACGGAAGCTCGATGTTATCAGTATCGTGGGACTTCCTGTACTGGCTGGCGGACTGCTGCTCAACTGTGCTGCGGTTATCCAGCAGGGCACCATTCTGGGCCTTGTGCCTAAGACCTATCTGCCCAACTACAATGAGTTCTATGAGAAGCGTTGGTTTGCTTCAGCGCAGGACTTGAATCCTACCGAGATCTATATGGCTGGTCAGCGACTGATGCTGTCGTCGGAGCCGAAGCTTTTTCAGACTGCTGATGGTGTCAGGTTTGGCGTCGAGATTTGCGAGGATGTCTGGGCCCCGATTCCGCCTAGCAACAACCTGACGATGGCCGGTGCCGATATCATCTTCAACTGTTCGGCCAGCGACGAACTCATAGGCAAGCACCGCTACCTATGCTCGTTGGTGGCCCAGCAGAGTGCCCGCACCATGAGCGGCTATGTCTATGCCTCGTGTGGCTTTGGCGAGTCGACGCAGGATGTGGTGTACGGCGGGAATGCTATGATATTCGAGAACGGCCGGCTGCTTGTTGAGGGCGAGAGGTTCTCCTTCCAGCCCCAGATTCAGAGTGCTCAGGTGGATGTCGACCGTCTGCGCACCGAGCGCCATACCAACTCCACCTTTATCAATGCCCAGCGCAATGCCCGTGCTCTCGTCATCCCCGCCAAACTGGCTTTGGAGGACCATCCCTTCACGCTGTCGCGCACGGTCGATGCGCATCCCTTTATCCCGAAGGACAGCGAGATGGCCGACTCGTGCGAGGAGATACTCAACATACAGACAGCAGGATTGGCAAAACGCCTCTATCACACCGGCTGTCAGCACGTAGTCCTCGGCATCAGCGGTGGGCTGGACTCTACGCTGGCCCTGCTGGTTTGCATCCGCACCTTCGACAAGCTGGGCTACGACCGTAAGGGAATCGTAGGGGTCACCATGCCCGGCTTTGGAACCACCGACCGCACTCACGACAACGCTACTTCGCTGATGCAGTCGCTGGGCATCTCGCAGATGGAGGTACCGATTGCCAAGGCTGTTACCCAGCATTTCTCCGACATCGGTCACGATGCCTCCGTCCACGATGCTACCTATGAGAATTCGCAGGCCCGCGAGCGCACGCAGATTCTGATGGACCTGGCCAACAAGCTGAATGCCATTGTGGTTGGTACCGGCGACCTGTCGGAATTGGCTCTTGGCTGGGCCACCTACAATGGCGACCACATGTCGATGTATGGGGTCAACGGCGGGGTGCCTAAGACATTGATTCAGTATCTCATTCGCTATATGTCTGCCCTGCCTGTGTTTGCCGCCCAGCGCAATACGCTGATTGACGTGATTGACACGCCTATCTCGCCTGAGCTGACTCCTGCCGACTCGGAAGGCAATATCCAGCAGAAGACCGAGGATCTTGTAGGTCCCTATGAACTGCACGACTTCTTCCTCTACTACTTCCTGCGCTTCGGCTTCCGTCCGGCCAAGATATTCCTGCTGGCTAGTGCAGCCTTCAGCGGCAAGTATGACAAGGAAACTATCAAGAAGTGGCTGCAGACCTTCTGTCGCCGTTTCTTCTCGCAGCAGTTCAAGCGCTCCTGTCTGCCCGACGGTCCCAAGGTGGGCAGCATCAGCCTTTCTCCTCGTGGCGACTGGCGTATGCCCAGCGATGCCTCCAGTGCTTTATGGTTGAAAGAGTGTGACGAGCTATGATACAGGTGAGGATTACGGATGCTGTGCTGCGGCAGGCTGCCGGCGAGGGCATGGATGCCTTTGTCGGAGCATTCGTTGCTGCTATCAAGGAGGCTATCGGCGGCGAGCTGACTGCCGAGACGATGGGACAGCTCAACAGCGACCAGGTGACGCTTCTGGCGTGGGACACGCTGCACGAGGAGGTGATGGACGGCGGCTTCGTTCAGCTGATCCATAACGGCTATGGTCCCTTCATCTTCAAGAATCCGCTGGCCAAGGCCTTGAAGCTATGGGGCCTGCGCGAGCTGTCGAAACTCATCTACGAGGCTCATACCTTATATAATAAGTATGGTCAGCAGCTGGAGCGCGACTGCACCGACGATGAGTTCATGGCCCTGTTCGAGCAGTTTCCTGAGTTTGATGATATGGACGACCAGTTCGTGGAAGAGGAGGAGGTATGGACGGAGCAGATAGCTCGGTATATCGACGAGCATATCGAGCGCTTTGCAGAGATAACGGATAAAATGGAATAATTGTAAATACAAGTATAGTGAATAAGGAAGAAGAACTGATCAGGAAGAAGAGTCCTGTCAACATAAAGAACAAGAAGGCCTCGTTTGAATACTTTTTCATCGAGACCTTTACTGCGGGTATAGTCCTCACCGGTACCGAGATCAAGAGTATCCGTCTGGGCAAGGCCTCGCTGGTAGACACCTACTGCACGATTATGAACGGCGAGATGTGGGTGAAGGGTATGAACATCTCGCCCTACTTCTACGGTTCGTACAACAATCATGACCTGAAGCGCGACCGCAAGCTGCTGCTCACTAAGCGCGAGATACGCAAACTGGAGTCGGCCACCAAGCAGACTGGCTACACTATCGTGCCGCTGCTGGTGTTCATCGACCAGAACGGTCGTGCCAAGATGGACATCGCCCTGTGTAAAGGTAAGAAGGAGTTTGACAAGCGTCAGACGCTGAAGGAGAAAGAAGACCGCCGCGAGATGGATCGTGCAATGAAGGTATGGAGCAAGTAATCAGAGAACGCATATTGATACTGGATGGTGCGATGGGTACCATGATAGGGCAGATATTGGGTAAGACGGGCAACTCCGACGCGCTCAACCTGTCGCGTCCTGACGTGATAGCCGATATCCACCGGCAGTATCTGGCTGCAGGAGCCGACATCATCACTACGAATACGTTTAGTGCTCAGCGCATCTCGCAGGCCGACTATCACATGGAGGAGCAGGCTCGCCGGATGGCCCTTGAGGGAGCCTGCATCGCCCGTCAGTGCGCCGATGAGTTCTCTTCGCCGGACAAGCCGCGCTTCGTGGCCGGGTCGATAGGTCCGACGAACAAGACGTGCTCGATGTCGCCCGACGTGTCGAACCCGGCGCTGCGCGAGTTGGATTACGATACGCTGTTCGATGCCTATTACGAGGAGGCCGACGCCCTGCTGGAGGGTGGGGTGGATGCCGTGCTGGTGGAGACCATCTTCGACACCCTGAATGCCAAGGTGGCCATGGATGCCGCCTTGCAGGCGATGAAAGCCCGAGGACGACGGGTTCCGCTGATGCTCAGCATGACCGTCAGCGACCTGGCGGGCCGCACACTGAGCGGACAGACCATCGATGCCTTCCTGGCCTCCGTGTCGTCGTATCCCGTCTTCTCGGTGGGACTGAACTGTTCGTTCGGTGCTACGCAGATGTTGCCTTATCTGCGCCAGATGGCCAGCAAGTCACCTTATTATATTAGTGCCTATCCCAATGCCGGTCTGCCCAATGCGCTGGGACTCTACGACGAGACTGCTGAGAGCATGGCCCCGAAGATGGGGCAGATGGTGGACGAGGGCCTGGTGAACATCATCGGTGGCTGCTGCGGCACCACTCCCGAGTTCATTGCCCGCTATGTGCCTTTGGTACAGGGCAAGTCGCCCCGTCGGCCTGCCGCCGCTGTGCAGCAGATGCAGCTCAGCGGGCTGGACGTTCTACAGATCCAGCCCTCGACGTTCAATGTGATAGGCGAGCGCTGCAACGTGGCCGGTTCGCGCAAGTTCCTGCGTCTCATCAAGGAACATCAGTACGACGAGGCGGTTGCGATAGCCCGCAAGCAGGTGGCCGACGGTGCGTTGGTGCTCGATGTGAACATGGACGACGGGCTGTTGGATGCCCGCCGCGAGATGGTGACGTTTCTCAATACGATAGCTGCCGAGCCCGATATAGCAGCGGTGCCGGTGATGATAGACTCGAGCGACTGGGATGTCATTGTGGCAGGCCTGAAGTGTCTGCAGGGCAAGGGCATCGTCAACAGCATTTCGCTGAAGGAGGGCGAGGCGGTGTTCCTCCGTCATGCCCGCGACGTGAAGCGCTATGGTGCTGCCGTGGTGGTGATGTGCTTCGACGAGGAAGGGCAGGCCACCAGCTACGAGCGTCGGATTGCCATTGCCGAGCGTTCGTATCGGCTGCTGACGGAGGAGGTGGGCTTCAATCCGCTGGATATTATCTTCGACCCGAATATCCTGGCCGTTGCCACGGGTATGGAGGAGCACGACGCATATGCTGCCGACTTCATCCGTGCCACGCGCTGGATACGCGAGAACCTGCCGGGCGCGCATGTCAGCGGCGGCGTGTCTAATCTGTCGTTCTCGTTTCGGGGCAACAACTATATCCGCGAGGCGATGCATGCGGTGTTCCTGTATCACGCCATACAGGCGGGGATGGACTTTGCCATTGTCAACCCGGCGATGAAGGTGCAGTATAGTGATATTCCTGGCGATGAGCTGGAGATGATCGAGGATGTTATCTTGAACCGCTGCACTGGTGCTTCGGAGCGGCTCATTGCGCTGGCTGCGCGGCTGGGGGAGGCTAGGGAGGCTAGTGGGACTAGTGGGACTAGTGGGACTAGTGGGGCTAGTGGTCCTAGTAGTCCTAGGGGGACTAGTAGCCCTAGTCGGGATGGCGGGGTGGAGGAGCGGTTGCAGGAGGCTCTGGTGAAGGGCGTTGGCGACCGTTTGGAGGAGGACCTGCGGGAGGCTCTGGGTAAGTATGGGCGGGCGGTCGACATTATCGAGGGTCCGCTGATGGCGGGGATGAACCGTGTGGGCCAGCTGTTCGGCGAGGGCAAGATGTTCCTGCCGCAGGTGGTGAAGACGGCGCGCACGATGAAGCAGGCTGTGGGTATTCTGCAGCCGTATATTGAGGAGCAGCGCGGCCCGGGAGCGCGTAAGAGCGGCAAGGTGCTGCTGGCCACGGTGAAGGGCGACGTGCATGACATTGGTAAGAACATCGTGGGTGTGATCATGGCTTGCAACGGCTATGAGGTGATAGACATGGGCGTGATGGTGCCTGCCGAGCAGATAGTGCGCAAGGCCCGTGAGGAGGGCGTTGACATGATTGGTCTGTCGGGTCTGATTACTCCTTCGCTGGAGGAGATGGTGAACGTGTGCCGCGAGTTGGAGCGTGCCGGGCTGGACATTCCGGTGATGATAGGCGGTGCTACGACGAGCGAGCTGCATGTGGCTCTGAAGATTGCTCCGGTATATGGCGGTCCGGTGGTGTGGATGAAGGATGCTTCGCAGAACGCGCTGGTTGCGGCCCGCTTGATGGACCGCGCTGAGGGCCGCAAGATGGAGCGCGAGCTGGGGAGCCGCTATGAGCATCTTCGCGAGCACTATGAGGAGGAACAGCGTCAGTTGCTGTCGCTGGAGGAGGCAAGACGTAACAAGCCCAAGATATAAAAGGCGAGACTTAACAAGCCCGGGATATAACAATGGATATTGACAAACCGAAGATATGATTAGAATAAAATGGATTTTATTGTTGCTGGCCGTGGCGCTTGGTGTGCAGGGCCAGCCGAAGCGTGAGTTCCGCGGAGCGTGGATACAGTGTGTGAACGGACAGTTCAAGGGTATAGGTACTGAGGTGATGCAGCGCACGCTGCTGTACCAGCTGGACGAGCTGAAGAAGGACGGCTGCAATGCCATCATCTTCCAGGTTCGGCCGGAGTGCGATGCGCTCTACGAGAGTGGGCTGGAGCCTTGGAGCTACTATCTGACTGGTGAGCAGGGCAGTCGGCCGTATCCCTACTGGGACCCTCTGCAGTGGATGATTGATCAGTGTCACAGGCGGGGCATGGAGCTGCATGCGTGGATTAATCCGTATCGTGCTAAGACGAAGTCGCCTCACGGCAATGCTCGCAACCATGTGGTGGTGCAGCATCCGGAGTGGACGTTCGAGTATGACGGTCTGACGCTGCTGAACCCTGCGCTGAAGCAGTGCCGTGACTATATCTGCGACGTGGTGCGCGACATTGTGACGCGTTATGATGTGGATGGTCTGCACATCGACGACTATTTCTATCCCTATCCCGTGGCTGGGGTTGAGATTCCGGACCGTGCGTTCTTCCGTGCCAACAACTACGGGCTGGGTGACATCCGTGACTGGCGGCGTATGAACGTGAACCTGTTCATCGAGCAGCTGTACCATACGGTGCACGAGGCCAAGCCTTGGGTGAAGGTGGGCATCTCGCCCTTCGGCATCTACCGCAACCAGCGTAGCGACCCTAACGGCTCGCGTACTAACGGTTTGCAGAACTATGACGAGCTGTATGCCGACGTGCTGCTGTGGGACCGCGAGGGTTGGATGGACTATTGTGTGCCGCAGCTGTACTGGGAGATTGGCCACAAGGCTGCGGACTATGAGGAGCTGATACGCTGGTGGAGTGCTAACCTGACTAATACGGACCTGTATATCGGTGAGGATGTGGAGCGCACGGTGAAGCACCGCGACCCGCGCGACGGCAGCCGCCACCAGCTGGGTGCTAAGATGTTGCTTCACCAGCAGCTGCCGCGTGTGAAGGGTACTGTGCTGTGGTATGCGAAGGCTGCTGTGGACAACGTGGGGAACTATGGCAGTGCGCTGCGCAATGTGTACTGGCGGCGGCCTGCGCTGCAGCCTACGATGTCGCGCATCGACCGCAAGGCTCCTAAGAAGCCGAGGAAGGTGAAGTCGTTCAGCGTGGAGGGTCAGCGCGTGTTGTTCTGGACTGCTCCGCGGGGCAAGGGCTGGAAGGACGAGGCCGTGCTCTATGGTGTGTATCGCTTTGATCGCGGCGAGCGTGTGAATATCGAGGATGCGAGCCATCTGGTGGCGCTGACGCCGGAGACGTTTTATGAGTTGCCTCGGGGTGAGCGTGTGCCTTGTGTGTATGTGGTCACGGCGCTGGACCGCCTGCAGAACGAGAGCAAGGGTGTGAAGGTTAAGGTTAAGGAGTGAGGTTTCGAGGGGATTCGATGAAGATTTGCTATGATTTCGATTAAGAGTTTTATGTGCAATCCGCTGCAGGAGAACTGCTATGTGGTGAGCGACGAGACGTGTGAGTGTGTCATCATTGACTGTGGCGCGATGTGGGAGGATGAGCGTGGCGCGCTGCGCGGTTATATTGGCGGCGGTGGTCTGCGGCCTGTGCATCTGCTGGCTACTCACGGCCACCTGGACCATAACTTCGGCAATAGGTTTGTGTATGGTGAGTATGGGCTGAAGGTGGAGGTGAGCGAGCTGGACGCGGAGATGGTTGAGCACTTGGACGAGCAGGCTCGCACGTTGTTTGGCATGGAGCTGGATAAGGAGCTGGCGCCTGTTTCTGTGGGTCGCCGGCTGCAGGATGGCGATGTGGTGCGGTTCGGCAGCCACGAGCTGCGTGTGCTGTCGACGCCGGGGCATACGCACGGTTCGGTACTGTTCTACTGCGAGTCGGAGCATGTGGTGTTCACGGGGGATACGCTGTTCCGGATGAGCATCGGGCGTACCGACTTTGCTGAGGGCAGCTGGGCTGAGATGGAGCATTCGCTACGGCAGGTGGTGGCTCGGCTGCCTGAGGAGACGGCGGTGCTGTGCGGTCACGGCCCTCGGAGCACTATTGCCGACGAGCTGAAGTTCAATCCTTATCTTCGCTGACTCGCTATACATTGTTATTGGGAGGCCGCACTCGCTTGGGGGCGGCCTCTTATACGTTGTCTACATGGGGAGGTAGACGACGTGTTTTTCCTTGAACCAGTCTTCGGTGAACCACTGGCTTAGGTCGGCGGTCTCTACGATGTGGCGGAAGGGTTGCAGTTCGGCCTGGAGGTCGCCTCCTTTCAGGCAGATGATGCCGTTGGGTAGTGCGTTGTGCTGCTGGCGGGCGATGTTCTTTCGGACTATCTTCTGCAGCTCGGGCAGTGGCATGACGGCGCGGCTGACGATGAAGTCGTAGCGGCCTGTCTCCTGCTCGCCTCGCAGGTGCTCGATGGTGCAGTTTCTGAGTCCTATGGCCCGTGCTACCTCTTGTGCTACGCGTATCTTCTTGCCTGTGCCGTCGATGAGCTTGAAGTGGCACTGGGGGAAGAGTATGGCCAGCGGTATGCCTGGGAATCCTCCTCCGGTGCCGAAGTCGAGTATGCGCGTGTCGGGCCGGAAGTGTATGAGTCGGGCGATGGCCATGGAGTGGAGCACGTGGTGGAGGTAGAGGTTGTCGATGTCGCGGCGGGATATGACGTTGATCTTCTGGTTCCAGTCGCGGTAGAGCTCGTCGAGCATGCTGAGCTGCTGCTGCTGCTCGGGGCTGAGGTCGGGGAAGTAGTGTAGTATCTGTTTCATGCCTGCAAAGGTACGAATAAAGGTTTGAACGGCAAAAGAAAATCGGATTTCGTTTTTCATTTTGTTGGTTTCTTCGTACCTATGCAGTCGATTTTTTCATAGACTTAGTGATTAATGACGACGGTGGCGGCCCCTCCCGTGTAGGGAGGGTAGGGGGGCTTCTGCGTAAAAGTGGCAAATAAATTTGGATATTCGCGCGATTTGCACTACCTTTGCAGCCGATTATGAAAAATATACTTGATATGAAGGCTGCTTTATTCGACCTGGACGGTGTTGTTTTCGACACCGAGGGGCAGTACACGGTGTTCTGGGGCCAGCAGTGCCGCGAGTTCCACCCGGAGCGCCCGGGGCTGGAGCACGAGATCAAAGGCCAGACGCTGGTGCAGATCTACGACGCGTGGTTCTCTGGGCCGCTGCGCGACAAGCAGGCGCTCATTACCGAGCGGCTCGACCGCTTTGAGCAGCAGATGGACTACCGCTACGTGGCGGGATTCCAGGAGTACATAGCCCTGCTGCGCCGTCGCAACGTACAGACCGCCGTGGTCACCAGCTCCAACCGACAGAAGATGCTGGCCGTCTACGGGGCGCACCCGGAGTTCCAGGGCATGTTCGACGCTATACTGACCTCGGAGGACTTCGCGGCCTCGAAGCCCGACCCCGACTGCTACCTTCGCGCCGCCCGCCGACTGGGCGCACGGCCCGAGGAGTGCGTGGTCTTCGAGGACTCGTTCAATGGCCTGCGCTCCGGTCGCGCTGCCGGAATGACCGTCGTCGGACTGGCCACCACCAATGCCGCCGAAGCCATCCGCCCCCTATGCGACCACGTGATAGGCGACTACACCGCCCTGCTGGCAGCTGACATCGACCCACATCAATCATCATCAATTTAGTATATCAATCATCATTCATTTAGTATATCATACATTATTAATATAATATATCAATCACACTTAATATAGTATATCAATCAGATATGGCTGGATATTTAGTTAGCGACAACCGCAAGGTGACAACCCATCGACTGATGGAGATGAAACAGAAGGGTGAGAAAATATCGATGCTCACCTCGTACGACTATACCATGGCCGGGCTTGTGGACAAGGCCGGGGTGGACGTGATACTGGTGGGCGACTCGGCCTCCAACGTGATGGCGGGCAACCACACCACGCTGCCCATGACGGTCGATAATATGATTTACCATGCCCGCAGCGTAGTCCGCGCCACGCAGCGCGCACTGGTGCTGTGCGACATGCCCTTTGGCTCCTACCAGGTCAATGCCGCCGAGGGCGTGAGCAACGCCATACGCATCATGAAGGAGTCGGGATGCGACGCCCTGAAGATGGAGGGTGGCGAGGAGATACTCGACACCGTGAAGCGCATCCTCGACGCCGGTATCCCCGTCATGGGACACCTCGGACTGACGCCCCAGAGCATCAATAAGTTCGGCACCTACGCCGTACGCGCCAAGGAGCAGGCCGAGGCCGACAAGCTGATGCACGACGCACGGCTGCTCGACGAGGTGGGATGCTTCGGCATCACCCTCGAGAAAGTACCCGCCAAGCTGGCCGAGGAGGTCACGCGCATCGTGAAATGCCCTACCATCGGCATCGGCGCCGGACCGGGATGCGACGGCCAGGTGCTCGTGATTGCCGACATGCTGGGCATGACGCAGGGCTTCTCGCCCCGTTTCCTGCGGCGCTACGCCGACCTGAGCACCGTCATCACCGACGCTGTCGGCCGATACGTGGAAGACGTCAAGAGCGGCGACTTCCCCAGTACGAACGAATCCTATTAAGCATTGAATACACAGAACACTCCCGTACACATCCGCCTCTGGCACCATGAGTTCTGGCTCCTCGTCGTAGCCAACCTGCTGCTCACCATGGCTGTCTACATGCTGCTGCCCGTACTGCCGCAGTGGCTCATCCACACCCAGAACTTCACCCCGCAGCAAACGGGCCTCGCCATGGGAGCCTATGCCGCCGGGCTCTACCTGCTCGGGCCGCAGTGCTCGTGGCTCGTACAGCGATACCGCCGCAACATGGTGTGCATCTGGGCCATCGTGGCACTGGCCCTCGACCTGCTGCTCCTGCTCTACCTCGACGAACAGCGGTGCCAGTTTGTCGACCCGTGGCTCATCATCCTGCACCGCACCGCACTGGGAGCAGCCTTCGGACTGGCGCAGATGGTGCTCAGCTCCACACTCATCATCGACACCTGTGAGTCGCACCATCGCACCGAGGCCAACTACAGCGCGTCCTGGTTCGCCCGCTTCGCACTGTCGCTCGGACCACTGGCCGGGCTCATCGCCTACCACGTCCTCGACTTCAGCCACCTCGTGCTCATCGCAGCTGGAACGGCACTGATGGCCGCCATACTCATCCACCGCGTAGACTTCCCCTTCCGCACACCCGACGAGACCGTGCGGCCCGTCTCGCTCGACCGCTTCCTGCTGCCCAGCGGCTCGGTGCTCTATGCCAACCTGCTCCTTGTCACCATAGCCCTGGGCATGGTGCTCGCACTGCCCCTGCAGCCCATGTTCTACGGACTCATGATGGGCGGATTCATGCTCGCCCTGCTCGCACAGCGCTTCGTCTTCCGCGACGCCGAACTGAAGAGCGAGGTGGTCAGCGGGCTCATACTGCTGCTGGCCGCACTCACCGTGCTCGCCGCCTACCCGCAGAGCCCCATGGCACCGCTACTGCTGGGCCTCGCCACCGGCATCGTCAGCGCGCGATTCCTCCTATTCTTCGTCAAGCTGAGCCGACACTGCCAGCGCGGCACTTCGCAAAGCACATTCTTCCTGTGTTGGGAGACTGGCGTGGCCCTCGGCCTCGCAGTAGGATACGCCTGCTGCTACCGACAGCCACACCTATTATTATATATAGCCCTGGCCCTCACCGCCACGGCCCTCGCCATGTACCACCTATTCACACACCAGTGGTTCATGCGCCATAAAAGCCGATAAACATCCGTGAAAAAAAACTCCCCTTTGCCTTAACGGCGGCAGAAGGGCGCGTAGGGGCACGTCTGGCAGATGCGCAGGTCGTCAGTAGGTGTAAAGGGTATGTCCGTCGAGAACATTTCGCCTATCTTCTGCAGCAGCAGCTCGTTGAACCGCTCCGAGTGCTGCGCTATGTCGCCCACCTGCTCTCGCCCGAACTTCAGCACCGGGTCGTAGTCCTCGCCGCCCGCATGCTGTATGAACAGCAGTGCCGGAACCACGGGCTGGCGACGCTCGCGGCTCACGATGTCGGCATACACAAAGGTCTGCAGGTAATAGTCGGAGTGCTCGTGGATGTTCTCCGGCGCGAATATGGCCTCCACGTCGGCCAGTGCTTTCAGCTGGCGGCTGCCCGTCTTGTAGTCCACCACCCGCACCGTGCCGTCGCCCATCAGGTCCAGACGGTCTATTCGCCCGCCCAGCCGTAGCCTCTGCCGCCGCTCGCCGCGCTCCTCCGGGCCTCCCTCGCGTAGCGTCACCTCGATGTCCCTATGCACGTCGCACTCCAGACCCAGTATCGTGAACGGCGCCAGCCGCATGTCAATGCGCAGCAGCTGCCGCAGGTAGTGGATAATCACCTCGCGGTTGATGAGGTGCAGTCCGCCCGTCGGCATGTACGGCATGGCATGGTGGAAAGCTTCGTCAACGGCACGTTCTATCTCCACCTTCGACTGTAGCAGATGCTCCAGCACCGCCTTGTTCACCTCGCGCGGCAGACGGTGGTATATCAGGTCGGCAGCCTCGTGGAAGATGTTGCCGAAGATACGGTTGTCCAGCTCCTGTTCATCGTCCGGAACGTCCGGCTGGCGTATGTCGGCAGCGTAGTTGTAGTAGAACTGCAGCGGGCAGCGCATATACTTGTTGATGGCCGACGGCGACAGCAGCGAGTCCTTCTGGAAGAAGTGCTCGCCCAGCGCCCGCATCACGCGCTCTGTCTTCGCTATCGCCTGCGGTTGCCAGCGCTCCACGCCCTGCCCGGTGCGCAGCGTGTGCCTGTTGATGCGGTGGCCGCTCTCTACCATCAGCTGCAGCATGAAGCGGCTCATCTCGCCCCGCTGACCGTCCTCCGTCGAGTTGTTGTACACGATGGTCACGTCGCCCGCACGTTGCAGCAGGCGGTGGAAGTAGTAGGCATAGATGCCCACCTTGTTCTCCACCGTCGTCAGCTCGTACGCGCGGCGGATGCTGTGCGGGATAAACGAACTGTCGTTGATGCCCCGTGGCAGGTTGCCCTCGTTGCACGAGAGCAGCAGCACGTGGTCGAAGTCCAGGTTCCTCGTCTCCAGTACGCCCATCACCTGCAGTCCCTCGGCCGGCTCGCCGTGGAACGGTATGCTCGTCTGCTGCAGCAGCTGTGTCGTCAGCCGTTGCAGCGTATTGTCGTCCACCACCAGGTCGCCCGTCCTGCTCAGCTCGTCAAGACGGTTCACCAGCGTGTAGGCACGGAACAGCGACTCCTGGAACAGCGGGTCGCCTATCTCCTCCTTCCCCTGCTGAGCAATCTGCCGCAGCATAGCGCACAGCGCCGAAAGCCTACTGCCGTCGGGCCTCTCTTCGCCTGCTGATTCTTGCTCCGTACCCGTAGTGTCGGGCCTCACTTCACCCGCTGCGTCTTGCTCCGTGCTCCTCTTTTTCTCCTGTCCGTCCGTCACTATTTCCTCGATGTACTTGGCATAGGGATGCCGCTGGAAAGCCCGTAGCAGCCTCGGCGTCCGTCCCTGCAACAGCAGGTTGAACCACAGTTGGATGAACGATGCCACGGCAGTCTGCGACAGCGGGTAGCCCGTGGTCACGTTCACCTTCTCCACCTCCTGCGGCAGGCAGTGTATCACTACAGGCAGCAACGCTTCGTTACACAGCACGATTGCCGTGCGCCGTCCCTTGCTCCACCGCTCCCCCTCGCGAAGCCACGTGGGAACGAACCGCGCCTGCACGTTCTCCGTCGGGGCAGAGACGAAGCTGATGCGCTTCTCGCGGCGGAAGTTTCCGTATATCTCTTCCGACCCACTGTCCAGCTCATTACCGAACTGCTGCAAGTAGCGACCGATGTACTGCCCCGCCTCGTTGCCCTTCATCGTCGACGCGCCCTCGCTGCCCTTCACATAGTAGTGGTCGAAGTCCCAATAGAAGTGTGCCTTGCCCGACTTCTGCAACGCAGCGAACAGCTGTTGCTCTACCTTCTGCAGCAGATTGAAACCGACGAACAAATAGCTTTCATATAGCAAACCTAGTGGCTTTGCTATAGCAAACCCACTGGCTTTGCTATAGCAAAGCATTTCGGCCCCTATTTCGGCCCCATTTGCATCACTATATTTTCCCGCCTCTTTTCCTATACCCTCGCCGCTATCTTCACCATGCCTGCACACCTCCTCCACCACGCGCCGGTAGAGTGCTCCCTCATACGCCAGCCCCTGGGCCAGCAGGTGCTCGTTGAAGTCGTGGTATATGTCGGCGAAGTGGCTCCACAGGCGCAGGAACCGCTCCTTCAGCTCGCTGTTGTGGTCGGCACTGAAGTTGCTGAAGAACCGCTGTATCATGGCCCTCTGCTCATCTGTGAGGTAGGAGACATCGTCCAGCTCGTGTATGTCCCTCAGGTTGGCGAACACGCGGTCCGCGTCGGCCATGTTCTTGTCGATGTCGTCGAAGTCACTGAGCAGCAGCTGGCCCCAGCCGTAGAACTTGTCCAGCGTCTCCGTGGAGCCCGTCTGCCGGCAGAACGACTTGTGCAGCTCGCACACAAGCTTGATGGGGTCGGCCACCTGTAGCGACGACTCCCTGCGGAACAGCTCGCTGATGGTGATGTAGGCCGGACTCCACAGCGGCTTCTGCGCCAGACGAGCCAGGTGTTCGTTGAGGAACAGCGACGCGCGCTTATTGGGGAATACCACGGCCACGCGCGACAAGTCGGTGCCGTATTTACTGAGGATGTCCTCAGTAACGTATGATAAAAAGTCTTTCATTCCTCGATACTCACTTCTTCTACCTTATTAATATATACGTACCAGAGCCAGCCCCTCACCCCGGGC
This sequence comes from uncultured Prevotella sp., assembly GCA_946548065.1. GTDB lineage: Bacteria > Bacteroidota > Bacteroidia > Bacteroidales > Bacteroidaceae > Prevotella. The sequence goes on along the minus strand of CAMNPM010000003.1, from coordinate 14,650 downwards.
ATCCCCATGCGCCGCAGCAGCTCCATATACTCGCCCACCTGCTCGCGGTACTCCGCCCTCGGCCGGCCGAACTTGAAGTCCACAACGTGGGTCTCACACCCGTCGGTCATCACTCGGTCCGGACGACGCTCCTGTATCCACCCGTCGACATAGGTCAGGATGGTACACTCGTTGAACAGCTGCCAACGGTCTGAGAACCATCCCCTTACACGCTCATCTTCAAGCCTCTTGCGTAGCAGCGCCGTCACCTTCTCGCGCGTCACCTCGTCGTCGTACAGTATGCCGTCCTGCTGCAGCTGTAGCAGGGCCTGAGGGATGTCGGCACTCGTGCGGATGGTGGAGAACACGTTGTGCAGCACGCTGCCCACCTTGATATAGCTCAGCTCCGACTGCTCGTCATCGCCCTCAATGAAGTCGCGGCTCTTGTTGCTCTGCCGGAATTCGGTCTTCACCTCGAAGGTCTCCAGGCTGATGGCTTTCGGTGTCACAGGCTGCAGGAACACATTGGCGCTCCGGTCCTTCGCACCCATGCCCTCCGCCTCCGTTGCCATGTCCTCGCCCTCCGCCTCGCTATTCAGTTCCGCCTCGGTTGCCATGTCCTTGCCCTCCGCCTCGGTTGCCGTTTCCGCCCCCTCCGCCACGATGTTCATGCTGCCGTAGTTATAGCAGATGGCCCGCTCGTCGTCCTCCATTCCATCCAGTGTCCCACCGTCCAGCCGCAGCAGCGGCAGTACCTGCTCGATGAGCGCCGAACGCCGGCCCTTGCTGTTGCGCTGGCCGATGACGTGCAGGCTCTCGCAGGCACGGGTGAACGCCACGTATAGCAGATTCAGGTTGTCCACCGTGTTCTGCAGGTGCTCGTCCATATACTGATGCTCGTAGATGGTGCCTGTCATCTGCTTCTGGCTGTAGTCCACAGGCACGATGGGCAGCGCGTCGAATGGGGCCTCCTTGGGCTCGCACCACAGGATGTCGCCGTGCTCCAGCTTCCAGTCGCAGTAGGGGATGATGACGTGGTCGTACTCGAGACCCTTGCTCTTGTGGATAGAGAGAATGCGGATGCCGTGCTGTTCGCTGTCCTGGATGGTCTTACTGCAGAGCGTCTCCTCCCACTCGGCCACAAAGGCGTCGATGTCAGTGCTGTTTTCCTGCGCAAACTGGTTCAGCTGGTCGTAGAAGGCACAGATATACGCACTCTGTTCGTTGAGCAAGTGGAGCTGGAAGATAGTATAGATGCGCTCGGCCAGTTCATACAGCGGCAGCCGCAGCAGCTCGTCTGTGTGCTCGATGTATGCCTTGGGCAGCAGCTCGTCGAGCGGTTGGTCCTTGATGAGCAGCTCGTTCTCGGCCACGTCGCGACCCAGTACGGACCGCTGGTAGAGCTTGGCCACAGTGGCCTTGGCCAGCACGTCGGAAGGGTGCGTCAGCAAGTGCAGGGCCTGGACGATGAGGCATACCGATACCGATGCGTCCAGACGGAACGCTTCGTCGCTCACCAGCTTGATGTCGGGTCGGTATGTGCCTATGTACTCTGCTATCAGCGGTATACTCTTGTTGACGCGCACCAGTATGGCGATGCGTTGCTGGCTAATACCTTGGCCGATGAGCCAGTCGATGGTTTCAACCATCCTCGCCAGTACCTGCTCCTGATAGTCCTTCTTGGGCAGCAGGGCAATGCTGACATATCCGTTCCGCCCGCGCTTCTGTGGCACTTCCTGCCTCACGTCGGCGTAGGCGGCGCGCAGTTGCTCGGCTCCCGTGGGGTAATCCTCGCGGATGCTGTCGTACTCCACCTGTGCGGCCGCCGTGAAGAAGGCATTGTTGAAGTCGATGATGTTGCGCTCCGAGCGGTAGTTCGTGTCCAGCGGACGCACGTCCAGTTGCTCGTCGGCCCGGGGGAACTCGCGGTCGATAGCGTTGAGCAGGCGCCAGTCGCCCGAACGCCAGCGGTATATGCTCTGCTTCACATCGCCCACGATGAGGTTCTCGGTGTCCACATGGCTCATGCACTCCTGCAGCAGTACCTTGAAGTTCTGCCATTGCACGGTGGAGGTGTCCTGGAACTCGTCTATCATCACGTGCTCCAGCTGCGTGCCTATCTTCTCAAAGATAAACGGAGAGTCGCTGTCTTTGATTAGCGAGTGCAGCAGTTGCTGCGTGTCGCTGAGCAGGAAGCGGTTGGCCTCGTCGTTCATCTGCCGCACTTTCTGCTCGATGCTGCCAAGCAGGCGAAGCTGGTTCAGATGACGTAGCGTGAGGTCGGCGGAGGCATAGAGCTTCCACTGCTGCGGACGTGCCTCAATGGCCTTGCGCAATAGGGGAATGAGGGTCGCGTCGGCCAGCAAATGGATGTGCTCGGCTTGTCCGCTCTTCTTCGAATACCATTTGGAGGCGTCTTCCATACAGTCTGTAACCCGCTTGCCTATAATACTTTCGTCCATCACACCGTTCTGTAGCTTCAGGAAGAAGGAGGCTACACCGGTCTTGCCATAGCTGAGGTCTTCCACCTTGATATTCTCAGTGTCAAGGATGCTGAAAAACTCGTCGCCCAGTGCCTTCATCTGCGCAAGGGCATTGCTCCGTATCGTGCGCATCTGGCCCATATAGCCCTCCAGGAATCCCTTCTGGTTCACCAGTTGGTTCAGCTCCTGGCTGTGCTCCTTGTAGTAGTCGCGGAATATGGTGCGCCCGAACTGCTTCACCTGTCCGATGATGTTCCACGAACGGTCGTCGCTGATGGTCTCCATAATATACTTCAGCAGCCATTGCAGCATGACATCGGTATGCGTCAGCGAGTCGATGAGCCGGTCGACGGCTTGTTCCTCCACCTGGACATCATTGAGACCAATGCGCAGGTTGGCCGTCAGGTCGAGCTCGCGAGCCAGGTTCCGCAGCACACTCTGGAAGAATGTGTCGATGGTCTCCACACGGAAATAGTTGTAGTTGTGCAGTAGCAGGTGGAGCGCCTCGCCCGAACGTTGGCTGACGGTGGCGAGTGGAAGGCCGGTCTCTTTCATAATCTTCCGCACATAGTCGTCAGAGTCCGGCAGTTGCTTCCAGATGCCATACAGCTGGCTGAGGATACGCATCTTCATCTCCTCAGTAGCCTTGTTGGTGAAGGTGACGGCAAGGATGGTGCGATAGCTCAGCGGGTTTAGTACTAACAGTTTGATATACTCTGTAGCCAGTGTGAACGTCTTTCCCGATCCTGCACTGGCTTTATAAACGGTAAGTGGTTTTACCATCGGCTAAATAATTGTAGGGTGATTTTAAATCCTACTCTCTCTATCTTGGTATTGAGGAAACTTGTAAACGCGGCCGCCGAGAGATAGCGATTCGAGAATCCGTAGCCCAGCTCAAAGTAGGGACGGGTGTGCTCAATGCTGAGCGCACTCAGATAGATGCGCTCTGTCTCGATATAGCGGCCGAAGATGGGTAGGTGTGAGATGAGCATCATAGGCGAGTCGTAGGAGGCATTGCCTCGAATGTAGTAGTTCGACTCGTTATACCAGCGGCTGTTGAGCAGCTGGAAGTGGCCGGTCCAGTCGTCCTCCCATCCTTGTGGCAGATTATTGGCACGGAACTTCTCGAAGTCAACAAAGTAGTTGGAGTTGCGCGCAGTGTAGAAACCCGCTCCGGCCCTGAGGTTCAGAATGCGCAGACTGTGCAGGTGGCGCTTGTAGGATGCATCAAACTCCCATCGCTCGTAGTCGAGATTGGAGTTCAGGAAATTTTTGATGCTCCGCTCGTAATTAGCTGTCAAAGTGGGGCCTTTGTGCCAAGGAGTGATGCGAAGAGTGAGTAGTGGGGCAAAGCTGGTGAACGAGTGCTCCATGCCTGCTTCCCTCATGAGCTTCTCGTCGGTTGATGTGCGCCTGTGATAGACTACACCCGTCATCACCTCCAGCCAGTCGAAGACTCCGATGTTATTCACTACCTGGAGGTAACGGTCGTTAAATTGAGGCATATCCACCTTGTGGTCCATCTTTTTATGGAAGTCTTCGGCCAGACTGCCGTTGGAGATGCGGTTGCCGTTGGCATACCTGATTTCTGCATAGCCGTTGCGCTTGGGATTATAGTTCATGCGCAGGGGAAGGTTGAAGTAGAACTGCCGTTGCTTGAAGTTATAGCCCAGCTGCGCGTTGAGGGTCAAGTAGCGATATGCGTTCCACGTGTATTGTACACCAACGTCGAGCTTGTAGCTGAGACCGTCGCTCTGGCTATACCCCAGATAGAAGGGGTTGAGTAGTGGCGACACGCGCATGCTGAAAGGTCCTGAACCTGTTCGGTGTCCGTTGACGAGGTTGTCTCCTATGATGTCCCAGCCAACCTCCTTCACCCAGTCCCAGTCTTTTGACTGTTTGGTCGTGTCTTTATGCTCTGCAGCCAGTTCCTTCATTCGCTGTTCGTCGAAGACATGATAGATGTCTTGATCCTCTGTTGACAGCGGAATAGGACGCAGCTCTGCCATTAGTTTACGGTCGGCTTCCTCCTTCAAAGTGTCGGGGAGGGTGGTAGGACAATTATATACCGCAGTGCAATGCGAGCTAATGCGATTGCCAAGAAACCTGAAGGTGGCCTCCGTGGTGCAGCGTGCTGGCAGTGGGGTTTGCTGGTCTTCCATATTCATCAGCGTAGAGACCTTGAATCTTATCATGTCGAATTCGCCCTCAAACTGTACAGACTGCAGGCGTCCTGTGGCATTGTCTACTATTGCCTGACCGCTGATGAGCTGGGTGTTAATGTTCCGGGGCTTAAAGCGAACGATGGCCAGATTGCCTTCCGCATAGTCAATGCTATAGCGGTAGAAACTCTTGTTCGACTTGTGGAATGGCGACAGCATGCTGCCCTTATAGATGGTCTCTTCGTAGAAGTTGGGGGTAATAGACTGAAAGATAGCAGGCATTGCTGTGCGCTGGCGAGGTATGGTGCCTGCCACTACCTGGCGATTCAGGTCGTAGTCATTGGTGTCGCGGAACTTAATCTTACAGTACGATTCTCCTATATATCGGCGGTCTCCTTTGGCAATGACATACATCGTCGGTACAAGGAATAGGGTAGGGTTGCGTCTTTCGGTTGTGAAACTGTAACAAAGGTAGATGTTCTGCTCCAGACCTTTCACTGACCGGGTGTAGTTGCGGTGGTAATTCCAAATACGGCTCAGTAGTGTAGAGTCCGATTTGGCTGAAAAACACATGCTGGGCATGAAAATCATCATACCCAGCATTATAGTTGAAATGAGTGGCTTCTGATTCACGCCTCCAAAATTACGAAAAAAAATTGGAGTTGCAAAATATTTAGCCCAAATATTTCATCAAGATACGTGCATTGCCAGAATCACGCAGTTTGGCAATGCTTTTCTCACGTATCTGGCGGACTCGCTCACGGGTTAGTCCGAGCTGGTCGCCTATCTCCTCAAGTCCTTTCTCGTGGCATCCAATGCCAAAGCACTCGCGGATGATGGTGATTTCACGCTCTTTCAGTACCTTCTGCAGTACGTTGTTGAGCTCCAGGGCCATCGATTCGTGGTCAACATGACGGTCGGTGCGCGAATCGTCGCCCGATGCCATCACGTCAAGCATACAGTTGTCCTCACCGTCTTGGAAAGGAGCGTCTATGGATACGTGGTGTCCATCGGCCATCAGGCTCTGACCAATCTTTTCTTCGTCCAGCTGTGTGGCATCGCTGAGCTCTGAGATAGAGGGATGACGCTGGTTTTCCTGCTCAAACTTATTTATCTCGTGGTTAATCTTGTTAAGGCTTCCCACCTGATTCAGGGGCAGTCGTACAATACGGCTCTGCTCGGCAATAGCCTGCAGGATGGACTGACGAATCCACCATACTGCATAGGAAATAAACTTGAAACCACGTGTCTCGTCAAACTTCTGTGCGGCCTTGATGAGGCCGATGTTACCCTCGTCAATCAAGTCAGTCAGCGTCAGTCCCTGATGCTGGTACTGCTTTGCAACAGATACTACGAATCGGAGATTGGCCGTTACCAGCTTGTCCTTGGCTCGCTCGCCTTCGGGACCGCCTTTGCGTATTTTCTGGGCCAGTTCGATTTCCTCGTCAATGCTGATTAGTGGAGCTCGGCCGATTTCTACCAAATACTTGTCCAGTGCTTCACTTGAGCGATTCGTAATACTCTTTTGAATCTTTAGTTGTCTCATCTGAAAAACTTCTCCTAAAATCGTTAACCGCCTGAATATCAGGCTTGTGTGATAAAATATACCTCTAAGGCGGTGCAAAGTTACAAAAAAAATCGGCTCGTTGTTACTCAAGAGCCGATTTTTTTTATTTAAAAAATATTAATGAGCCTTATTCGTAAGTCATGTTGATGTGTTTCTTAAGCTTGTCCACATAGGCGTCTATGGAGGCTACGGCTACAATGTTGACAACGTCTCTGACAGATGCTCCAAAGTCGATGAAGTGGATAGCTTTGTTCAGTCCCATTTGAATGGGGCCAATGATTTCCACGTCGGCATCCAGCATTTGAAGCATCTTGTAGCTGGAGCGTGCAGAGGTAAGGTTAGGGAATACCAGCGTGTTGACATCCTTGCCAAAGAGACGGGTAAACGGATACTGCTCGTCGCGTAGCTCACGATCCAAAGCGAAACCAATCTGCAGTTCACCGTCGATAGGAAGTTCGGGATAGTTTTCCTGCATATATTCCACAGCTTTCTTCACCTTCTTGGCTCCTTCATTTTGGTTGCTGCCAAAGTTGGAGTGGCTGATCATGCCGATCACTGGTTTCTCGTTGAAGAACCTCACACTTCTGCTGGCCAGCTTGGCAATGTCGATCAGGGTGTCTGTATCAGGATTCTCGTTCACCAGTGTGTCAGCGATATAGAGCGTACCACGTGCCGAGTTGATGATATGCATGGCGCCGAAGTGCTTGTACTGCGGACGTATTCCAATAACTTCGTTGACCACTTTAATGGTGTTGGAGTACTTGGTGTATAAACCCGTGATGAAGGCATCTGCCTCACCGGTTTCCACCATCATCATTCCGAAGTAGTTGCGCTCGAACATCTTGTCGTTGGCCTCCTGGAAAGTGTATCCCTCACGTTGGCGCTTCTCTGTTAGAATGTGGGCATAGCGCTCACGACGCTCCTGCTCTGATGGATGGCGCAGGTTGACAATCTCTATGCCCTCAATGTTCAGGTCAAGCTTGTCGGCCATCTTCTGCAGTACCTCATCGTTGCCCAGAAGGATGGGTTCGCAGATACCTTCAGCCTTGGCTTGTACGGCAGCCTTGAGCATGGTGGGGTGCACTGCTTCGGCAAAGACTACGCGCTGCGGGTGGGCTGCTGCTGTGGCATACAGCTTCTGCGTGAGCTTGGTCTCCTGGCCCAGCAGTACGCTGAGCGATCTTTTGTACTCGTCCCAGTCTTCAATCTTCTTGCGGGCCACTCCACTCTCGATGGCTGCTTTGGCAACTGCAGACGACACCTCAGTGATGAGCCGCGGGTCGACAGGTTTGGGGATGAAGTAGTTGCGCCCAAAGGTCAAGTTGTTCACCTTGTATACATCGTTCACCACATCGGGGACGGGCTGCTTGGCCAAGTCGGCAATAGCCAGTACGGCAGCCATTTTCATCTCCTCGTTGATGGCAGTGGCGTGAACGTCGAGTGCTCCACGGAAGATGTAAGGGAATCCGATGACGTTGTTAATCTGATTAGGATAGTCGGTGCGTCCTGTTGACATCAGCACGTCAGGCCGAGCTTCCATTGCATCTTCATAAGAGATTTCCGGTACGGGGTTGGCCAGTGCAAAGATGACAGGATCTTTGGCCATTGTCTTTACCATCTCTTTGGAGAGGACGTTTCCCTTTGACAGCCCCACGAAGACATCGGCACCTTTAACGGCCTCTTCCAAGGTGTGGATGTCAGTACGGTTGGTGGCAAAGAACTTCTTCTGTTCGTTCAGTCCCTCACGGCTGGTGGAGATGACACCTTTTGAGTCGAGCATCACGATATTCTCTTTCTGTGCTCCAAGTGCCATATAAAGCTTGGTGCAAGAGATGGCAGCAGCACCTGCTCCGTTGACGACAATCTTTACCTTCTTGATGTCCTTTCCGCATACTTCGAGGGCGTTTTTCAGTCCTGCAGCCGAGATGATGGCTGTGCCGTGCTGGTCGTCATGCATTACCGGGATGTCGAGGCTTTTCTTCAGGCGTTCCTCTATATAGAAACATTCAGGAGCCTTGATGTCTTCCAGGTTGATGCCGCCAAAAGTGGGGGCAATACGCTCTACAGCCTCACAGAACTTCTCAGGGTCTTTCTCGTCTACCTCAATGTCAAAAACATCGATACCGCCATATATTTTGAACAGCAGTCCCTTGCCTTCCATCACGGGTTTGCCGCTCATTGCTCCTATGTCTCCCAGCCCCAGCACGGCAGTGCCGTTAGAGATGACAGCTACCAGATTGCCCTTGTCCGTATAGCGGTAGGCGTCGTCAGGGTTTTGCTGGATTTCCAGACACGGATATGCCACGCCAGGCGAATAAGCCAGCGACAGGTCTGTTTGAGTACGATAAGCTTTGGTGGGCTTTACTTCGATTTTTCCGGGACGTCCCGCTTCATGATACTGCAGGGCGGCTTCTTTGGAGATTTTTACCATATTATGCGCGTATTATTAATAATGTACAATTTTTCTTTTCCACCGCAAAAGTAGTAAAAAGTGGTGAGAATCGTGACTTTTTTTAATCTTTTTAGGAACTTTGCATGCGAAACCTTATACTTATGCAGAAAAACTACATATTACGTTCGATAGAACTCTTTTATTGTGTCAGTTAGAATTCTGTAAACGAGAGGGGCATCAGCTGTTTGATGCCGTCCATGACGTAAACGCACTTCTCGCCGTAGAGCAGGATGCGGATAGGCTGTCGGTAGCGGGTCTCAGTCTCGATGATGACTTGACGGCAGACGCCGCAGGGGCTAACGGGCTCTTGGGTCAGGTTTCCGTTGGTGTCGCGAGCAGCGATGGCCAGCATCATCACGGGTTCGTCGGGATATTGTGCGCCAGCGGCAAACAGGGCGGAACGCTCTGCGCAGGTTCCGGCGGGGAAGGCGGCATTCTCCTGATTGCAGCCGATTATGGTCTGTCCGTTTTTCAGCAGTAAGGCTGCTCCCACGTTGAAGTGCGAGTAGGGTGCATACGAACGGCCGGCAGCCTCGATGGCCTGGTGTACCAACGACTGCTCCTGCTCATTTAATTCTGACATCTGGGCGGTGTAAATAGTAGTTTTTAGTGCTAATTCTTTCATATTGTTCCGATTTTTGTTGCAAATATAGTTATTTTTCTTTATTTTTGCAACTCAAATGGAAAGATTATTGATGAAACGGCTTATATTTTCACTTTTTGTGTTGATTGGCAGTACGGTGCATGTCCTTGCACAGTCGATGGTGTGGAATCAGCGCTATCAGGATTATTTCAATACTTATAAGGATGTGGCCATTGAGCAGATGCTTCAATACAAGATACCCGCCAGCATCACGCTGGCACAGGGTGTGCTGGAGTCTGGAGCGGGTAGGAGTGAGTTGGCACTGAGGGCTAACAATCATTTCGGCATTAAGTGTAACGGTTGGACGGGGCGTAAGAGCTACCATGATGACGACGAAAGGAATGAGTGCTTCCGTGCATACAACAGTGTCTATGAGAGCTTTCGCGATCATTCCGTGTTTCTGACCACAAGTCAGCGCTACAGACGGTTGTTTCAGTTGAAACTGACCGATTATAAGGGATGGGCAAAGGGACTGAAAGCCTGTGGCTATGCCACCAGTCCGGTCTATGCCAAAAAGCTGATAGAGATCATCGAACTTTACAGGCTCTATGAGTACGATAAGGCCAAGGGCTTCGATGCTTTCCAAACACGTGAGATAGAGAGGGGCGTATTGCGCCAAGTCTTTGCCTTCAACGACAACTATTACGTATATGCAAAACGTGGCGACACCTACCGTAGCTTGGCCAAAGAGGTGGACATCTCGTATCGCAAGTTGGCTCGCTACAACGAGCGCGACAAGAATGACGCATTGGAGGAAGGTGAGGTGGTATGGCTGAAGAAGAAGGCTCGCAAGGCTCCCAAGAGCTATAAAGGTCGTCCTCATCGGGTGGCGGCAGGCGAGTCGATGTATACCATTGCCCAGAAATATGGAATCCGTGTGAAGTATCTCTATAAGATGAACGACCTAAGTCCCGACTATCAGATCAGGGTAGGCGACTTGCTGAGAGTAAGATAGCCGGCTGTCGACAGCAGAATCATTGCTGTCAGTCTTTTAGCAGCTTGGCCAGGAAGGAATCCAGATCCTTGTCAAGTCCTGCCATCAGTTCCTTGTCAATGATGACAGTGTCGTCGTCTACCAGATATAGTTCGGCTAAATGCTCGTGTTCGTCGTTCTCCAGCACGAAAGAGTAAGGGCGCAGGATAGACATGCCCTCAATCAGTTTCTTGTTTTTGTTGAGCTGGCTGCGCAGCACGTTGGCTACATCGTTGTAAAAGTTGTCTTCCTTATTGTCAATCCACTGCTCCACAACGCAACGGTTGATTTCCTTGTCATCATCGTCGAATGCCACCAGCTCTCCCGTCTCCTGTGTGACGCGCAGATGGATGTCGGTCAGTATGCTGGCCTCTTCCTGTGCAGGGAACTTGGCTGCAATCTTGTTGAGTGCACGTTCCACCTGTTGCAAGGTCTGTTCGGTTGCTTTCATTTCTTCTATTCTTTTTTGTTATCTGATTGCAAAATTATGAAAAAGATAGGAGAAATGCAAGTGATTGTGACTTTTTTTCGAAAAAAAGTATATGTTTACGTTAATAATTCATATTTTTATCGTACCTTTGCATTTGCAAACTCGAGATTGCAAAACTAATGAGTACTAAAATAAGTCATTCTGGTATCGTAGAGAGTGTCGATGGAGACTGCGTTCACGTTCGCATAGTCCAAACCTCAGCTTGTGCAGCCTGTAAAGTGGCAGGCTATTGTAATGCTGCCGAATCAAAGGAGAAGGTGGTCGACGTGCATTGTGCCGACAGCGGTTCCTATCAGGTGGGCCAGCAAGTGGTGGTGGCTACATCGGGCAGAGTGGCCGCGCGTGCCTTGTTATGGGGGTTCGGTGTGCCATTCATCATCCTGGTTGGCGTGTTGTTCGTAGTGCTTCAGCTTACAGGCAGCGAGGGTATGGCGGCACTCAGTGCTATAGCGGCTCTTATACCTTATTATTTTATTTTATGGCTTCTGCGCGACAAGATGCGCGAGCAGCTCGCATTCTCTATTGAGAGATACTAAAAACCAAGAGTGCAATAATTCAAACTAAAACAAATAAAAAAAACAAGTAACTTTATGAATTTCATTCTAATTGCAGTATTGGTGCTGGGCGCTATCGGACTGATAGCCGCTCTTGTGCTCTATGTCTGCTCCAAGAAGTTCGCCGTCTATGAAGACCCGCGTATTGCTCAGGTGACCGAACAGTTGCCAGGAGCCAATTGCGGTGGTTGCGGATTTGCTGGATGTGGTGGCTTGGCCGATGCCCTTGTCAAGGGTGCCGATGCCGGCAGCATTGACGGGCTGATGTGTCCCGTCGGCGGACAGGAAGTGATGGGCAAGGTAGCCGACCTCTTGGGTATGGCTATTGCCAACGGTGAACCGATGGTAGCCGTAGTGCGTTGTAACGGTAATTGCGAGGCTCGTCCGAAGATTGCCGAGTATAGTGGTCTGCGCACTTGTGCAGCCATGAATTCATGTGGTGCTGGCGAGACAGCCTGCGGCTTTGGCTGCTTGGGCTGTGGCGATTGTGTGGCAGCATGCCAGTTCGATGCTATCCACATGAATCCTGAGACGGGTCTGCCTGAGGTGGACGAGGAGAAGTGTGTGGCCTGCGGTGCCTGTGTGAAGGCTTGTCCGCGCCATATCATCGAGTTGCGCAAGAAAGGCCCGAAGGGTAGGAGAGTGTTCGTTTCCTGCGTCAATAAGGATAAGGGTCCTGTGGCCATGAAGGCCTGTAAGGCAGCCTGCATTGGTTGCGGCAAGTGTGAGAAGGAGTGTAAGTTCGGTGCCATCACCATCGAGGGCAACGTGTCGTACATTGACTTCAACAAGTGCCGTCTGTGTAAGAAGTGCGTAGAGGTATGCCCCACTAAGGCCATCCACGCTGTCAATTTCCCTGCCCCCAAGCCGAAGCCTGCTGCTCCCGTCGATGCTCCTAAGGCTGCTGATGCTCCTAAGGCTGCTGATGCTCCTAAGGCTGCAACTGCTGTGGCAAGCGGCTCTCCCGCTGAGAAGAATGTTGAACCTGAAGTAAAAAAGGAGGAACAAGCATGAACATAAGAACATTCCGTATCGGTGGTGTACACCCCGAAGAGAATAAACTCACCCATGAGGTGGCTACCAAGGTGGCAGCTCTGCCCAAGCAGGCCATTTTCCCTCTCTCGCAGCATATTGGTGCTCCTGCCAAGCCCGTTGTTGCCAAGGGCGACAAGGTGAAAGTAGGAACGATGATTGCTGAGGCTGGCGGATTCGTGTCGGCTCCCATCTTCTCGAGTGTCAGCGGTACTGTATTTAAGATTGATACTGCTATTGATGCCACTGGCTATCGCAAGCCTGTTATTATTATAAATGTAGAGGGTGACGAGTGGGAAGAGTCTATCGACCGTTCCGACAAGCTGGAGACTGTCAAGGCGCATCCTGAACTCACTCCCGAAGAGATCGTCAACCGCATCAAGGCAGCAGGTGTTGTCGGTATGGGCGGTGCCTGTTTCCCTACCTTTATTAAATTATGTCCTCCGCCAACAGCAAAGGCAGAATGTGTGATCATTAACGCTGTAGAGTGCGAGCCTTATATCACAGCCGACTTCCGTCTGATGATGGAGCATGCCGACGAGATTCTCGTGGGCTTGGAACTGCTAATGAAGGGAGCCAAGGTGACTACGGGCTATATTGGTATTGAGACTAATAAGATGCCTGCCATTGAGCTGCTCACTAAGAAATGCGCCGAAGTATTCGGAGGAACTGAATATCACGTAGAGGTTGTGCCTCTGGCCCAGCGCTATCCGCAGGGTGGTGAGAAGCAGCTGGTCGATGCGGTCATCCGTCGTCAGGTGCCTGCTCCTCCCGCTATTCCTGTCAACGTGGGTGCCATCGTGCAGAACGTGGGTACGGCATACGCTGTCTACGAGGCTGTGATGAAGAACAAACCCCTGTTCGAGCGCTATACTACCGTTACTGGTAAGCGTCTGCAGAATCCGGGCAACTTCCTCGTACGTATGGGCACGCCGATGAAAGACCTGATTGAGGCCTGTGGCGGTATGCCCGAGGGCGACAACAAGCTGTTGGCTGGCGGTCCGATGATGGGTAAGGCACTGACATCCGTCGAGGTGCCTATCTGTAAGGGTACCAACTCGGTGACCATCATCTCTGGCGAGGAGGCATTCCGTAAGGAACCTAATCCCTGTATCCGTTGTGCCAAGTGTGTGTCGGCATGTCCGATGGGCCTGGAGCCCTATCTGCTGGCCAAGCTTGCTGCCGTGAAGAACTGGGAGCGTGCTGAGCATGAGGAGGTCGTCAGCTGTATTGAGTGTGGCTCTTGTCAGTTCACCTGTCCCGCCCACCGTCCGCTGCTCGACAACATCCGTCAGGCCAAGTCTACTGTTATGGGCATTATCCGTGCCCGTGCTGCCGCAGCGGCTCCTAAGAAATAAATCGAAAATAGAAAATCAGTAAATCGAAACTCATACAATGGGAAAATTAGTTGTATCATTATCGCCTCACGCACACGGAACCGATACCGTCGAGCGCAACATGTATGGCGTCATCATCGCCCTGTTGCCTGCATTGCTCGTATCGTTCTATTTCTTCGGCATTGGCTCTGCCATTGTCTGTGCTACGAGCGTTGCGGCCTGCGTCTGCTTCGAGTGGGCCATCAATAAGTTTATGCTTAAGAACGAGCGCAACACCATCTGCGACGGCTCGGCTGTGCTGACGGGTCTGCTGCTCGGCTTCAACCTCCCCAGCAACCTCCCCATCTGGATTATCATCATCGGTGCGCTGTTTGCCATCGGTGTGGGAAAGATGACCTTTGGCGGCCTGGGTAACAACCTCTTCAATCCTGCCCTTGTGGGTCGTGCTGCCCTGCTGGTAGCCTTCCCTGCACAGATGACTACCTGGCCGAAGGTCGGACAGCTCACCAGCTATCTCGACGCTGAGACCGGTGCTACCCCGCTGGCTATCATGAAGGAGGCCATCAAGAGCGGCAATCCCGATGTGCTCAACCAACTGCCGTCGTCGCTCGACCTCTTCCTTGGCAACCATCCCGACGGTGCCGGTGCTATGGGTGAGATCTGTGCGCTGGCCCTGCTCTTGGGTTTGGCCTACATGCTGTGGAAGAAGATTATCACTTGGCACATCCCCGTGTCGATTATCTGCACCGTCTTCGTCTTTGCAGGCATCTGCCATCTGCTGAGTCCTGCCTATGCCGATCCGTTCTCGGTCATCCTCTCGGGTGGTCTGATGCTCGGTGCCATCTTCATGGCTACCGACTATGTCACCTCGCCCATGACGGCCAAGGGTCAGCTCATCTATGGTGTCTGCATCGGTTTCCTCACCGTCGTCATCCGCAACTGGGGTGCTTATCCTGAGGGTATGTCGTTCGCCATCCT
>CAMNPM010000002.1 GCA_946548065.1 uncultured Prevotella sp. | reverse complement strand
CCCTCAAAATTGCTTGTAAAAGACTGAATTTCAATTATTTCAAAGAGCGATTAGTTCACTTTAACGGGACAGTAGTGAAGTCATCTAAAAAAAGTTTGCTACAAGACAACTTATTGTGTACATTGCGAAGTGTGCGAGGTGGAATGTCCGACGGGCGCATTGTCTGTTGTTCCAATCGCGACTGTTGAAAAAAATAAATGTGTTCACTGTCTAAAGTGTATTGATTTTGATGGTAAAGGCTGCCATGCAGCAAGTTCAATTAGCACTTCAGACACAAGTATAATGACTAATCAATTAAAGAATATGGCACAAGGTTCAAAATCAGGAATTAATCGTTACAACGATGGTATGGGTATGAGAGAGCGTTGGGTAGCAAACTATTTCAACACCTATGAGACTTTCTTTGACAACAACGACCATGGATTGAATCCAAAGTATCAAATACCACCATTTATCAATTGGCTACGTGAAGCAATGATACTTAGTCAAGATGGCAAAAGTATAACAAAATCTGGCTTATATATGGCGGAGGCATATAAGACGAAACCGCAAGTAGTATGGGAGCTTATTTTTATTGGACTTTGTGATAATTCGGAAATATGTAATTGGTATCATAGTTCCATTGGATTTAGTCATTCTTATTCGAGAGAAGAAACCGATATAATTCTGCAAGAAAGTTATCCTGATTTACAAGACCGTACACTTCGCAATCCGCTAAATTCCCTGTTGAATACTTTTAAGGAGAGTCCATTAGGCTCATCGATACCCGTAGGAGTTATAGAAAAAGAACGTAATAAGGTTATAATTACTCGCAGACCTCACAATGAACTTTCAATGGTTGCAGCAGCATACTCTCTTTATCGCTATGCAGAACGCAAAAAGCGATATACCTTGACAGTTTCTGAATTTTACGATGAGAATCAGGAAGAAGGTATATACAGGCAGTTTGGACTTGACAGAGCAGTATTTGAGCGACTGCTGCTGAGCATTCAGGAAGAAGGTAATCACGTACTCCGTGCAGAATTGAATATGGGTCTTGACAATATCATTCTTCGAGAAGACCTGACATCTGTCGATATACTCAAACTGATGCTCTAACGATATAAAACCTAAGACATATATGGCTACGAAATATTCAGACTTTATAAAGATGCAGGATTTCCTGCCAGTCTATGATATGACAGACGAGACGCCAGAAATGTGGCGCACGTTCATCCCTACCAAGCAGTTCTGTGAGTTGCTGAGTCGTAGTGTAACTGCTATTACTTCGAAAGAAATCAGCAAACGTCGCTCGATGTGGATACGTGGTACGTTTGGTACTGGTAAGAGTCACGCTAGTAGCGTGGTACGGCACTTGCTTTGCGACCCTGCTGTCGAAGTGGAAAACTACATACAGAATCTGCCAGACGAGTCCTTGAAAGCAAACCTTTCTGCAATACGCAAGCAGAAAAGGTACTTCCCTGTCGTGCTAAAGGGCGTGGAGGGTGCTTACAACATCCCGCGATTCTCGCTGTCTATTCAAAAACAAACAAAGATGACTTTGGCTGCTGCTGGACATGGCGATATCGTAGTACAGTCAGACTTTGATAAAGCGTTACGTTGGGTTGAAAGTCATAAGGCTCGTATACCAGAACTTCTTGATATGAGCGACGAGTTAGCATCAGAGGCTCCAACATACGAAAAATTGATGGCAAAACTCCAAGCAAACGACATCGATGTTTTTGTACATTTGGAAGAAGTTTTGGCAGCAGATGACACTTACCTGACAAGCGACAGTATCAGCGACTGGTTGGTAGAGGTGGAGAAGAAAGTCGAGGAAGCTGGTATTGCAAATGGTTTGATTATATTCTGGGACGAATTTACCAGCGTGATGGATACGTTGAAGAGCGACCGTATCAATGTGCTCCAGAACATTGCAGAGAAATCTCAGAACAATAATGTGTTTTTGTATTTGATATCGCATCGCACAGAGAGTTCAAGTACAGATGCTAAAGGGAAGGACATCACAAGGATGAGTGACCGCTATGATAGCGTTGACTATCAGATGGACGAAATCTCAACATATCTTATTCTGAGGCATACTTTTACTATCCCCGACACATCAAAACTTGCTATGACGGCATGGGAAGTAGCCAGCAAACTAAATCCTAACCTGTACGATTACCTCTGTGAAAGTAACTCTCCAGAGGAGAGGGAGCATATTCACAAATTGTTCCCATTACATCCATACACGGCCTTTCTCTGTTCAAAGATGTCGAACATTATGGGTTCAGCCAACCGTAGTGTGCTGAAGTTTATGAATGACGAACAGAATGGCTTTAAAGGCTTCATCAACGATGAGAACAATTATGCGCAAAAGATGATGCTAACCGCTGACTGGCTATGGGACTTCTTCTATTCAGAGTTTAATAATGATGCAAGGTGTTCAGCATTTACCAATGTCTACATGACCAATCAAGGCCGTGTGGACAAAATGGGTGATGACTATATGCGTGTATTTAAGGCCATCTTATTGCTAAATGCACTCGGCATACGATTTGATAAGAAGCAAGCACCAGAGAAATATGCTCCCAATGAGCAGAATCTGAAATTTATTTTCTCAGCAGACCGCTGTGAAGACAAGATGGACAAGATTCTCGACTGGCTGGATGAGAGTAAAATAGTAGCTCGTGACATCTTTGGAGAATTCAAGATTTCTGTTTCATCGTATAATCCTGCAGAAATCAATCAGCAGAAAGCAAAAGTGGGCGCTGACTATAAAATGGCAGTTGACTATTTGAAATACAATCAACGCAGCCTGCGTGAAATTGATGTAACTTTCTTGGTGGGTGAGCGCTTGATGCGCAAATGTGAGCCACAGTTCTATTCATGCGAAGAACAAGAAGCCGTCTTGCGTAGCAAGCTGAACAAATATACTCGTGAGAAGCCCAATTTCCTTCATGTTTGTGTATTATTCTCTATTACCGATGAAACACGAGACATAATGGAGAATAGAGTCAAGGATTTCTCAGAAGAGTTTGAGAATACCATTTTCATCATCCCTACAGAAGTGCTAACACCAGTGGCTCAGTCACAATTTATTGATGCTGTGGCCCAAGCGAATGTTAGTCGTTCACATTTCAATACAGACGATGCCAGCCAGTTTGAGAATGCAGCCAAAGAATACATTTCCAAATGGAAAACTCGTATGATGGGAGGTACATACGTATTATATTTCAATGGCAAGCGCAGTTCTGAAGGCATATTCAACAACATATACAATGTCATTAACAGAAAGTTCAGCGCACAAGTATTCCCTCGCGGAATGGAGAGTGTGAGGGTACTACAGAATGAGCCAGTAACCTTCTTTGCCAATAAAAACTATAAGGCACTCTCACTCCAGATGCTTCAGAAGCGCACACGAGATGAGCTGTTAACATTTAGCGGGTCAAGCAGGCCAGCAAAAAAGATATTCATGGAAGGAGAGAACAACTTGCTTGATGATACGTGTGAACTGACAGATGCAGCCTTATCAGGTGACACATGGTTAGTGGCTGTATGTAAAGAGGTGGACCAGTTGGTGGCAGCTGCTAAAAAGAAGTATGCTGACAGATTCTCTCTGAGCGACATTCTGGCTCCGCTCATCAAGGCTCCTTTTGGTTTGTTTCCTAATCAGGCGAATTACGTCGTGCTATCGTATGCATTACGTAAGCACAAGGAAGACCTTTTCAATCCAAGCACTTCTCAGCCTGTTGGCGACGAGAAGCTCAATGACATGATTGAAATTCTGCTCAAGATGTGGGATAATGGAAGTAACGAGTCGAACAACAAGTTGCTGTTGCGCTTTGGTTCTGTAGAGGAGCGTAACTTAACCAGCATGCTCGGTGAAATCTTTAACTTGAGTATGGTAAAGGGCGTTAGCATGAGTGACTTGAAGAGCTTGACATACGCCAAGTGGAGTATCACGGAATTCTGTAAACAGATAGCCAAATACCCGTTGTGGTCATTACTCTATTGCAACAAGACAAAAGAGAAAGGTGCATGTGCGAAAGCCATCAAGGACTTGATAAATCTCTTCAACCAGGACAGTTATTCACTAGACAAGATTAAATCGCTACTGAGTGAGATGAAGACGGAGCAAATAGACTTGTACAAAATCCTAACTAGCCCAAGTAACTATCGTGAGGGTTTTGTCAACTTCATTAATGGAATAGAAGATGTTGAACTACAGCCTGAGTGGTGGGATTAACTGGAAGAAGAGCTAAGCCACATGCAGTCTGAAATCGCATTCCGTAAGGAAGAAGATGTAAAAAGCCGTGTTATGTCATTCTATATCAATAAGATTAAGAAGCCAGAACCGATGACTTTTCCTGATGTGATGGACGATGGCCCAGCACCGATACCTGCACCAGTCGTTCCAAAGACCGATGATATCAAGAAGGCAAAGACTTTGGTGAGAGAACAGACGATGCCAAGCATGATGTGGCAGAAGGTTGTGCTTGACCTGATAGAAGAACATCCAGAAGTTTCTCAGTTCCTCATTTCTTATCTTGGAAGTTAAACACAGCAGACTATGGATTCAGCAGAGAAGATATTGGTATTCAACTCTTTTGAAGAACTGACACGCGAGATAATACGAGACAAGGATTCTTCTGACATGCTGGCGCAACGCTATGCTGTCCGCTTTATCATGCTCAACAACTTCAACGAGTTTAAGAACTTGGCGAAGTTTATGGTGAACATCGGAGTGGACTCGCTGGATTTGGAAAACCTTATCGAAGAAGGTGAGGACGACACGTGGATAACGAAAGACATGTTAAAGGCAGCCATTAAGGCTTGTGATGACTCTACTTTCGTATCGCCCTTTTCAGAATTGGTGCGTTTTTATGATGACGATGACTTTAGGGGGTTCTTCAACGAGATTATTCTGATGGAGGACATCCGTCATCCAAAGAAGCGAGTATATGTGCCGCTGATAGGACTACAGAACCGATTTACAGACTTCTTGAATCATTTTGCCCGCATCAAAGAGAGTGCTCCCGTCTGGCGCTATGATGCGGAACCTCAGTCGGTAGAGGTATTCTTGGCAAAGTACAAGGATTTCAAACTGCCAAACGGCGAAACACAATGCCAGTTGGATTCATTGAGAGATTGGCTGAAATTTTGGAAAGTTCAGGCACCACAAGAGCGAATTGTATGTTGCTCGATACCTATATCTGCTAAATACAAGTATTCCAAACCTGACAACATTTTCAACTTCACCAAGATAAATAGCCCATACGACTTCATGACTCAGTTTTTGGAACTGTCGTTTCCGTTTGGTGAAAGGGATGAAGACAAACGCTATTGGGAAATCTTGCTGAATCATTTGGATAAAGACAAACTGTCGTCGTTCAGCTTTGAGTCGTTTACCCGTTCGCTGTTTAACAAGGTGACGCTGACTGCATCTGATGTTATATCGGAATGGTTAGATACGGCAAATACCCCATTCAAGAGATGGATGCTCAAGAACTATGTGCTGTACACATCATTCAAACAAGAATATCCCTATCTTGCTTTGTGCATGGAGAATGTCTCGGATTTGAATGACGAGCATCAACTTCCTTCTTTTATCGCAACTAGAATACTCTATGAACTTCCTGCCGGAAAGAGAGAGGAATTTGCTGAAGAGCGGCGTAAGATTATCGTTGACAACAAAGCGATGTTCTGTTATGCTGTGAGCCAAGACGATCAAGAGTGGCTGTTGACACGAACGAAAGAGATGTTCCAACAGGGGCAAGACCTAAATGTAGCCATCGATATATGTACAGGCGTTTTCGATTTTGAGCAAATCCTTCTGATGGGATGGTATGCCCACTATCCGAGCAACAAGAAGCTGAAGCAGACTATTGATAAGATTTATCCTGAATTTGCTGCTTATATCAAGTCAACAAAGCCATCGCACTTCAGGTTGGAGAATCAGTGGTGCATAGACTATATATCTGAATACAAGAAGGCCAAACTGGCAGACAAGTACACCGAAGAGATTACTCGATATATTGGAGAGAAGAATGAGTCGGCCAAGACTTTCTATAAATGGTATTACGAGTTTGAAAACTCGCATAGTCTGCTCGCTGAGGTCAGTAGCAATGCTATCTATATGCCAGACAAGGTGTACTGGATTGACGGTTTGGGTACAGAGTTCCTTTCATATCTACTTTATCTGATTGAGGCGGAACACAGCAATCTGAAAGTAGTACGGTCGCAGATTACCCGTTCTGACGTTCCTTCGTCAACACATCACAACAGGTTTGATGGTGAATTGGTCAAGAAGTATGGTGCATTGGATGAACTTGGACATGATTCGCACATGTATAAGTATCTCTACACGCTGAAGGATGAACTGCAAATTTTGAAGAACATTGTGCATGAAATAATTGGAGCCTGCAAAAAACAGGCATGCACCATTGCTATCGTTTCTGACCACGGGTTGAGTTGTCTGTCGAGAAAGGCACCGTCAAAGAAGTATGATGGAAAGTTTGAACATGAGGGGCGCTATATCAAGACCACAGCAGAAGCACAGTCAGACCCCGACTATCTGGTGCATAAGAATGAGACTGATGGCGAGTACTACAAGGTGTCGTTGACCCATTCGTCTTTGTCAAAGGCCCCAACACACCAAGTTCATGGTGGGTGTACGCCAGAAGAGGTGCTGGTGCCATTTATTCTGCTGTCCAACAAGAATGTTCCGGGTTACATCAAGTATGAAATAAAGATGTCGCTCGACGACGTGATGCTGTCCAATCCCGCCATCTCGCTGACTGTTATTCCTGAGCCAAAGAGCGTTACGCTGACATGTGAGGGTAAGAGCTACGAGATGGATAGAGTTGGTACGCAATGGACGACCTTACTACAAGATATTACGGAAGGCACACACACCATTGATGTGAAGCCAGAAGGAGCACAAAGCCACCAATATACCATCAAAGTTGTGGGAATAGGAGGCGAATCGGATATTAACGATATGTTTGAATTATAATTATGAGTGAGATAGGAGAAAAAATCAGACAGGTATTCGGTGCAGCAGCCGTTTACAAGAATCCTGCCAATTATGACATCTTTAGCGGGAGAAATCTTCCTTCGTTTGTCAAAGATTATTTGATTTCAACGCATATTGCTCCAGATGGTTCATTCAAGCGCGCAGAACTGGCACAATTTCTTGATGCCCATATTCCACAGGATAATAGTGCTATCAGAGCGAGGCTTCGCAGAGGAGAAACATTGACGCTGCTGACCCGCTTTGTAGTTTCAACCAGCCTGGCTCAAAACAAGACGAGCTTTCAGATACCTGATATGGGCATCAAGGCCTCAGATACGCTGATACCAGACTATCTAATAGAAGAGTATCCTGACGACCTGATTGATGGCGAGAAATGGGGTATCATGAAGATAGTCTATATCCAACCGCAGGAACATGAAGCCGGACATGTGGAGATGGTGAAGTTTAAGCCATTCCGACCAATGCAGAAGTTGGATATCAACTATATCCGCCAATGCCGTGCCCAATTTACGCTTGAAGAATGGATTGACGTGCTGATTTCTGCAATGGAATACACTCCATCCGCATTTAAGAACATGACACAAAAACTGGAGTTTCTGACTCGTCTGTTGCCATTCATCGAACCACGCCTGAACCTGATAGAATTGGCACCTAAGGGAACGGGTAAGAGCTACGTGTTTGGAAACCTTTCGAAATTCGTTTGGCTGGTTAGTGGTGGTAAGGTTTCGCGTGCAAAGCTGGTCTATGACAAATCTACGAAATCGCCCGGCATCATGCGTTTCTATGATATGGTAGCATTCGACGAGATTCAGACGATTACATTTTCTGATAATACCGAGATGCAGTCGTTCTTGAAGAACTACTTGGAGTTTGGCAAGGCCACCATCGACAACTATGAATTCATGTCAGAATGTGGATTGATGCTGTTGGGCAACATACTCTTGTCTGAGAATAATGAGCCGTTAAGTTATAAATATTTCTCTGCTTTGCCAGAAGTGTTTAGGGAGTCTGCCCTATTAGACCGTTTTCATGGTATGATAGAAGGATGGCTCCTACCACGAGTGAATGTAGATATGGCACTACATGATTGGACGTTGAATGTTGAGTTCTTCTCAGAAGTTCTTCATCAGATGCGCACGGAATCTGTCTATTCGCATGTTGTTGACGCGGCCATTTATGTGCCTAGTGGCGCAGACATGCGTCATACTAAGGCGGTGAAAAAAGTTGCTACAGCTTATTTGAAATTGCTGTTCCCTCATGTGACATCTATAGAACAGTTGGACTTGGAGGAGTTTAATGCGCTCTGTCTGCAACCAGCAATTCGTCGTCGTGATATTGTCCGCCAGCAATGTAGCAATATAGATGCAGAAGCATCGTTCTCAAAACCGATGCCAGAATATACTATCAAGAAGTAATATATGGTGATACCGTCCATGACCACTCTAGAAGAACTTGAACTCCTGTTGCAGATCATGCAGAAACATGATTTGCCCATGAGCCCTATTCTTGAATATGCCGTCAGAGAAAAGTTGCAGGCTTGTTCTGTAGATGCATTCGAAACGACGGTAGCGCAGGAACCAGCAATTTCTGATGAGCGTGAAAAGGATTTGTCGTACTATCAAAAACTTTTTTCGCGATTATCCACAGTAATCCAAAATGGGAAAAGAGTTCCACACAAAGCCATACTACTATTGGGGATAATGAACCAAATAGTTGATGGGATAATCAAGGATAATAAGATAGAGTTAACTAAGAGTATTGCCAATTCATTTGCTATTACATGGGAAGCGTATCATTTGGGGCATAAAGCCCCTTCCGTATGGACTCCATTTTGGTATATGAAAAGTGAGCCTTTTTGGCATTTTAAGGCAAATGGTAATGAGAATGTACTACATAACATACTGAGTTTTGCTGGCCATCCGACTATAGGACAAATGCGAAGTGTAATAGCCTATGCATATTTTGACGATGAATTGTTTTGGTTGATGAAGGAAGAGAAAAGTCGTAAGGTGTTAATCCAAGTTCTTGTGGACACTTATATAAAATGATGAGCGTATGAAAGAGAGAGACGAACTCGAATTGATACTTAGGCTTATTGGGAAATATAGTCTCCCGTTGAGTCCTATCCTTGAATATGCTATCAAGGAGAAGATAGAAGAGTTTGGAGGTGGCGAAGGAGAATCCGCAATTTCGGAAACCATAGACGAAACAAAAACAGAAGAGTCTACTGCCCAGTCGCTTATTGAAGAAGATAGCCAATATGAAACACACACGGCATCGTCTTCTCGCTATATTATTCGTGTGAAGTACCCCAATGGTAGTGTGTTTTGCAGCAATTGGGTATGGGAAACTCTTGTAGATGTCGTAAACTATGCAGGACCAGAAAGAGTAAGACAGCTCAACATTATCTGTATGGGCGATAATCTTGTGTCACCATACCTCAACAATAATCCAAAATATCGCTCTGCACAAAAAGAATTGGGGAGAGGATTGTATGTTTGCACCTATTCATCGACAGAGACTAAATATAATCAAATAGAGAGAATCAATGAGAGTCTTCATCTTGGCCTCAAAATTGAAAAAGTTAATGCGGACGATGTCGACACAGATAATGTGCGTGATGATAAAAGAGAATCTTATCATGAAAGGGATTACTTGAGGGATAGCACGCAAGAGAATGTCGCATTAGGAGAAGGGAAAAAGTCATTAAGCAAACGTCGCTTTGTGCTTGAAACAGTGAAGAGTTACGTGCGTCATAATCCTAATGTATCGTATGAGACCCTACTTCGTGTATTTCCGGCCACGCTAAATTACAATAAGGCAAACGGAGTGATTAAACGCTATAACGATGTTATAAAGAAATGCACTATCAATCCAAGGACACGCGATTACTTCTTCTTAAAAAATAGTGAGATTATACAATTAGCCAATGGTCAGAAGGTAGTTGTTCATAGCCAATGGGGAGATGATTTCGAGAAGTTCTTGAAAGTAGCAGAAAGTTTATTCCATGTCGAAAAACGAGGGGGCGGTTACGTATTGGATACTACATCTATTCGTAATGGTGAAACGACTACGAATCAGACAAGGGCAAATGGAGATAAAAGAATCGGTTACACGGTAAGGTTGTTTCCATCACAACAGATTGGTGTCATAGTAGAAGTAAGAACTGACGGAAAGGGCATAAAGAAACTGGTTGTTAGAACCAACGAAGGCAATACGATGGCGATAGATGACCTTCCATATCTTTATGAGGTGCTGAAAAGGGTTGCTGGAGAGACTTCTGTCTTGAACTATGAAAAAGGGGAAACTGTTGACGGGTATACAGACGAAGAGGACGATTTATATCAGACAGAAGACGATGAAAAGGAGGACGATGACGATTCGTATCTGACAGAAGAAGTTGACACGGAGGAAGAGCCGGATGATACGGAAGAGCCTTCTCTTGACGATTTAGAGGTGGAACATGTTTACTTAGACGAGAAAGGTAAGGTTGCTAAGACCGTGACGACCTATGGCTTTGATGGCAGACAAGATGTTGCTAAAGAAAACAGAAGAGGAAAGGACTGGACGGAAGAGGAAGAGGAGAAAATCACACGCTACTTCCGGCTTGGATATAGCACCGACACAATAGCCACGGTGATGGGGCGAACCGAAATAGCCATAAAGTCACGGTTAGGAAAACTTGGGCTGATAGACTATACCTACGGACAAGACGAGGCTACTAAGGCTGAGGCTGACAAGGAAGAACAGGAGAAGGTGGATGAGAGCAGCTTTACGATTGAAAACTCTTTCACAAGATGCTATATCGTGGACAAGCATGGAGAACGGGTGTTCCAGGAGAATGGCAAACTGAAGTACATCGGGGGTAAGTTGTATCGGATGAACTTGAAGCGCGAGTGCTTCACGTTGAAGAGCATGGTATTCAAAGGGGCAAGATGGATGAAGGGTGAGAAGAAAATTGTAGCTTATCCTCAGACGGCGTTGTATAGGGTGCTGGATAGTGTTGTCGAATATTGTGACTTGGTCGAGGAGATCGTGGACAGCACGGTGTTTGAGGATTGCAGGCTGAAGGTGAATGGGGTGTGGTATCGGTATGATGGTAATCCTGTTGCTGCGGCTATCGACAACAAGGGTGGCGAAGAGAATATGAGTCGCAAGAAGCTGCGGATTCTGAAGGGGCCGCTATATGCGGTAAGGAGGCAGGCGGTGCTGCGGGCGATGGGGTATTTCCGGCTGCCGGTGAAACTCATAGACATCGTGAGGACTATCAGCCGCACGGCATGGGGCGACACCATCAGGGAGGACGACGTAGAGGACGTGATCAGTACGATGGACGAAATTGAGTCGGTGGACGGGAAGTATGTTCTGCGGAAAGGACGGTAATATGGTGCGTAGCGGACGCAAGGGTGATGTTTTTGGTTCCAAACGTAGATAAAGGCGCATAAAAAGCGATAAACTCCAAAACAAGTTTATCGCTTTTTATCTCGAAAAGAATATCTTTCCAATCTTTTTTCGT
Source organism: uncultured Prevotella sp. (assembly GCA_946548065.1). GTDB lineage: Bacteria > Bacteroidota > Bacteroidia > Bacteroidales > Bacteroidaceae > Prevotella. The sequence continues at coordinate 91,576 of CAMNPM010000002.1, read as the reverse complement.
ATCTTTGTCGCCACAAATCAATAACAAAGAGCGTTGAAGGGGCTGGCGGATAAGAAGTGCGAGGCACTACTACTTGATTCACTAAAAGACCACAACAGTCTAACAAAGCAGGAAATAGTAAATCTTCTTTGGGATGTTTTGTCAGACCAGCTAGATGATAAGCAGAAAATGAACAAGAGAGATAACATCTTGCGTAAGATACGAGAAGACGGTAAGATTGTTAACGAAACCGTAGGTAACAAGAAAGAAGAAACGAAGGAAGTCCGTCGCCCAGATGAAGGAGATGTGCAAGCGTAACGAGGTGAAGAAACTCGGTGACTGGCTTGACAGCGACGAGGTGTGCGAGATGCTGACCATCACTCGATTGCATTTTTTCTACCGACTTTGCCGTTTTTCACTGAATTTCCTTCAAAACCGCTTCAACAAGGTGAGGATATACAGGAAGGGCGTACCCGACAGACCGCAAAGCTATAAAAAGCTGTCGAGAAAGAGATTGAATAATTTGGCAGTCTCAAAAGAATGTGCTAACTTTGCATCAGTATGAAGAAAATCATTGTAGCAGGAATAGGCCCGGGCAGCCGGGCTGACATGACGCAGGCTGTAGTGGAGTCACTGGGTCGGGCCGACGCTGTGGTGGGCTATAAGTATTACTTCCAGTTTGTGGAGCCCTTCCTCAAGGCCGGCTGCGAGTGTGTGGACACGGGGATGAAGCGCGAGCGCGAACGTGCCGAGCAGGCTTTCCGGCTGGCTGAGCAACAGAAGACGGTGGTGGTCATCTCGTCGGGCGACGCAGGCATCTACGGCATGGCTCCCCTTATCTATGAGATGCAGCGCGAACGTCAGTCGGACGTAGAGATAGAGACGCTGCCCGGCATCTCGGCCTTCCAGAAGGCAGCCTCGCTGCTGGGTGCTCCCATCGGGCACGACATGTGCATCATCTCGCTCTCCGACCTGATGACGCCCTGGGAGGTGATAGAGCGCCGGATAAAGGCTGCGGCCTCGGGCGACTTCGTGACGGCGGTGTACAACCCCAAGTCGCACGGACGCTACTGGCAGCTCTACCGCCTGCAGGAGCTGATGCTGGCAGAGCGCAGGCGTGACACGCCGTGCGGCTATGTGCGCCAGGCGGGACGGGAGGACGAGAGCATTGTGCTGACCACCCTCAGCGAGCTGGACCCTGAGGAGGTGGATATGTTTACGGTAGTGGTGATTGGCAACTCGCAGTCGTATGTGGCCGACGGCAAGATGATTACCCCGCGAGGCTACGACCTGTGCTCCCAGAACGCGCCAAAGGCTGAGAAGGTGGGCCAGGAAATCATGATGGAGTCGTTTCGCACCATCCGGGGCGAGCTACACCGCCAAGACTATCCTACAGACCATCTCTGGGCGCTGCTACACGCCATACACACTACTGCCGACTTCGATATGGAGCAGCTGCTCTACAGCGACCCCCAGGCGGTGGCAACCTTGTTCAACAAGGTGAAGACGGGCGAGCTGAAGACGATCATCACCGACGTAACGATGGTGGTGAGCGGCATACGCAAGGGAGCCCTGCAGCGACTGGGCATCGAGGCGCGCTGCTACCTGAACGACGAGCGCGTGGCAGCGATGGCTGCGGCGGAGGGCATCACACGGACACAGGCCGGCATCCGGCTGGCTGTGGAGGAGCATCCCGACGCACTCTTCGCCTTCGGCAATGCTCCGACGGCGCTGATGGAGCTGTGCGAGCTGGTGCGCAAGGGCAAGGCCCGGCCCGCTGGCATCATTGCCGCTCCGGTGGGCTTTGTACACGTGAGGGAGTCGAAACACATGGTGAAGCCTTTCCGGCTGATTCCCAAGCTGATAGTGGAAGGGCGCAAGGGCGGCAGCAACCTCGCCGCCACGCTCTGCAACGCCATCCTGACATTCGACGATGCCGAACAGCTGAAACCGGGAAGAGACTTGTGAAAATGATCGAAAGCTAATGAAGAACGGAAAAATGAAGTTTGTAATTATCGGCATAACCGACAATCCGGAAACGCAGCTGCCGCCAGAGGCAGAAGCAGAATTCCCCTGGGCAAGGGCGTTCAGCGGCGGAGCGCGCCACCATGAGATGGTGGCACACCTGCTGCCCAAGGACTGCAAATGGATAGACATCACGGTGCCGCTGGACAGGGTGTTCGAACAGTACAGGACCATCTTTGCCGACCCACACGACATGCTGCCTCCCACCATCATCATCTTCGCCAGCGGCGACCCGCTGTTCTTTGGCATTGCCAACACCATACGCCGCAAGATGCCTGAGGCAGAAATGAAGCTCTACCCCGCCTTCAACTCGCTGCAGATGCTGGCCCACAGGTTGCTGATGCCCTATCACGACCTGCACATCGTGTCGCTGACGGGACGCCCCTGGCCCGAGCTGGACAGGGCGCTGATAGAGCGGAAGGCGAAGATAGGCGTACTGACCGACCACGAACACACGCCTGCCGCCATAGCCCGACGAATGACGGACTACGGATATACATACTATAATATATATGTGGGCGAGCATCTGGGCAATCCTGACAAGGAACGCATCAGGAAGCTCACACTCACAGAGGCTGCGCAGCGGGACTACGACTGTCCGAACTGCTTGATACTGCACAGCCCAAACACTCCCCCACCCCCTTCGTATGGAATACCCGACCAGACGTTTGCGCTGTTGGACGGACGGGAGAAGATGATTACGAAGATGCCCATCCGTCTGCTGGACCTGCAGGCACTGCAGCTGACGCAGAAACATGTGCTGTGGGACATCGGAGCCTGTACGGGCAGCATATCCATAGAGGCGCGACAGCTGTTTCCACACCTGCAGATAGAAGCCTTCGAGATAAGGCCGGAGTGCGAAGGCATCATCCACGAGAACATGCGTAGGCATCGCACACCAGGTATCCAGCTGCACATGGGCGACTTCCTGGCTGCCGACTGCGACGCACTGGCCGCTCCCGACGCGGTGTTCATCGGAGGACACGGCGGGCGGCTACAGGAGATGATGGAGAAAGCCGTGCGCTACCTGTCGCCCGACGGCTGCATCGTGATGAACAGCGTCAAAGCACCCCGCGTACTTACCGACAGCCAGCAGCTGTGGGACGAGGCCTGCCAGCAGCTGGGACTGCGCGAAGAACCGCCCCTCCATATCCAACTGAACGATTATCACCCCATCACCATACTGAAATGCAAGAAATGAAAAAGATAGCCATCATACCCATCAGCGATGCCGGACGCGAGATAGCCAGAACGCTGCAGCGAACACTCGGAGGAAAAATAATACAGCGCACGGACGTGGGCAAGCTGTGGAAAGAGACCGATGCCTTCGTCTTCATAGGAGCGATGGGTATCTGTGTGCGCACCATAGCACCCTACATAGCCGACAAGCACGAAGACCCTGCCGTAGTGTGTGTCGACAGCATGGGGCTGAACGCCATCGCCGTGCTGTCAGGCCATATCGGAGGAGCCAACGAACTGGCGGACACTGTAGCAGCCAGCCTGGGAGCACGAGCCGTCGTCACCACCCAGAGCGACAACGCCGGACTCTGGGCGCTCGACACGCTGGCCGAACGCTACGACTGGGCCATAGCCAGCGACGATGACATGAACGAATGTATCTACGCCTTCGTGAACCGCCAGCCTACGGCCCTGCTGATGGAGGTAAGGGACGAAGGCACCGACTACCTGGAGCGGACGCTGCCGCAGCACGTCACCCTGGTCGACAGTCTGGCTGAGGTGGATCCCGCGAAGTACAGGCTGGTCATCATCGTGTCGCCCTACAACCTCTGCGCTCCGGCAGGCATGCTGGAGCTGCACTTCGTGCCGATGATAGGCACCGTGGGATTCGGGCTGGCCCATCACCCTGACGACTACGAGGAGATATACGACCAGATAGACGAGACCTTCAGCCGCATCGGTGTGCTGCCCTGCTACCACCGCTACTGCACCATTGACGTGAAAGAAGAGGAGGAGTTCTGCGCCATGCTGGCAGACGAATACGAGGAAGAAGTGGTGTTCTATACTGCCGAGCAGCTGGCCCAGGTAGAGGTTCCGAACCCCAGCGAGACGGTGCGCAAGCACGTGGGGACACCCAGCGTCTGCGAGGCTGCCGCCATCCTGGGCTCGAATCACGGAAAGCTCATCATCCCCAAGGTGAAGGGCAGAAACTGGACGGCAGCACTGGCCATCGACCATCAGTATCTGCGCGAGAAGCACGGACACATTGAGATAGTAGGTGCAGGACCTGGCGACCCGGACCTGGTGAGTGTGCGCGGCAGGAAGATGCTGGAACGCGCTGACCTGATACTCTATGCCGGAAGTCTGGTGCCCAAGGCGCTGACCGACTGCCACAAGGCGGGAGCCGTAGTGCGCTCGTCGGCAGACATGACGCTGGAGGAACAGTGCCAGCTGATGAAGGAGCACTACGACAAGCATCACTACATCGTCCGCCTGCATACGGGCGACCCCTGCATCTTCGGAGCCATACAGGAACAGATGGCCTACTTCGACCAGCAGGGCATGCATTATCACATCACGCCAGGCATATCAAGTTTCCTGGCCGCTGCGGCGGAGCTGAGGAGCCAGTTTACGATTCCTGAACAGACGCAGACCATCATCCTGACACGCGGCGAAGGGCGCACACCGATGCCCGAGCGGGAACAGCTGCACCTGTTGGCTCGCAGCCAGTCTACTATGTGCATCTTCCTCTCCGCCGCCATCGTCGACGATGTGCAGCGCGAGCTGCTGATGGAATATCCAGAGGACACACCTGTAGCGGCCTGCTACCATCTGACGTGGCCCGACCAGAAGATCTATCGCGGCAAGCTGAAGGAACTGGCGAAGATAGTACACGACAACCACCTCACGCTGACCACCATGCTGGTGGTGGGCGAGGCCATAGACAACCGCAAGGGACTCTCCGACCTCTACTCTGCCCACTTCACCCACCTGTTCCGCAAGGGCGACGACAAACAACCTTCATAGGCGATGATACTGGTATTCGGAGGGACTACGGAAGGCCGCAAGGCGGCAGCGGTGCTGGAAGAGGCGGGGACACCGTACTACTATAGCACCAAGACGGGCGAACAGGACATTGCGCTGCATCATGGTGTGCGCATAGACGGAGCACTGGATGCTAAAGGCATGCGGGCATTCTGTCTGGAGCACGACATCCGGCTGATGGTGGACGCTGCCCATCCGTTTGCCGTCATCCTGCACCAGACCATCGGACAGGTGGCCGACAGCCTGCAGCTGCCCGTGGTGCGCTACGAACGCATCTATCCGCCGCGCGACCCCAGCATCACATGGATTAGCGACTACAGTGAGGTGCCGCGCGACATCCACACGCTGCTGGCCACAACGGGTGTGCAGAGCATAGCGAGACTGAAACCGCTGGAGCAGGAAGGCATACAGGTGTACTACCGCATTCTGCAAAGGGCATCGTCGTTGGTGCTGGCCCAGAAACAAGGGGCAAGGCGCGAACAGCTGTGCTACTACGACCAGCCGCACGACATTCCCGTCAATGCTGATGCCATCCTGCTGAAGGAGAGCGGACTGTCGGGCGGATTCAACGAGAAGGTGGAGGCGGCACGACGGAGGGGAATGCGCGTGATAGTCATCAAACGGCCCGCGCTGTCATCGTTCTTCACTCACTGCATCACGGTAGACGGGCCTTATGGCTTGCGGCGCACGATAGAGAAGCTGCTGCCTGTCTTCTATCCGCTGAAGAGCGGACTGACCACAGGTACCTGTGCCACAGCGGCGGCTATCGCTGCAACACGCAGGCTCATGAAGGGCGAGACGGCTGAGAAGGTGCCGGTGGTACTGCCCAACGGTGAGACGATACTGGTGCCGGTAGGCTACGGCGACGGCTATGCCTACTGCATCAAGGAGGCAGGCGACGACCCTGACGTGACCAACGGGCTGGAGATAAGAGCCAGTGTGGAACGCTCAGACAGCCTGACGATAGACGGTGGTGAGGGTGTAGGCCGGTTTACACTGCCTGGTTTCGACTATCCTCCCGGCGAGGCTGCCATCAACAAAGGTCCCAGGGAGATGATGCGTCAGAACATCAAGGAGAGCGTCAGGATAGTGATTAGTGTGCCGCAGGGTGCTGAGACGGCCAAGCGCACCTTCAACCCCCGACTGGGTATCGAAGGCGGCATCTCAATCATAGGGGTTTCAGGCATCGTGAAGCCGTTCTCCGAAGAGGCCTTTGTGGAGAGTATCCGCAAGTGTATGCAGGTGGCTAAGGCCAGCGGGGCGGACTGTGTGGTGCTGAATAGCGGAGCGAAGAGCGAACGTTTTCTGCGCCAACGTTATGCCGACTTGCCGCAACAGGCTTTTGTGCAATACGGCAACTTTATCGGAGAAACGCTCCGCATGGCTGCCGGACTGGGGGTTAAGAATGTGGTGCTGGGGGTGATGATGGGCAAGGCTGTGAAACTGGCTGAGGGACAGCTGGACACGCACAGCAAGCGGGGTACCATGAACCCGGATTTTATCCGTCGGATGCTGGACGAGGCACATTGCCACTGCGACATCAGCGACATCACCTTAGCACGGGAACTGTGGGACAAAGTGCCTGAGGAACAAACGGAAGCCGTCTGCCGCGTTGTCATAAGACACTGCCTGGAGCACTGCCTGCCGCTGGTGCCTGAAGCGCGGCTTACTCTTCTGCTGATTGCCGACGACGGAACAATACACTCGCTATGACGGGAGCACCCACGAGGGCCGTCACGCTGTTGACGGGCAGTGCTCCCTCGAAGCCCGGCATGCGGGCAATGAAGTTGCAGACCAGTGCCAATAGTGCTCCGCAGAGGGCCGTAGCCGGCATCAGTACACGGTGGTCGGAGGTGCGGAAGATGGCCCGCGCGAGATGAGGCACCGCCAGTCCGATAAACATGATGGGGCCGCAGTAGGCTGTGACGATGGCAACCAGCACGCCGGAACAGACGATAACCTGTATGCGGCTGCGACGGATGTCCAACCCCAGATTGGCGGCATAGCGCTCGCCCAGCAGCAGCAGGTTCATGGGCTTCACCAACAGGAAGCTCAAGGGTATCAGGATGCACATGAGCACCACAAAGAGCACCATCTCGTCGCCGCTGACGCGCGAGAACGAACCCAGACCCCAAACAACAAACGCTTTCACATCTTCTTCGGGCGACAGGAACTTTAGTACACCAATGACGGCATTGGCCAGATAGCCTATCATCACACCTATTATCAATAAGGTGACGTTGCCCTTGACCCGCTGACCTATCCATACGATGAGCAGCATCACCGCCAACGCTCCCACGATAGCGGCAACAGACATTGCCGCATCGCCCAGATAGCCCAGCCGCGAGAGGGCCACACCGCCTATCCTGCCCGACAGCAAGACAACGAAGGCTACGCCCAAGGCCGACCCGTTGCTGATGCCCAGCACCGAGGGGCCGGCCAGCGGATTGTGGAACACCGTCTGCATCTGCAGTCCGCTGACCGCCAGTCCAGCACCGGCAGCAATGGCGGTGAGCACCTGCGGCAGACGAGACTTCCAGATGATGTTGGTCCATATTTCGTTACCCTCGTAGCCTGCCAGTATGCGACAGACATCGCCCACTGGTATCCGGACAGAACCGATGAGCAGGTTGACTATCATCAGCAGGACGATAGTCGCCAGCAGGGTCAGTATCAGCGGCAGGGTACGTCGCATAGTGGAAGGCTGGGTAGTGCGGTCTGTCATTGCAGCAATCGGTAGAACGTAGGTTGATAGTCGGGCTCTACGAGTTCAGGGTGGAAGATGGCCACGAAGTCTTTCAGCAGCACATCGGGCTTGACGGGCGAAATCTCATAATAGGGCTGCTGCTTCATGTTGCAATAGATGACCTTATGCTCCCTGAAGGCTTTGAACAGCTCGTTACGGGGTTCTGAGGCTCGCAGCGCATCGTAGCTGAACTCGCCGGGATAGCTGTTGAGGATGCGCCAGTAGTCGGCATTGGCGGCCAACGCGTACATCTTCTCAAACTCGAGATTCTCGCCCGCTGTCTCCTCGTCACGGATAACATAGTCGGCTCCGGCATCGCGGAAGATCTGGGCCAGATAGTTCTTGCCGCCCACAGCGTGCCAAGTGCCGTAGTGCATCTCGCCGCTGGTCACCGTGGGGCGGTGGGCAGAGTCTAAACGGGCCACGCTCGACTTCAGGCTATTATAGCGTTGCTCGATGGCGGCAAAGACATCGTGGGCCTCTTGCTCCTTGCCGATGAACATGGCCACGAACTTAATCCATTCGGCTTGTCCTAACGGATGCAGTTCCTTGTAGCCCAGGTGAGGCACCAGCGTGATGCCTGTCTCGCGGATGGCATCATAGCCGCCACGCTTGAAGGGCGAGATGAAGATGACATCGGGATTGGCTGCCAGCACCATCTCGGTGTCGAAGTTGCCCTCCATACCTATCTTCACGATGCGCCCGTCCTTCACCCGCTGCAGGATATCCTCGTTGAAGAGGTTCTTCGTCCCCGTCAGTCCCTTCACCACGTCATGGGCATTGAGGATTGTGAAGTTGGACAACTGCAGGGCGGTCATGCAGATGGTGCGCTGTATAGGCACCACCACCTGGGTATAGCCCTCGGGGGTTGCTGTCTCAGACTGGCGCACCAGCGCGAAATGATAGTCGCTGCCCACATCCACCAGACGGATGCCGGCACTGTCTCTTACCTGATAGCCCGTAGCATAGCGGGGAGCCGACAGCGAGTCGGCAGCAACAGCGTCCTCGGCAGCCCGCTGACCCTTCGGACCACACGAGCATACCAAGGACGCTATCGTCAGTATTGATACTATTGTTCTTTTCATGTTACCTTTACTTTACATGCAAAGGTACGAACTATTTTTTGTATAGCAAAGAGTCTGAAATAAAATTTTGGAAATAGACCGTTTTATTCATTGTAATGCGTTCACCCTTGTTGCAAAATCCAATTCTGTAGTGATTGGAAGTAAGACATTACCAGAACTTCCAGAATATGGAATTAGAAAAGGACTAACCAAGGTATTGGCAAGCACTTCGCAAGCCCAAGCAAGCTCAAAGGACTGCTTGGGCTTGCGAAGTGCTTGCTAAGTGCTTGCCATCTACTTACCAAAGGTATTTTGCAAAGGTACAAAAGTGGTCGTGTGAATCTGAAGCCAGGAAGCTATGGCGAGAAGCTGCAGTCGTTCAGGAAGAAGGCTGACAAGTGAGTGAATAAAGGAAAAAGAAAGAGGATGTGCCTATTTTCCGGCACATCCTCTTTCTTTTTTTTGTATCTGTTGTGTGTATTTTAATCTTCTTCGTCTTCGGGGTCTTCAAGCCAGAAGGTCTCCCACGACGAGTCGTTGCAGGGGTTGGTTTCTGAATCTTTCACTGCCACATTGTTGACATTGAGCCACTTGCTCCAGCCGGTGGCTGCGTCGAAGGCAGAGGCCTTGTAGTTGGCACCGTAGTTGGTATAGGTTCTCTCGTTCTTGGCGTAGACGGAGATGCCTATTGAGTAACCGGGCTTGTCGCCGCTGATGACGGGTGCAATAAAGTAGCCGTCGCTGGTTTTGCGGTTGACGCCGCAGAAGTGATACACGGTGGCAGCGTTGTAGGCTGTATGCAAGTCGCTGGCAATCTTCTCTGCCTGAGTCTTCAGAGTGGTGTTCTGCAGATAGTTGGATACCAGGTTGGCATAGTCGAGCAGGTCGATATAGGGGCAGTCTTTCTCGAAGAGGTAGACGAGATGGGTTGCCTGGTCGATGTTGCTGGCATTGGTAGCGTAGTTGGCGGCGAGCAGGTCGGCCAGGGCTTTCACCTGTGTGTTGATGGCGGCCAGCTTGTCAGAGCGCCAGCAGCCGAAGTCGCAGTTCTCGTTGTGCCTGATGTTGGGGTCCTTACTGTCTTTCACATTGAGGAAGTCCCCGTTGACGGTTTCGATGGTGGTATGCTGCTTGGCGATGGCTGCCTCAAAGTCGTTGGGCGAGGCATTGATGGCATCGATGAGCCCAGTGATGTGCTTGTTGTTGATGCGTGCTACGTGCGAGCTGGCAAACTGGTATTCGCAGTAGGGAGCAACCTCGGTGAACACTTCGAGCTGACCCATCAGACAGCCGTACCAGTAGATGGCCTTGATCTTGCCGGTCTCCTTGAGGGCCTCGGCGATGGTCTTGATGGCTACACCCTTGTTGTCGTGGTTGTCGTCGTAGCCAATGCCGCGAGTAAATACCTCATGGTCAAGGTCGAAGCCGCCACCGTGGTTGGTAGGCATCAGGATGTAGTTCTCGGCAGGAGCGGTCTGCTTGGCCCACTTGATGTAGTCAACGAGGGTAGACTCCTTGTAGAGTTCTACCTCGGAGGCATTCTTGTAGAAGCAGTCTTTGCGGAAGGCGTTGAGGTCATTCGCATATTTCGTGAAGTCCTTGGTGAGTTCATAGCGGTAGGTCTTGCCGAACTCGCCGTAGAAATGGTTTGGTGTCACTGAGGGGTCAATGCTCTGGTGGGTAGAGATGTCTTTCGACATGGAGTACATGACGGTGACACGCACCTGGTTGTTGCTGACGCCTAAGGACTTGGCCATGTTTTCAATAGCGCCGTCAACCTGCCAGTCGACATTTGCACCGCCACAACCATAGATCATGATGGTGTACTTGGCCGGCTGTACTGTGGTCTCGTCGTTTGTGTTTGTGTTGTTGTTTTTGTCATCGTCTTTGCTGCAGGCGGTCAGCATCATGGCAAAACCGCACACGAAGAGCAGCATCTTGAATAATTTGTTCATTGTTTTTTTTCTCTTTTTAGTTAATATATTAATAATGTATGTTATTTCATTTCACCTCCCAGATGTCGTTGGTCTCCAGCAGTTCAGCGAAGTTATGATACTTCTTCTGGGCCGAGACCTCTTGGATTTGTTGGCTGACGGCCTCGTCGTAGGTGGGAGCATCCACATCGCGAATCACTCCTAATGCTACGGGGAATCCGTCGCCGTTGCCCATCAGGGCAAGCTTCAGCTGCAGCGTGTTGTCCTCGCAGTGGGCATCGTGCACCAGCACGTCGTCGAGCGTATAGCCGTCCTTGCCTATCTCGACCACCTTCAGGCCAAAGCCCTGCTGCACCAGACCGTACTCGTTGTTCTCGCCAAACACCAGCTTCTCGCCGTGACGCACGTAGATGGCATTCTTCTTGCGGCCCTCCTTGTTATACACACTCTCATGGGTGCCGTCGTTGAAGATGACGCAGTTCTGCAGAATCTCGCATACGGCCGCACCCTTGTGCGCATAGGCAGCCTTCAGGATTTCCACCGTACCCTGAGAATCGGTGGCTACTGCACGGGCGAAGAAATGTCCACGGGCACCGAAGCAGAGCTCAGCAGGACGGAAGGGGTCCTCCACCGTACCGTAAGGACTTGACTTTGAGACGAATCCACGAGGTGACGTAGGCGAATACTGTCCCTTGGTCAATCCATAGATACGGTTGTTGAGCAGAATCATGTTCAGATTAATGTTACGACGGTTGGCGTGGATGAAGTGGTTGCCGCCTATGGCCAGACCGTCACCATCGCCGCTGACCTGCCATACGGTCAGGTTGGGATTGGCCACCTTCGCACCTGTGGCAATAGCAGCCGCACGACCGTGAATGGTGTTCATGCCGTAAGTGGCCATATAGTGGGGCAGACGGCTCGAACAGCCGATACCTGAGATAACGGCAGTATCCTGCGGGGCTACGCCAATTTCTGCCAATGCTTTATGGAACGATGCCAGAAAAAAGTGGTCACCGCAGCCCGGACACCAACGAGGCTGTCCTTTCTTGAAATCGTTTGCTGTATATGTACTCATAGCTTTACTTCTTTAAAATGTCCTCAAATGCGTTGACTAACTCTTCTACCACGAAAGGCTGTCCCTTCACCTGGTTGAACTTGTAGGGCGTGAAGTTGTCGACCTTCATGCGGAGGTAGGCAGCGAGCTGACCCATGTTCTGTTCGGCCACTACTACCTTCTTATACTTGGAGAGCACCTCAGCAGTGTTCTTGGGCAGCGGGTTCAGGTACTTGAATTGAGCCTGGGCTACCTTGTGGCCCTTGGCGCGGAGCTCGTCCATTGCAGCATGCAGGTGTCCGTAGGTAGAACCGAAGCCCACAATAAGCAGTTCAGCATCGTCCTTGTCACCGACGACCTCGAGGTCAGGTACTTGGATGTTGGCAATCTTCTGCTGGCGCAGGCGCGTCATGAGGTCGTGGTTCTCAGGGTTGGTAGAGATGGCTCCCGTCTCAGAGTCCTTCTCCAGTCCGCCCAGGATGTGGGTGAAGCCCTCTCGGCCAGGCACAGCCCAGTAGCGCGTACCGTTCTCAGCACGCATATAGGGTGTCCACTTGCCCTTCAGTTCCTCAGGAACGTAGGGAGGATTGATGCTGTCGAGCTGGTCCATCTGCGGCAGACGGAAGGCACCTGAGCCGTTGGCGATATAGGCATCGGTCAGCAGCACGACGGGGGTCATGTGCTCCAGAGCTATCTTACAAGCTTGATAGGCGGCATCGAAACAGTCGGCAGGACTGGTGGCTGCCAGCACGGGCATGGGACTCTCGCCGTTACGTCCGAAGAGCACCTGCAGCAGGTCGGTCTGTTCAGACTTGGTGGGCAGACCCGTAGCAGGACCACCGCGCTGGACATCAAGCACCACCAGCGGCAGCTCCATGATGACGGCCAGGTTCATAGCCTCGCTCTTGAGACAGATGCCAGGACCCGATGTTGAGGTGACACCCAGTGCACCAGCAAACGATGCTCCCAATGCCGAAGCGGCTCCTGAGATTTCGTCTTCGCACTGTACGGTGGTCACGCCCAGCGACTTGTGCTTCGACAGTTCGTGCAGCACGTCGGTAGCAGGGGTGATGGGATAGGAACCCAGATAGAGCTTCAGGCCGGCCTTCTCGGCAGCAGCAATAAAGCCATAAGCCGTAGCCTTGTTGCCCGTGATGTCCATATAGCGTCCAGGCACCTTGTGCTTGGTCTCGATGCGACGCACGTTGACGGCACTTGAGTGGGTGTTATGACCATAGTCATAGCCCGCCTGCACCACCTTGATGTTGTTCTCGGCAATCTGGGGCTTCTTGGCAAACTTCTCCTTCAGGAAGTTGGCCACCAGCGAGAGGTCGCGGTCGAAGAGCCAGCAGACCAGGCCCAGCGCAAACATGTTGCGGCACTTCAGCACAGCCTTGTTGTCCATACCCGTATCGGCCAGAGCGTCCTTCACCATCTGCGTGAGCGGACACTGAATGACGCGGTCTGGGTCGATGCCCATTTCGCCAAGATAGTCAGCAGTCTGGAACTGAGCCTTCTCCAAGTCCTTCGGGCCAAAGGAGTCGGTGTCGATGATGATGGTAGCATCAGACTTCGCATAGCGATACTGCGTCTTCAGCGCGGCAGCATTCATAGCCACCAGCACGTCGCACTTGTCGCCCGGAGTGTAGACCTGTCCGGCTCCGATGTGAACCTGGAATCCAGAGACACCCGTCAGCGAACCTTGCGGGGCGCGGATGTCGGCAGGATAGTCGGGAAATGTTGAGATACCATTACCTACGGTAGCTGATACCGTAGAGAAAATGTTTCCGGCCAGCTGCATACCATCGCCGGAGTCACCAGAGAAACGAACAACGACCTGTTCGCACTCCTTAATGTCTAATTGTTCAGCCATAATAAATCAATATATGTACATATTATCCTTATTTCCAGCCTGCAAAATTACATAATTCCTATGAAAATGCAAAAGGTTTGCCCTATTTCTTTGTAGCAACCCCATGTTTCGGCAACAGGAAAAGCATCGGGAGAGTAAAAAAAATTGCAAAGATTTTGACGAATTCTTTTGTAATCAGTATTTTCAGCAAGTCGATATTGTAGCCGTCGGGCTCACCCTTCTCATTGATGAACGAATAAGGCCAAAGATTCACAGGGTCTTCATACACTAAAGAGTGTTTAGAAGTAAATAAATAGCCGACTGCCCCCTGTGCTGTAGCGCTGAAGGTATGGAGCGTAATGAACACGATGATGAGCAGTCGGAAATACATTAATGTGCGCAGTAGTCTACAATTTTTTTGCAAAAATACAAATTATTCGCAAATTAGCAAAGAAAAAAACGGAAAATGTTGCATCTTTGCAGACAAAATTTGTAGTGTACTTTGTGTAATCATCTAATTGGTATGAACAAGAAATTCTTTTCATTGCTTTTATTGGCCTTCTTTCTGACGTGTCTGAAGACAATAGCGCAAGACAATCTGCACATGACGAAATTGCAGTCTGAGATGCTCCGTTTGATGAGCACCGACGACAGGGACCGCTTTATGGAAAAGTCGCTACCCATCAACTATACCCTCTCGCCCAACCACCTCTGCCGCCTGCAACTAGCCAGTGAGGCATGTCCGCAGAGACGACCTGATCAGTAAAAAAAATAGCCGCTGAGATAAGCATACAGAAAGTGGGCGTTCCTTGCGGAATGCCCACTCGTTTTTAACCACATAAATCAGCTTATTCCTTAGGGAAGGCTGATAGCCTCTGACGGACAAACGTCAGCGCATGTGCCGCACTCTGTGCAAACATCGGGGTTGATAGAATACTTGTCGCCCTCAGAGATTGCGCCTGCGGGGCACTCATCAATACATGTTCCACATGCGATGCAGTCATCACCAATTACGTATGCCATAATCTTATAAAATTAATTGTTAATAATGTTGTTTACTTACTATTGATGACGCAAAGGTACGGATATTTTTTTGAATATACCTAATTTTTGGTAGAGAAAATTCGGGTGAGAGCATAATTTATACATTATCGAAATAATATTTTCCCGTGTCGGAGCGTTATAGAAAATGAATATGAAACGAATCATTCTAACCCTAATGCTAACTGTTCTGGCAGTAGCTTTGTGTCTGGCACAAGGCGACCGCCGTGTGCAGAACAAACCCTATATTGACCTTAGGCAGTTGCACTTCGGCATACTGATAGGCATGAACCTGCAGGACATCGAGTTTGAAAACGTAGGTCCTCAGACACTAATCGACGAGGACGGTACAGTACACGAAGAGCTGATATTGACCGATGCTGACAAGTGGAACCCAGGATTTACGGTAGGCGTAGTGGCCGAACTACGCCTTTCGACGCACTTTTCACTCCGCTTCACCCCGCAGATGCATTTTGGAGCCAAACACCTGACTTTTCTCAACACGCTACATACCGATGCAGAGGGAAATATGCTGCGGCAGACACAGGACCTGAAGAACACCTACGTGTCGTTGCCCATCGACCTGAAGTTTGCTGCTCCGCGCTGGAACAACCATCGCCCCTACATCATGGCAGGCATCAACCCCATGATCAACCTCACTGGCAGCGAGTCGGACATCATCCGTCTGAAGCGTTACAACACGATGGTAGAGGTGGGTGTAGGATGCGACTTCTACTTGCCGTTCTTCAAACTTATTCCAGAGCTAAAGTTCTGTTTTGGCCTCGGAGACGTCTTAGACCAGAACCACAAAAACGAACTGCGCGATGCGAATCTTCGCCCTTATGCAGGCTCAGTACGCGACGCGCAGTCGAAAATGATAGTCCTGACGCTCTATTTCGAATAGGACTAAAAAAGTAGGCTTCACTAGTTTGACTAATTGAATTAAGTCTACTAGTCTGACTAGTCATCTCAGCTCAACAACCAGCCGTCCCACGAAGCAAGCCCCCTTGCCGTTCTGGTCGACAGCCACAGGCTTACCATCCATATTATCGTAATGTTCTAACTGAGTGAAGTAGGTATGGGTATGTCCGCCCAGCACCAGGTCGATATTACGCGAGTGGGATATCATATATTGGTCATCCTCTCCGCGATTGCTGTTCCAACCCAGGTGAGAGATACAAATCACCATATCGCACTTCTCCTTCTGCTTCAACATCGTAGCAGTCTCAAGCGCCACCTGAGCAGGGTCGAGATACTTGACTCCTACGCAGTTCTTATCGCTCACCAGTCCCTTTAGCTTGGGCGACAGTCCAAAGACTCCGATTTTCACCCCATTCCTTTTTATAATAATGTAGGGTTTGACGAGTCCCTCGACAGGTGTACCCGTGAAGTCGTAGTTGGCACAGACAATAGGGAAGGTAGCCTGACGGAAGGCACGCGACAAATCCTCCAATCCGTTGTCGAACTCATGATTACCTATGGTGGCTGCATCAATGCCCATCTGGTTCATCAGTCCTACCTCCACCTCGCCCTTGAAGAGGGTGAAGAATGCCGATCCTTGGAAGAAGTCACCAGAATCAAAATACAGCAGGTCAGGGTTTTTGGCACGCTCCTCTTGCAGCATGGCGATACGGCGAAGGAAGCCTCCTCTGCCCGCCTTCAGCGTGTCAGGCAGCTGCGGATTGACGGGTAATATCTGCGAGTGCGTATCATTGGTATGCAGAATAACCAACTGCCTGCGCTTCTGCGCTTCAGCACCCAGTGCCACCAGCACCAATAAAGTTACGAGAAAATATCTTGTCTTCATAATTCTTTTATATCTAACATATCACATCATACATCAAAAAACGTCACACATCTCATTTCTCCACTGTGACACGGCCTTCGATGCTGGCATCGACCTCATGTCCCAGCCTTTCCTGCTCTCGGAAGTAGTTCATGATGATGAACCGGGTATTGTTCTCTGTATCTCTGGGCGCATTGACGTTGACAGACTTCTTAAAGGCTTCCATCTTGTCTGTTCCTCCCAACAGATAGTCGATAGTAGCCACTCTGTAGTTGCGGCTGGGGTCTACGGGTTTGCCACCGACGGTAGCACTCACCAGACGATACTGTGCATCAATCACCAAGCGCACCGAGCTGCTCACGCCTTCACCGCCCACAGAAGCCATCTGCCGGAACAATTCCAGAAGATGGTCACCCCTGAGGGTGGCAAAGGCTATCT
This sequence comes from uncultured Prevotella sp., assembly GCA_946548065.1. Taxonomy (GTDB): domain Bacteria; phylum Bacteroidota; class Bacteroidia; order Bacteroidales; family Bacteroidaceae; genus Prevotella. The sequence goes on along the minus strand of CAMNPM010000002.1, from coordinate 74,654 downwards.
TGTTTTCGAAGGGTGCAATATCAAGCACATCGCCATAGGTAACAGGCCCTTTTGGCAAGTCAGCGCGAACGCCTCCCATGTTATAGATGCCCAGGTCGACGGTCTCGCCATAATCTTTAGCAGCCCAGACCATAATATCGGACAGCAGATTCGAAAGCGTACCTTCAGGGCGGCGGGCTGTCATATACTTGGCAGAATGTCCCACTACAGGTCCCATGATGCTGTCAACCACGTGGCGAAATGGCTTCAGATATTCTGCAGCCTGTGCTGAGGGACGTTGGTCGTACCGTTCGTCTACGACAATAACCGTTCGCTGTATGGTACTCACCTGATAGTGTGTACGGCACGACGAGCATAGCAATGCTGCAGCAGTAGTGAATAGTAGAATGTTTTTATTCATCTGTGATTTCTTTTTCTTATAATAATGTGTATTGGAAGAGCATTGTATGTCGTCCCCGTTTCTTACTGTTCAGTTTCTTTCCCTGCCTCTGTCCAGGCTTGATAGCCTCCTCTGAGGTTAACCACATCGTAGCCCACACCTGCCAGGATGTTGGCAGCGGTCTTGCTGCGAAAGCCTGAACGACAGTATACGGCAATAGTCTTTTTTGTAGGATAATCGCGCTGGAAGTCCACCCGAAATGTCCTGCTCTTGACATCGCGCTGTATGGCTCCCTTGAGATGGCCTTCGTCAAATTCTTCCTTGGTACGCACATCGACCAGCATATAGTGCTGCGTATCTGCAATCAGCTTTTCAAACTCGTCTACACCTACGGTCTTCACCTCTTTAAGAGTTGCCGAGGCTTGCTGGTCTGTCTTCTGCTTACAGGCCACCATTCCTGTCAAGACAAGAAACATAGCAATATAAAATAAAGTCTTCATCATAGTAAGATAGATCCAATTAATTTTGTGCAAAGATAATGGAAAAAAATGAAACAGGCAAATTATTTCTACGAATTATTTCTTTCTCAGGCATAGCATGGTGAGGTCGTCGCTGGGTGCAGCTCCGTTGACGTGCAGTTCAACATCCTGCTGCAACTGTTCCACCAACGTACGTGCGTCCAGTTGCTGATGCTCGTTAAGGAAAGTCAGCAGGCGGTCGTCGCCAAACTGGTCCTTGCCGAGATTCTCTGCCTCGGTCAGTCCGTCGGAGTAGACAAAGAACTGCTGTCCGCGTATCGAGTCGATGGTCTGTTCCACAAAGTCCAGTCCCTCCCAAAGTCCCAGCGGAGCATTGGCCTCCATTTCTATGAACTCTCCGGCGAGAACGGGCGGATTGTGGCCGCAGTTACAGTACACAAGATGTCCCGTGTTGAGATTGAGCAGTCCGATGAACATGGTGACGAACATGCCATTGTCGTTGTTCTGCACCAGCTCGTTGTTCATGGCGTTGGCTATCTGTGCAGGCGACAGGCGGTATTTGCTGAGCGTACGGAACAGTCGGGCCGACATAGCCATAAAGAGGGCCGCAGGCACCCCCTTTCCGCTGACGTCGCCCACGCAGAAGTATAGCTGGTCGTCGTAAGGCACAAAGTCGTACAGATCGCCACCCACCTCTTTGGCAGGCATCATCGAGGCATAAATATCGAGTCGAGGGCTCTTGGGAAATTCGTGTGGCACCATAGCCATCTGTATTTCGCGGGCAATGCGCAGCTCGCTCTCAATGCGCTCCTTGGCTGCCGTGGTCTCTTCCAGTTTGTCGTAGGCATCTTTCAGCCGGCGCAGCTGCAGTCGCCTGCTGTTGGCATAGAATCCCACGAAGGCGAACCCCATGATGCTCAGAACCCAGAAGGCTATCCACTTCATGCGCCGTGTGCGCTCAGCATTCTCAAAGGCTTCCATTTGCGAACGGTACTCGCTGAGCTGCAACTCCTTGTTGTCGGCCATCAGACTGTCGTTTTCACGTTGTGCCTGCATTTCGTGCAGACGTGTCTGCTGATACTCCATCGACAGAGTCAGCGCCTGCTCCTCCATACGTTTCTGCTGCAGCTCACTGGCTATACGCGCCATCTCCAGCTCCTGGTTCTCCAGACGCAGGTCTCTGGTCTCGTTCTCGGCATGCACCTTTTCCATCATCATCGTCACGTCGAGCGATGTCTTTCGTACATTATCTATATTGATAGAGTCGCTGACGGCTTTATACCTTCTGAAATACTCGTATGCCTTGCGATAGTTGCCCTGTGCCGCATAGAGGCGGGCGTAGTTGTTCAGTTTGCTCAGTTTCGACTCCTCAGGCATTGCATCTACCACCCGCTGAGCCCATTCGAAGTCGTTGTGCAGCAGGGCCTGGTTGAAGTCGATGGCATTGCCAAAGACGTCGTCGTGACCATATTCTGCCTTTATCTTCTCACGCTCGGCATAGGCTCTGTCGCACTCCTCTATCGGAGCATGGGTATCGATTAGCACCAGACAGCGGTACGACATAGCACTCAACTTGTGAGTAAGCGAAGCTTTGGGGTCGTCCACCACCAGACTGACCAGTTCCTTCACTCGTTCGAAGTTACTCTTGGCACGCTCCACCTTCGCAGTGGCCAGATAGAGAGCCGAACGGTTTTCAGTGGGATAGTGTTCCTTCAGTATCTTCAGCGCGTCCTCATAGTGACTGATGGCATCGTCGAGTTGTGCCAGAGCCGCGCAGATGGTGCCCATCGCATAGTGGGCGGTATATAGTCCGTACTGGCTGCCCTCGTGTTCTGCTTGACGGAAGAGTTGGTTGACCAACTCGATGGCCTGACTGCGATTGAGATTCGTTGAAATGTAGATAATCTGATTGCCACAGGCCTTGTAGTACTCCTTCTCGTTGCCCTGACGCTGTGCCAGCCTTTTCAGCTGGTCTATCGTTGTGAGGAATTCTTCTGTGTTGTGCTTGCTGTAGTGATAGTACATGGCTTTGCGCAACTGGCTGATGTCGAGCGTGTCGACAGCCTGCTGGGCCATAGCCCGCTGGCTTGCCAACAAGCCAACAAGCATCATCATCAATAGTCCATATACCAAGTATTTCTTTTGCTGCATGGTTGAATACTCTTCTACGCTTCGATGGTGCAAAGATAAGCATTTTATGGTAATAATCAAAAAAAACAGTCCTTTTATTTTGTTTTCAGCAATATTATTCGTACCTTTGCAGCCGCTTTTCGGCGTAATCGCTGGCAGGAAGTATCGAGAGGCCTGTTATGTTGCGTTGGAACGATACAACAAATTTAAGATTCAATAAGTTACAATGGATTTAATTAAAGTTGCTGAAGAAGCATTTGCAACCGGCAAAAAGTTCCCAGAGTTCAAGGCTGGTGACACGATTACTGTCGCTTACAAAATTATCGAGGGTTCCAAGGAGCGTATCCAGCTCTATCGTGGCGTAGTCATCAAGATTAGCGGTCACGGTGACAAAAAGCGCTTCACTGTTCGCAAGATGTCAGGCACCGTTGGTGTGGAGCGTATCTTCCCCATCGAGTCGCCCAACATTGACTCTATTGAGGTGAACAAGGTTGGTAAGGTTCGTCGCGCTAAGCTTTACTATCTGCGCAAGCTCACTGGTAAGGCTGCCCGCATCAAGGAGAAGCGTTCCGGTCTTGCTGGCAAGGAGTAATTGCCACGCTGTCAGGAAGCATTCTGACCTTATGTAACAGAGAAACCTGCACGACATAAAAAAGAGACACTCATTCGTTGGGTGTCTCTTTTTTATGCTCATCAGCCGACTTCATCGGCTCATCCTGTCGGTGGTCGTCATGACCACCATAGACTGCCTCGTCACTCTCACCGTAAAGAGCGTCCTGGAACGAGTCCCAGTCCTGAAATCCAGCCAGCAACGATAGTCGGTCCAACGTCTTTCGGTTGGGCTTTTTCAACAGTTCGTGTTCCACTGCCTCCAATAGTTTGCGTAGTGCATGTCTCTTTTTCTCCATAGCGAGTGCAAAGATACAAATAAATTAAGAATTAAGATTTAAGAATTAAGAAAAAAATGTGTAACTTTGCAACCGCAAAGAACAATACACATTATTTATATATGAAAGAGTTACAATTGAAGTACGGATGCAATCCGAATCAGAAGCCCTCGCGCATCTTCATGCAGGAGGGAGAGTTGCCCATCGAAGTGATTAACGGCCGTCCGGGATATATCAATTTCCTCGACGCCTTCAATGCCTGGCAGTTGGTAAAGGAGCTGAAGGCTGCCACCGGTCTGGCTGCCGCTGCCTCGTTCAAGCATGTCTCGCCTGCCGGTGCTGCTGTAGGTCTTCCCCTGAGCGACACCCTGAAGAAGATATACTTCGTCGACGATGTCAAGGGGCTGGACGAGAGTCCTGTGGCCTGTGCCTATGCTCGCGCCCGGGGTGCCGACCGCATGTCCAGCTACGGCGATTTTGTAGCCCTCTCCGACACCTGCGATGCCACCACCGCCCTGCTGCTGAAGCGCGAGGTGAGCGATGGCGTGATAGCTCCCGACTATACCCCCGAGGCCATCGAGATACTGAAGGACAAGCGCAAGGGCACGTATAATGTCATCAAGATTGACCCTGCCTACAAGCCTGCGCCCGTAGAGACCAAGCAGTGCTTCGGCGTGACCTTCGAGCAGGGCCGCAACGAGATTCGTCTAGACGACCCTGCCCTGTTTGAGAACATCCCCACCCAGAACAAGACTTTCACGCCTGAGGCTAAGCGCGACCTTATCATTGCGCTGATTACCTTGAAATACACCCAGTCGAACTCTGTCTGCTATGTCAAGGACGGTCAGGCTATCGGCATCGGTGCCGGACAGCAGAGCCGCATCCACTGCACCCGACTGGCTGGCAACAAGGCCGACATCTGGTGGCTGCGCCAGCATCCAAAGGTGATGGCCCTGCCCTTCAAGGAGGGTATCCGCCGCGCCGACCGTGACAACACCATCGACGTGTATATCTCTGAGGACGAGCACGACGACGTGCTGCGCGACGGTGCCTGGCAGCAGTTCTTCACCCGCCAACCCGAGGTGCTGACCTTGGAGGAGAAGAAAGCGTGGATAGCCCAGAATACGAAGGTTGCCCTGGGCTCTGATGCCTTCTTCCCTTTCGGCGACAATATCGAGCGTGCCCACAAGAGCGGTGTGGAGTATATCGCCCAGGCTGGCGGCTCCGTGCGCGACGACCATGTCATCATGACCTGCGACAAATACGGTATTGCTATGGCCTTTACGGGTGTGCGTCTGTTCCACCACTAATTTCAATGCATTAAGCATTAAAAAAATGAGTAAAGAAAGCGATTTCGAGGACATCCTGGTTAACGGCATCAACTTCGGACGGGGAGGAGGCCCTCGCCAGGACGATGGCAAGGTAAAGACCAAGGCCAAGAAGAAAAAGTATATCACCGGTGCTCACGGTAGTGGCTCTGCCCGGCAGAAAGCCAAGTACCGTGAGCAACGGGCTAACCGTCATAAGTAATAATATAGGAAAAGTAAGAGAAAGAAATGAAAAAAACACTACTACTAACTCTCATCACGGTGCTGGCACTAACTGTACAAGCACAGAAATACGTAGGTGGCGACATCTCACTGCTGCCCACCTACGAAGAACACGGAGCCAAATACCTGGACCGCAACGGACAACAGATCAGCGGCGGTCTGGTGAACTACCTGAAGGCACAGGGCTGGAATGCCATGCGCGTGCGCCTGTTCGTAGACCCCTCGAAGGCTCCTGCCGACCACCGGGGAGAAGGTGTGCGGCAGGACCTGGAATATGTGAAGGCCTTGGGCAAGCAGATCAAGGATGCTGGACTGGCCCTGATGCTCGACTTCCACTATAGCGACACCTGGACCGACCCCGGCAAGCACACCACACCGAGCAGCTGGAACAGCAACGACCCAGAGGTGCTGGCACAGACGCTGTACCAGTATACCAAGGACTGCCTGGACCAGCTGAACAAGGCCGGTGCCACACCCGACTTCATTCAGCCCGGCAACGAAATTACCTACGGCATGCTGTGGCCTACGGGACACTGCTACCCCGACGGCGGCAACAACGGGGGTACCTTTGCCAACTTCGCCAAATACCTGAAGGCCGGCATCCAGGCCATCCGCGAGATGTGCCCCCAGGCCAAGGTGGTGATACAGACGGAGATGAGCCGGGCAGACAACGTCACCAACTTCTACAAGACGCTGAAGCAGTATACCGACGACTACGACGTAATCGGCATCAGCTACTATCCCTACTATCACGGCACGCTGAGCACTCTGAACGGTGTGCTGAACCAGTTAGAGACCACCTATCCCAACAAGAAAATACAGATTGTGGAGACGGGCTACTACCACGCCTGGTATCCTGACGATGCAAAATACAAGAAGAGCAACTTCCCCAACTGGCCCGACACCGATGCCGGACAGCTGCAGTTCACGAAGGACCTGATAGCCACTCTGAACCAGCACACCCAGGTGGACGGACTGTACTGGTGGTTCCCGGAGGCCAACGAATACGGGCTGGACTGGAACACGCAGCGCGTGACAGACAAATGGTATAACGCCAGCCTCTTCGACAACCAGACTGGACGGGCCATGCAGGCACTCTACGAACTGAAGAACTTTGCGCCGAACAGTGCCGGCATCAGCAGCGTCAACGTTCAGAAGCAGGCTGACGGTTATTGGTACACGCTGGACGGACGCAGGCTTTCGGGTGAGCCCACGGCCAAAGGACTCTACATACATGGAAACAAGAAAGTAATCAAGAAATGAAACTACACTGTAAAATAATGCTCATGCTTGTTGCATGGACAGCTATGGCCCTTATCTCATGCAGCAATGATGACGACAGCACTAATAAGCAGAATCCTGCTCCCCAGAATAAGGCTCGTTACTCTGTCCTTGTCTATGGCAATGCCGGTGGGAAGATGGACGACATTATTGAAGACGTCTGGGAAAAGTGCTTGCCACTGATGAAGGACGGCAGTGTGCGCGTTGCCTTCTTTTACAAATATGGCAAAGAATTCGCAGAAGAAAAGGACGAAAACGGCAATACAGTGAAGGAACGCATCTTCTCCGGAAAATATGCCCAGCCGGGTGATGTCGTATTCTTTGAACTTACCAAGGATACAGACCTGAAACAGATTGCCAAGGATGCTGTGAAGAATGAAGACTTTGAACTCTACGACCCGGAATCACTGGCTTATGCTATCAATACGGTGAAGGAGGACATGCCCGCTGAGAACTATGTCCTTCTGCTCTATGGTCACGGTGGTGGTTTCGATGAAAACATCGACTATCCCAAGGACTGGCGCAAGAAAGAAACTCCTCAAAGTCGCCGAGGCATACTCTATGACGAGTGGATTCCTACCATTGCCGGCCAGGAAGCCATGGACGTGTATGAGTTCTGCGAAGGTATCGAGTCGTCAGAGATTCCTCACTTCAAGGCTATCTTCTTCCACAACTGTCTCATGGGCAACATGGAGATTCTGGACGAAATCTACGACACTGCCGACTATCTCATCACCACTATGCATGCATTAGCCAGCGATGGCTCCTATATTGTAGAAATGATTCAGGGACTTTACGATAACGCTGACTTTGAGAAAGCTACCAAGCAGATGTTTGAACGCGTCAAGCCCGGCCTTCCTCGAACCTATACATTAAAAGACGGCACTAAGCTCAATGGTGACCTCAATCTGATAAAGACATCTGAATTCGACAAACTCAATCCGGTTTTTGCCAAGCTCTGCAAGCGTCTCATCGAGCTTTACCCCACTCAGAAGGAGGCTCTTGACAAAGCTGCAGCCAAGACCTACAGGGCAACTCTCACTTATCCTTTCTACGATGCTCTCGACTATGCGAACAAGGTGGCTGAGGCTACTAATGACGCTCAACTGAAGGATATTGCTGCCGAGCTGAAGACAGCCCTAAACGCGGTTCTCATTGAGCGCATGGGTGTGCACCAAAACGAAGAAGCCCCGATGAAGGAGTACACGCTTTCTGTTGTCATCACTGACAAGACTAACTTTGCCGCGAAGACTGCTTGGGACTATACCATCTCAAAGGCTTACGAGTTTACAGACTTCAGCATGATTACCGGCTGGTGCGAATGGCTGAAAACCAACACCCACAATCCTACAGGCAATCCTGCCGGACAAGCCTTATAGTATGACTATGCCTTAGTCTTCCTTCGTTTCAGCAACTACCTCTGGGCCGCGCACCTTGTCCTTGACGGAGAGGCCCTTCTTGATTTCTATGTTCACACCGTCAGAGAGGCCTGTGGTGACGGGCTGACGCAAGTATGTCTTCTCCTTGCCCTCGCCTTTTACAATATAGACGAATGTAGAGTCGCCTTCGAACTCTATGGCACTCTCAGGGATGGTGAGAGCTTTGTCAACAGAAGCCAATACGATTTCAGCATTGGCAGAATAGCCCGAGCGCAGCTTGTCGTTGTCAGACACCTTGACAGCTGCCTTGATTTCGAACTGGTTAGCACCATTGCTCTCGACGGCCTTGGGCGAGATGTACTCCAGGAAGGCGTCGAACTTCAGGTCCTGCAACGCGCCAATGGTAATCTTCATGGGCATTCCCTGTACCAACTGTCCCACCTCCGTCTCGTCAATATTCCCACGGAAGATAAGGTCGTTCATGTTGGCCACCGAGGCAATGGTGGTACCGTCGTTGAAGGTGTTGCTGAGGATGACGGAGTTTCCCACCTTGACGGGTACGTCGAGGATGACACCGCTGATGGTGCTGCGGACGAGCGTTGACGAGGCCGAGGCATTGCTTTTCGACACACCGTCGCGCACCACCTGCAGGGCATCCTGGGCGGCCGTCAGCTCTTCCTTGGCCTGATGTAGCTTCTGGCGGATCTTCTCAAACTCGTCGGCCGACACCAGCTGCTTGTCGTAGAGCGTCTTCTGGCGCTCATAGTCTATCTTCGCCTGCTGGAGGTTGATGTCTGCCAGACGCACACGGGCCTCAGCCGAGGAGAGCTGCCCCATGTCGGGAATCACCTTCACCTTGGCTATGACCTCGCCCTGCTGGACATACTGGCCGGGCTCCTTCATCAGCTGGGTGATGATGCCTGAAATCTGGGGCTTGATATTGACCTCGTTGCGAGGCTCAATCTTGCCCGTGATGATGGTCGTCTTCTTTACCTCATTCATGGCAGGCGTGAACTCGTTGTACACAGTCTCCTTGGGCTGGCTCTTTTGCCAGAGGAACACGAAGGTTCCAATGAAAATCAGTGCAATGACGGCTGCAATGATTAGTTTGCTGTACTTTTTCATATTGTTGTTGTTTTCGTTGTTTCGAGGTTTCGTTGTTTCGATGCTTCGAGGTTTCGATGCTTCGAGGTTTCGATGCTTCGAGGTTTCGAGGTTTTTTGGGGACCTGGATTCCTTACTCGTCGCGCATGGCGTCGACGGGTTTGATGCTCATGGCGCGGGCTGCGGGGGCCAGGCCCGCCAATACGCCCATAGCGCTCACCACCAGTGCGGCGAAGATGGCCGTCCAGAAGCCCACTTGGAAGTGAGCGGTGACGATGCCGTCTTCCGTGTTGCCTATTTCCAGCATCTGCAGGACGAGCACTCCCAATAGGATGCCGCTCATTCCCGCTACGAGGGTAAGGACGATGCTCTCCGAGATAATCTGGGTGAGGATGACGTGCGGCGTAGCTCCAATGGCGCGCCGGATGCCTATCTCCGTGGTGCGCTCACGGACGGTTACCATCATGATGTTCGACACGCCAATGGCACCCGCCAACAGCGTTCCGAGGCCCACGAGCCAGATGAGGAAGTTGACACCGCGGAAGAGGTTGTCCAGCAGTTGGAACAGCACCTCCGTGTTGAACACCATTACGCCCCGCTCGTCCGTCGGGTCAATCAGGTGAGCACGTGCGATGGTCTCGCGGATGCGTGGCGACAGGTTGCTCATGACGACTCCCTTGCGCCCAGTGACGGCTATCATGTCGACCTCGTTGCCACGATTGTAGGTCTGCTGCACCAGCGTCAGGGGCAACGTAATCTTCTCTTCGGCACGCCCGTTGAAGTTCATGCTGCCCGAGGCGTTATAGTCCACTCCGATGACCTCATAGTAGGTCGAGTCCACGCGGATGCTCTTGCCACACGGGTCGCCGCCCTCCTTGAAGAGGTCCTTGTATATCTTCTTGCCCAGCACGCAGACCTTACGCTGCTGCTGCATGTCCATCTGGTTGATATATCGCCCATAGTACATCTTAGGGGCTACGATGTTGGCATACTCCGGCGTCACGCCCTGAATACGGGGTGTCGTCTTCTGGTCGTCATAATAGGCAGTGTTGGTGGTGCCCCATGCTCCAAACAGCACTGGCGCAATGGCATCCAGCTCGGGCACGCGCTGGCGCAGACGACCGATGTCCTTATAGTCCATAGCCCACCAGCGTCCCTTGCGGAATCCCTTGTAGGGCTTGGTGGTCTGCTGTGCCCATACCATGGCGGTGTTCTGTGCAAAGCCTTCGAAGTTGCGATTCAGCATCTCCTTCAGACCTTGTCCGCCTCCCATGAGGGCTACCAGCATGAAGACGCCCCAGAACACGCCGAAGCCCGTCAGCAGACTCCTGCTCTTGTTCCTGGTCAGCGTGTCCAGAACTTCGCGATATGAATCTATGTCTATTCTCATTTTTTTACTAGGTTTACTAGGGTAACTAGTTCTACTAGGAATACTAGTTCTACTAGGGCTACAAGTTCTAATCTGCGTTTAGCGCCTCGATGGGGCGGATTCTGCTTGCCTTGAAGGCTGGGATGAGTCCTGCTATGGTGCCTGCAAAGACCATCACCATCGTGGCCTCGATGCAGACGTCGAGCCCCACGGTGGGGTTGAGGAACATGGTGGCTTGGAAGAGTCCCGTGTCGATGGTGTCGTGGCCCAGGGTGGCGTCCATATACTCGTTGGCCATCACACCGAGCACCATACCAATGTATCCGAAGAAGGTGGTGATGATGACGCTTTCGGTGATAATCAGCCGGAGGATGCCCCAGGGCTTGGCTCCGATGGCTTTGCGGATGCCGAACTCATGGGTGCGTTCCTTGACGGTGATGAGCATGATGTTCGACACGCCCACGATGCCCGACAGCAGGGTGAACAGTCCCACTATCCAGAGGGCCGTACGGATGATGTCTATGCCCTGCTCCATCTGCATGTTCTGCGTATATCGGTTCCAGAGCCACACGCTGCTCTCGTCCTCGGGGTGCGCCTGATGGTTGGCATTCAGGCGACGGCGGTAGTCTTTCTCAAAGTCCTCGTTGGCCTCCTCCGTCGTCAGCCCGTGGAAGGTGAACTCAATACTTCCCGCATCGTCGGTATTGGCTCCGAAGATGCCCTTGATGGCACTGTAGGAAGAGAAGGCCTCTGACGAGCGACTCTCCTCATCCTTATAGATGCCCACCACCTTAAAGGAGAAGTTGCCCACCTTGACGTAACGTCCCAGGAGCGTCTTATAGTCCTTCTTAGGTTCCAGCTCCTTGGCCTGCTTACTGCTCAGCACCAGCACCTTGCGCTTCTCCTTCAGGTCTATCTGGTTGATGAAGCGCCCATGGAGCATCTCCATCTTGTCAATCTTCGTATGGTTAGGATAGACGCCCGTCACCTCTGTGGCGATATACTCCTGTCCGTGGCTGATGGTGACACTGGCACTGTACTGTGCGCCCACCTTGTCGACGACGTCCTTGAACTCAGTGTCGGTGGTGCCGATGTCACGCCCCTGCAGTCGGATGCTCCGTCCCTCCTTCAGTCCCTGATAGGCCTTCGAGGTGCGCCCGCCAAACACCATCATCGAGTTGGACAGGAAGCGCGACGACTGCCTCAGCTGTGCATTGATGAGCCCGTTGCCTGCTCCCAGCAGCACGATGAGCATGAAGATGCCCCAGGCCACTGCGAATCCCGTCAGGGCTGTGCGCAGCTTGTTGCGCCTGGCTGTCTGTGCTATCTCCTTGAATAGTTCTATCACGGCTTACTCTTTTACTTTTTACTCTTCTATCAGTCCGTCCTTGATACGGATGATGCGGTTGGTCTGCTGGCCCACCGTAGGGTCGTGGGTGACGATGATCTGGGTGATGCCTTCCTCCTGGTTCAGCTGCTTCAGCAGTTCCATCACCTCGATGCTGGTCTTCGAGTCGAGTGCTCCCGTAGGCTCGTCGGCCAGGATAATCTGTGGCTTGGTAATCAGTGCGCGGGCTATGGCCACGCGCTGGCGCTGACCACCCGACATCTCGTTGGGATAGTGCTCAGCCCAGTCCCGCAGCCCCAGTCGCTCCAGATACTCCAGGGCCAGCGCGTGGCGCTTTTTGCGCGACACGCCCTGATAGAACAGCGGCAACTCTACGTTCTCGACAGCCGTCTTGAACGAAATCAGGTTGAACGACTGGAAGATAAAGCCTATCATCTTGTTGCGATACTCAGCGGCGCGGGTCTCCGAGAGGTGCCAGATGGGCACTCCGGCGAGTTCGTAGCTGCCCGAGTCGTAGTTGTCGAGAATACCTAATATATTTAATAAGGTACTCTTGCCCGACCCCGACGCTCCCATGATGCTGACGAACTCGCCCTTCTCGATGTCGAGCGTAATGCCCTTCAGCACGTGCAGCGGCTGGGCGCCCTGATAGGTCTTATGAATGTCTTTTAAGTGAATCATGCTGTTGGTTTTGTCTATTTGACGACAAAGGTAGTCAGAAAGTTGCAAAGTACGGCATATTCTAACGACATTTTATCATTTTGCCAAGAGATTGAAGCAAATCATTACTCCCAGGCCTTGCAGACTTCCTCGATTCCGATGCCCAGCAGGCGCATCTGTCGGAACAGTTCAGGCAGCCGGTTGTCCATGAAGTCGCGACGGCGCTCCGTCAGTATCTGCTCTTTGGCGCCTGGCGAGACAAAGTATCCCAGTCCGCGCTTATTATATATAATGTTCGCGCGAGCCAGCTCGTCGTAGGCCTTGACAGCCGTGTTGGTGTTCACCTGTAACAGGACGGCATACTCGCGGACGCTTGGAATGCGGTCGTCCTCCTTGTACGTACCTGCCAGTATCTCGTCACAGAGGCGGTCCGCCATCTGCAGGTAGATTGCTTTATCGTTTGTGAAAGTCATAGTTCAACCATTTATTAGTAATCAATTGTAAGTTCTTGAAGATGTGGAACGAAGCCCAGTAGTTGAAGACAGCGAGCAGGGGGAGCAGTACTGCGAGAATATAGGCCGGGATGCCAACCTCGCCAGACACGTATTTACCATCTTCCCAATTAGATGTAAACATAGAGAGTTCGAAATATTGCATCGTCTTTCCAAAAATCACCCAGAACAAGATGAACACCAGACAAGATATGACGAATGAATATTTGCGGAACAACGTCCCTCCAATAATCAGGAGCGAATGTGTCCACACGGCAATGGCAGCAATCACGACGATATACATCACCAGATAGAACCAGTTGCAGGAATCAGCCTCCAGTATATGAGGCGTCAGATTATCCATCATCTTGGGGATGGCCGACGACCACCAGTAATAGTATTCCGTTGGATTGCCTATATACGAAACCTTCGCCTCTGTGTACGGCCCACTGATCCAGAACCACACCATGCGAAGACTGTCGCCCAAGACGAACGCCAGGAAGACACCAAGCACACAGACGACGGAGGTGTAGGTCATCAGGGCGAGGAATTTTTCGAGATTGTTTGCCGGCAACATGAGGAAAGCCTCACGCTTGCGCTTCTCGTTCACACTCGACAGGATGGTGCTGACCATGATGAGCGACACCAATGCAAAGAGGGCGGCACCTATCTGTCCGTAATAGTGCAGCATGGTGAGAGGACTGTAAATATCACCCATCCTCAGCAGTATCATTTCAGCCATAAACACACCCACGACGGAGCCTGCTATAGCATAAAGTATTCGACGCTGATTGACACTCAACACCCAACGGAGCGTCTTTCCAAATCTATTGAAACTAAACGTATTCATAGCTTTACCAATTAATGAATTTACCAATAACCTGCTGACGGCAGAAGAGTTTATAAGACAACCAGAAGTTCAGAATGGTCCAGCAGAGGGCCACGAGGTCGGTGATGAGCAGATCTGTTGTCGTTGCTTCCGCAGGAGACACCTGAGTGTTAGGAACGATACTCAGCAGGATGATGACGAGGGTGGTCGGTACCCAGTTGAACTTACGGGTGCGGAAGAAGGTGGCTCCCAGGGCGTAGAGCGAATGGAACAAGACGGCCAGCAACAACAGGGAGTTCAGAAACGTATGGCGCAGATGGCTGTGTACTTCCAGTTGGAACAAACGACTGAGGCTGTCCACCAACGTGGAGGTGACGAAGGTGACGTACTCGTGACCCACCATCAGGTTGACGACATACTGCAACGCGTCGGCTCCCAACAAAGCTACCAGATAAAGGGGCAACAGGAGAATCCACGAGGCATAGCGCATCAGGTATTTCTCGAAGTTCGAGGCAGGCAGCATCATCAGGTTCTGCATGTCGTGCTTGCCCTCCATACTATAGAACATAAAGGAAGAGCCCAGCACGAAGGTGGTTCCAAACAGGATTATCACGGCGATGGAGCAGGTCTCATAGGCATTGATACTGCTACGCACTGACTCGCGGTTCATCACCCATGTGAAGAACAGGAAGAGGAACGTCAGGATGGCAAAGACCTGCAAGAAGCTCTTGATGAAGTACTTCTTGTCGTTGACCAGCGACCAGCGGGCCAGTTTTCCGAATCTTTGTATATTAAACTGAATCATAACAATTCGTATAATTAGTGTAATTCGTAGTCTTATATCTTGCCTTCGTTGACGGCGTTGAACAGCAGTTCGAGGTTAATCTGTGTCTCTGCATCATCGGCCTTGCGAGCAGCAATGACGGCATTGCCCTGCAGCGAGGGCTCGCTGTAGAGCACGTCCTGCATCTGGTCGGGGGTGCGATACTCGAAGGCATACTTCTCCTGAATCTCCTGCACCGAGGCGTCGAGCAACAGTTTCTGCGGCGAGAGGATGAGGATATGGTCCAACAGCTGCTCCACGTCGTGTACCTGATGGGTGGAGATGATGAGTGTGCGCTCCTCCGTCATATACTGGGCAATGACCTTGCGGAACTGCGACTTCGAGGGGATGTCCAGCCCGTTGGTTGGCTCGTCCATCAGCAGGAGACGGGTGTTGGTGGCCAGGGCGAAGGCCATGAAGACTTTCTTCTTCTGCCCCATCGACAGGGCGTTCAGCTTCAGGTCGGTAGAGAGTTCGAAGTCCTTCAGACAGGCCTCCAGCACCTCGCGACTGAAGCGCGGATAGAAGGGCTCGTTGATGCTGACATACTGTGAGAGCGACATAGCGGGCAGGTCGAACTCCTCAGGCACGAGGAACATCTCGCTCAGCACGCCGGGCTGTCGCTTGCACGTGGCGACGGAGTCGAAAGAGACGGAACCTGACTTCGGGCGCAGCAGGCCGGAAATCAAATAGAGCAGGGTCGACTTGCCTGTACCATTCTTGCCCAGCAGACCATAGATGCGGTTTTGCTCCAGCCGAAGACTGAAATCATCGAAGACCAACTCCTTCTGGCCTGCATACTTGAAACTGATGTTTTTAACGTCTATCATAATCGTATCATTTAGGTTGAAAATTATCTTTCTCGGTGTACTACCTTAATAGTACACTGCAAAAGTACAACAAATATACGTTCCCTCCAAATTTTTCAGGCATTATTTTTCTAATTAACACACTTTTAACATTCCCACCTTATTAAATATACGCACGCTCGGCACGAAGCAACTACCGTCTTGGCACGAGAGAAACATTTCCCAAACACAAATGGAAAAAGTATTTTGATAGTTATGGATTTTATGTTTCCAAGTTGGAAACATATGTACCCAACTTAGAAACACCTGTACCCAACTTGGAGACATAAGTACCCAAGTTGGAAACATAACTTCCCTCACTGCCTGAAAAGAAACCCACAGGCATGCAAAAAAATCAATGTCGCTGGTCGGCACCCCACATCATCTTCTCGCGCAGGGTGCTGAAGTAGCGGGTGCCTGAGCGCTTGATGACCTGTACGCGGTAGGGAGCCTTGCGCAGGGTGAGGCGCGTGGAGTCGGGCAGCTTCTCGCTGCGCCCGTCGAGCGCCACGAGGAAGTTGTGCGAGCGCGTCTCCACCGTCAGCTCAACAACCGAATCCTCGGAGAACACGATGGGGCGCACGTTGAGCGAATGGGGGGCTACGGCCGTCAGGGAGAACACATGGGTGCCAGGCACGATGATGGGGCCTCCGACAGACAGCGAGTAGGCAGTGGAGCCTGTAGGCGTGGACATGATGAGTCCGTCAGCCTGATAGGTGGTCAGCGTCTCGCCATTGATGCAGGCATGAATGGTAATCATCGAGGCATTGTCGCGCTTCAGGATAGCCACGTCGTTCAGGGCGCAGGGATAGCCCTGCAGCGGTTCGCCATCTGTCTCCACCTGGATGACAGCCCGTGTCTCGACACTATAGTCCTCCTGATAAAGAGCCTCTATCGTATGCTCGATGTCGTTCACATTGATATCAGCCAGAAATCCCAGACGTCCGGTATTGACCCCCAGGATGGGAATTTCCTTTCGCCCCACCATGCTGGCCGTCCGGAGGAAGGTGCCGTCGCCGCCCATCGAGATGGCAAAATCGGCATCGAAATGGGAATCGTCGAATAGGTGCACATCGCCAACGGCATACTGCTGGACGTCGGTGAGGAACTCATAGAAGGCCCGCTCTATGCAGACCTCAGCCTTGTGCTCGGAGAGACAGGCCAGTATCTTCTGTGCCGAAACAGACTTCTTGGGTTGGTAGGTGTTGCCAAAAATAGCAAACCTGAGTTTTCGTGCGGTCATCATTTCTTTTCTGTTGTTTGTTGTTGACTACTAATCTTTTCCATTATTGAGCTCACTTCGCCTCAGAAATGAAAAGAAAAATACGATTTCCTTTTGCATTTCGCTCGACTTTTCGTAACTTTGCCGTTGCAAAGATAATAAATCTTAGTGTAAAAGTAATAAAACGACACGAAAAAATGACAAAGTTAAGTGTAAATATCAATAAGGTGGCCACGCTGCGCAATGCCAGAGGTGGCAACAACCCCAACGTGCTGAAGGTGGCTCACGACGTAGAAACATTTGGCGCACAAGGCGTCACCGTCCACCCCCGTCCTGACGAGCGCCACATACGCTACCAGGACGTGCGCGACCTGAGGCCCCAGATACAGACGGAGTTCAACATCGAGGGCAACCCCATCGACTCGTTCACCAAGCTGGTGCTGGAGGTCAGGCCCACCCAGGTGACGCTGGTGCCCGACAGCCACGACCAGATTACCTCGAACCACGGATGGGACACGCTGGAGAACCGTCCGTTCCTGACGGACATCTGCCGCACGTTCAAGGAGGCCGGCATCCGCGTCAGCATCTTCGTCGATGCCGACCCACGGATGGTGGAGGGTGCCAAGGTGTGCGGAGCCGACCGCGTGGAGCTGTATACGGAACCCTACGCCTCGGGCTATGCCCAGAACCGCGAGCAGGCCATTGCCCCCTTCGTAGCAGCTGCCGAGGAGGCCCGCCGCGTGGGCCTGGGACTGAACGCAGGCCACGACCTGTCGCTCGAGAACCTGGCCTACTACCACCAGCAGATACCCTGGACCGACGAGGTCAGCATCGGACACGCCCTCATCTGCGACGCCCTCTACCTGGGCCTCAAGGAGACCATCCGCCAGTATCTGAATTGTCTGAAATAAATATAAATAATAAATTGTAAATAGTAATATAGTAAATAGTAAATGAAAAAGGTATATGTATTCTTAGCTGACGGCTTCGAGGATGTCGAGGCCCTGATTCCCATCGACGTGCTGCGTCGCGGAGGAGTAGACGTAACAACAGTGAGCATCAGCGACTTCCCGCTGGTACAGACAGCACATGGTGTCAACATCGAGGCCGACATCATGTTCGAGCAAGGCGACTTCTCGGATGCCGACCTGCTGTTCCTGCCCGGCGGAATGCCCGGAGCGTCCAACCTGTTCGCCCACAAAGGCGTGTGCAAGGCTATTGTCGACCAGGCCGCTGCTGGCCGCAAGGTGGCTGCCATCTGTGCCTCACCAGCTGTGGTGCTGGCTCCCCTTGGCATCCTCGACGGCAAGAAGGCTACCTGCTATCCGGGCTTCGAGCAGGCTCTGGCTGAAAACAGTGCTAAATATACTGGCGACCTGGTCACCGTCGACGGCAACATCACCACGGGCGAGGGACCTGCCGCTGCATTTCCCTTCGCCTACGAGCTGCTTAGCCAGCTGGCAGACAAGAAGACCAGCGACCAGATAGCCGAGGGCATGCGCTACAAACACTTGATGGCCTGATGGACTATGTCATCATCGTTGCCGGGGGCAAGGGGCTGCGCATGGGAAGCGACATCCCCAAACAATTCCTACCCATTGGCGGGCGTCCGGTGCTGATGCGGACCATAGAGCGCTTCCGCGAGTACTCCCCCACCCTGCAGATCATCCTCGTGCTGCCCAAAGCCCAGCAGGACTACTGGCGACAGCTGTGCCAGCAGTATCGTTTCCCCCTTCCTGCTGAGGAGGCGGGCGGCGGCTCCTACCTTTTGGACAGTGGCGGTTCCTACCTTTTGGCCAGCGGTGGCGAGACGCGCTTCCATAGCGTACAGAACGGACTGGCCCTTATCCCTGACGATGCAGAAGGGGTGGTGGGTGTACACGACGGTGTGCGCCCCTTCCCCTCGATAGACGTCATCCGCCGTTGCTACGAGACAGCCCGCGAGAAAAAAGCCGTCATTCCCGTCATCCCCGTCGTCGAGACGCTGCGCCATATAGCGGAAGGCACCAAGCCCCGAGGCGAATACCGCTTGGTGCAGACCCCCCAGTGCTTCGACATCCAGCTACTGAAAGCTGCCAACCGCCAGCCCTACAGCGAGGCCTTCACCGACGATGCCAGTGTGGTCGAAGCTTTCCGCTTCGACATCACCCTCGTCGAGGGCAACCGCGAGAACATCAAGCTGACCACCCCCTTCGACCTCAAGATAGCCGAGGTACTCATTTGAACAACCCAATAGCCAGAAAATCAAATAGACTTAAGAGATGAGAACAACCATTAGCCTTACAGTCCTGATGTTGATGTCCTTCGTCCTGTCGGGATGCGGGAGGGACCCGGCAGCCACAGCAACGCCAGAGGCTGATTCCCTACAAGCACTACACAACGACTCACTGATATGGCTTGCCAAGAGCACCGCTGACAAGGAGCGGGCTTTCTATGTCATAGACAGCATAGAACGGGCTGGCGGCATAGGGCCGATACGTGCCAACTACGAGCGTGGCAATGTCTGCAGACAGTTGAAGGAGCAGCGCCAGAGCGAGGACTACTGGAAAACGGCCGTGGGCACCGACATCAAGGGCAAGGCCGAGGAGAGAGCCTACTACAAGGCAGTGGCTTACCTGGCCAACTGGCTGCAGGCGAAGCACGACTTCGAGGGGGCACTGCGCGTGGCCATTCCTGCCGTAGCCAGGATGAAGCAGTCGGGTGTGGCCAGCTACACCAGCATTGGCATCCACATGGGCGACATGGGCATTTGCCATCAGAAGATGAACCGCAACGCAGAGGCCGACCGTTGTTTCGAGGAGTCGTACGACTACATGAAGAAGGCCGTAGCGACAGACACGTCGCAGTATGCCATCGAAAATGCCCTCATCATCCTCAACAACACCACGCTCTTCTGCATGGATGCCCGTCGCTACGACAAGGCGCTGCACTGGTCGGCGTGTGTAGACTCGATGTTGCAGGCCTATCGCCAAAACCCGAATGCCAACCAGCGTGTGCTGGCACTCCAGGAGGCCCGCCGCCTCAACTGCCTGGCCTGCATCCTGCTGGGACAGGGCAAGAAGAAGGAGGCCGAGGAGACGTTCGTGCGCTATCAGCAGTCGGAGGCCTACCAGAAGGGCTGGCACCATGCGCCAGGCGAATACCTGATTGCCGCGGGGCGCTATGCCGAGGCCGCAGGGGCCTATGCCGACATTGAGAACGAGATAGCCCAGAGAGTGGGCAAGCCCACGCTCGACATCATCCAACAGTATGTGTTCCCGAAGTTTCGCGCCAATGCCGGTGCTGGCTACAAGGACACGGCTGTGGCCGTCGGACTGCGCATGGTGGACGCCCTCGACTCTGCGATAGCCAGGCAGAAGAAGGACGAGGCGGCAGAGCTGTCGGCCATCTATGAGACACAGGAGAAAGACCATCAGATAGCCGAGCAGAAGGCTGCCATCTCGCAGCAGCGGCTGGTGACCACCTCTATTGTTGCCGCCATCGTGGTGCTGGCCCTCGTCATCTTCATCTTCTTCCGCCACCGTGCCGCCGTCCGACTGGAGAACGAGCACCACAAGCTGCTGGATGCCTACGACCGGCTGGAGGAGACCACCACGGCCAAGGAGCGTATAGAGAGCGAGCTGCGCATTGCGCGCGACATACAGATGTCGATGGTGCCCAAGGAGTTTCCTCAGCGCGACGACCTTGACATGTATGCCTCGATGGTACCGGCAAAAGAGGTGGGGGGCGACCTGTATGGCTATGTGCTGCAGGACGACAAGCTGTATTTCTGTGTGGGCGATGTCAGCGGCAAGGGAGTTCCTGCCTCGCTGTTCATGGCTCAGGTAACCCGACTGTTCCGCACCCTCGCCACACAGGGCATGAAGCCAGCCGACATCTGCAACCGCATGAATGCGGCCCTCACTGAGGACAACGAGCAGGGCATGTTCGTCACCCTCTTCTTAGGGCTGCTCGACCTACAGACGGGGCATCTTGACTATTGCAATGCAGGCCACAACCCGCCCGTCATTGGCGGCGGAGAGGCGGCTGGCGAGTTTATGGAGATGGAGCCCAACGCTCCTATCGGTCTGTGGCCCGGGTTAGACTATGTTGGCGAGGAGATGGCCACCATCAAGGGGCGGCCGCTGTTCATCTATACCGACGGCCTGAACGAAGCCGAGGACCCGCAGCAGCAGCAATATGGCGACGAGCGGCTGCTGGCCACCCTGCAGCGCACACACTACGAGAGGGCCCGCCAGGTCATCGACACCCTGACGGCCGAGATAGAGCGTCATCGTGCAGGAGCAGAACCGAACGACGACCTCACCATGATGTGTATTCACCTGAAGACTACCTCTGCCGAATGACTGACAACATCCTGCAACAAGACCTGCAATATCTGCCGGGGGTAGGCCCCCAGCGCAAGAAGATGCTCAGCGAGGAACTGGGCATCCAGACCTACGGCGACCTGTTGCAGTATTACCCCTACAAGCACGTAGACCGCTCGCGGCTCTACAGCATCCGCGAGCTGACGGGCGACATGCCCTTCGTACAGGTGAAGGGCCGCATCCTCTCGTTCGAGACCTTCAAGATGAGCGCCCGCAAGGAGCGTGTGGTGGCCCACTTCACCGATGGCAGCGGGAAGGTGATGGACCTCACGTGGTTCAACGGAGGCAAATATGCCATACAACAGTACAAGATCGGCACGGAGTACATCGTCTTCGGACGACCCAACGTCTACAACGGACGCATCAACGTCACCCACCCAGACATCGACGATGCCAGCAAGCTGGAACTCTCGGCCATGGGCATGCAACCCTACTACAACACCAGCGAGAAGATGAAGAAGGCGGGGCTCAACAGCCGCGCCCTCGAACGGCTCACCAAGACGCTGCTCGGCGTACTGAAAGAGCCCGTGGCTGAGACGCTGCCCGACTATATCACGCAGAAGCTGAACCTGATGTCGCGCGACGATGCCCTGCGCAAGATACACTATCCACAGAACGCCAAGGAGCTGGAGCGCGCCCGAGTCAGGCTGAAGTTCGAGGAACTGTTCTACGTTCAGCTTAATATATTAAGGTACGCGAGCGACCAGCGACGCAAATATCGCGGCTACGTCTTCGCAAAGGTGGGCGACCACTTCAACGACTTCTACTCGCAGCACCTGCCCTTCCCTCTGACAGAAGCACAGAAGCGCGTCATTCGCGAAATACGCCGCGACATGGGCAGCGGACGACAGATGAACCGACTGCTGCAGGGCGACGTAGGCTCGGGCAAGACACTCGTGGCACTCATGTCCATGCTCATCGCCCTGGACAACGGCTACCAGGCATGCATCATGGCACCTACGGAGATACTGGCCGAGCAACACCTGCAGACCATCATGGACTTCCTACGTGGCATGGACATCCGCGTGGCACTGCTGACGGGCATCGTCAAGGGAAAACGCCGACAAGAGGTGCTCGACGGACTGCTCGACGGGACTGTACAGATACTTGTAGGCACACACGCCGTCATCGAAGACACCGTGCAGTTTGCCCGACTGGGCATGGTGGTCGTCGACGAGCAGCACCGCTTCGGCGTGGCCCAGCGCGCCAAGCTCTGGAGCAAGAGCCAGAACCCACCGCACGTATTGGTCATGACCGCCACACCCATCCCACGCACACTGGCCATGACGCTGTATGGCGACTTGGACGTCAGCGTCATCGACGAACTGCCGCCCGGACGCAAACCCGTCCTCACACAGCACGTCTACGACCGCTCCATGCCCACGCTCTACGATGGACTGCGCAAGCAAATCAACATGGGACGACAGGTATACATCGTCTTCCCCCTCATCGAGGAAAGCGAGAAGATTGACCTCAAGAATCTGGAAGACGGCTTCGAAGTCCTCAGACAGGTATTCCCCGAGTTCCGCCTCAGCAAGGTACACGGCAAGATGAAACCTGCCGAGAAGGAAGTTGAGATGCAGAAGTTCGTCAGCGGAGAGACCCAGATACTCGTAGCCACCACCGTCATCGAGGTAGGCGTCAACGTACCCAACGCCTCGGTCATGGTCATCCTCGAAGCACAGCGCTTCGGACTATCACAGCTCCACCAGCTCAGAGGACGCGTGGGGCGAGGTGCCGAACAGTCGTACTGCATCCTCGTCACCAACTACAAGCTGGCAGAAGACACCCGCAAGCGCATCGACATCATGTGCCAGACCAACGACGGCTTCCGCATTGCCGAAGCCGACCTGAAGCTGCGCGGACCCGGCGACCTGGAAGGAACCCAGCAGAGCGGCATGGCCTTCGACCTGAAAATAGCCGACATAGCCCGCGACGGACAACTGGTACAGATGGCGCGCGACGAAGCACAGGCCATCATCGACGACGACCCCCTGTGCAACTCAGAGCGATATGCCGTACTCTGGAAAAGGTTACGCGAGTTACGCAAAACCAACATCAACTGGGGCGTTATTTCTTAAATAACCCGCGATAAGTGTTAAAACACACAAAAAGAGTGTTAATGTTCTTGTCCTTTGCAAAATTTTTAGTACCTTTGCATCGTTCTGTTTACATAACGGAATGAATAATTAGAACCGAACCCAATACAATTAGTAATGAAGATATTAAATAAGATTGCATTCTTGGCACTTGCAACGATAAGTACACTTCCTACTATGGGACAGGACCTATTGGCACGTCAGGCACCTATTGACAGAAGAATGAAAGCAGTCGACAGTGTAGCACTGCACCGACTGATAGAGATTGAAAGCTACGACTCTCCCTCCGCCGACCTTTACGACGACTGGGACAATATGCATGCCCACAGTCGCGTGACGGAACTGCCCGACTCCTTCCGCATCTCGCTGAAGGATTTCTGCATGCCCACAACCAGCCGTGTGCTGACCTCAAACTTCGGTCCCCGCTGGCACCGCCAGCACAAAGGGCTGGACATCAAGGTATATATTGGCGATACCATCCGTGCAGCCTTCGCAGGCAAGGTGCGCGTAGTACGCTACGAAGGCCGCGGCTACGGCAAGTATGTTGTCATCCGCCACGACAACGGACTGGAGACATATTACGCTCACATGTCAAAACAGCTGGTAGTAGAAGACCAGGAAGTTCGCGCTGGCGATCCCATCGGACTCGGTGGCAACACGGGGCGCAGTACTGGTTCTCACCTGCACTTCGAGACACGCCTCTGCGGTGTAGCCCTAAACCCAGCCTTGATGTTCGACTTCCGCAATCAGGACGTAGTAGACGACTATTATATGTTCCGCAAATCGAGCTACCAGAAAGAATCTGTCGTAGCAACCCGCCTGCGCGGTGTCAATGGCGTAAGCTTCGGATCTATCGACAGCGACGACGAGGTAGAGCTGGCCACAGCAGCCCCCGCAGCATCGTATGCTCAGGAAACCCGCTTCCACAAGGTGAAGCGAGGCGAGACACTCTACTCGATAGCTCGCTATCGTGGAACAACGGTGCAGGCCATCATGAAGCTGAACCACCTGAAGAAGAATGCCAAGCTGAAAGCTGGCCAAATACTGAAGTTCAATTAATATAACTTTCTGAATCGTCAAGAAGCAAGAAGTTAAGCCTCATATTATAAAACGGGGAACATCGTGTGGATGTTCCCCGTTTTGATTTCCGTATTCACCAGCTCCGTCACCTGACCACATAACCGTCGCGGGTCATCTTGAAGGCCTTGAGACGTATGGTGTGACTGGCGTGGTCGAAAAACTTGTTGGAGTTGATGGCCTTACCATTTATACGGGTCTCGAAATGCAAGTGCTCGGTAGAGGCACGCCCCGTACGACCTGTCAGAGCTATCACCTGTCCGGCCCTCACATAATCGCCCACCTTCACCAGGTTCTTGGAATTATGGCTATAGTACGTCTCCAGTCCACAAGGATGCTTGATGCGAATCAGATTGCCATAGCCACCATACTTGGCAGAGAAGACCACCTCGCCATCAAAGGCAGCCAGGATGGGGTCGTTTGGCTTGGTCTTGATGTCTGTGCCCGAATGGTGACGGCCTCCGCCAAAGGGTGAGATAACCTTCGCACCCGGCAGCGGATAGGCCCACCACTGACTGCTGTCGCGCAGTCCGTCCTTTGACAGATATTTTGCCTGAGCACAACCAGTCAGGGTTAGAAGAAACGAAACTAATGCAAATAGAGTTTTTATCTTCATCATCATTGTCTACTTTAACATAACACCAGTAAATATCCTACCAGACTGTATCCCTAATCTGCGGGCTGAGAAATAGCGGTCATACTGCCGGTAGGTACAAATGCCCGACAGCTGGATATCCTTGACGCCCTCTTCCTGAAGCTGCAGACTGTTGCACAACGGCAAGTCGATGTGCCACTTCTCGTATCGACGGGCTATACAGCCCATGTCAAAGCCCGCCTCAGCAAACTGCAGATACACCTCATCGCCAACCTCAAAGCCCTCCAGGGAGATGCCCGGCCCAACGACAGCCCGCAGCTGAGAAGCATCAGAGCCATAGGCGTCACACATAGAACGCACCGCCTGCCGGACAATACGTTTCACCGTTCCCCGCCATCCCGCATGGATAGCACACACCGCACGATGCTGCGCATCATATAATAAAATAGGTATACAATCGGCAGTGCTCACCCCGATGCACAGTCCGGGGCAGTCCGTCATAAGCGCATCGGTGGCTTCAAGCGTTGCCGCAGGAGGACCGTCAACACGCGCTACAGTAGTTCCGTGAGTCTGATGGGGCATGATGATATGCTGAGAAGATATGCCAAGAAGCTCGCTCAGCAAACGGCGGTTTTCTGCAATATGTGCCGGAGAATCACCGCAGTAGTTATTGATGTTGAATGCAGCATAGTTTCCTATACTGCATCCTCCCTCTCGCGTAGTGCTGAAAGCTACTACATCAGCACCCATATCATAAAACGTAAGCTGCGGACTATTCACCTTCTTCGTACTCAAAGTCGTCATAGTCTTCCAGGTCTTCTATCTCTTCTCCGTCTACGTATTCGATATCCTCATCCTCGCCTTCGTCGGCCAGTTCCTCTGCAAAGCGCGTCATATCCTTGTCGCGATGCACCAGACTGTCCTCCGCCAACACAGCAGCCAGCTTATTGCTTTCCGCATTCAGCTCTCGCCACAGCACATCTTTCAGCTCGTCAAGACCCTTGTTGGCCACAGCCGAGATAAAGACACAAGGCAGATCCTGAGGCAGCGTCTCGCGCAGCATCTCTATCAGCTCGTCGTCCAGCAGGTCGCACTTGGTGATGGCCAGCACACGGTGCTTGTCCAGCATCTCGGGATTAAACTGGCGTAGCTCATTGAGCAGTATCTCGTACTCGCGCTTGATATCGTCCGTATCGCCTGGCACCATAAACAGCAGCAGTGAGTTGCGCTCAATATGGCGCAGGAAACGAAGTCCAAGGCCCTTGCCCTCTGATGCACCTTCGATGATACCGGGAATATCAGCCATCACGAACGACTTGTTGTCGCGATAGCCCACAATACCCAGCGAGGGTTCCATCGTGGTAAAGGGATAGTTGGCTATCTTCGGGCGGGCATTCGACAATGACGAGAGCAGCGTCGACTTGCCGGCATTGGGGAATCCCACCAGTCCGACATCAGCCAGCAGTTTCAGCTCCAGGATGATGGTCATCTCCTGCATGGGTTCACCGGGCTGGGCATAGCGGGGAGCCTGGTTGGTAGCCGTGCGGAACTGGAAGTTGCCCAGTCCGCCTCGTCCGCCCTTCAGCAGCACCACCTCCTGCCCGTCATAGGTGACATCGCAGACATACTTACCCGTCTCGGCATCGTAGACCACCGTACCGCAAGGCACGTCGATATACACATCCTTGCCGTCAGTACCATGACACTTGTCCTTTCCGCCATTGCCACCATGCTCAGCAAAGATATGACGCTCGTATTTCAGGTGCAGCAACGTCCAGTAGTTATGGTTGCCCCGCAGGATGATACTGCCTCCCTTGCCACCGTCGCCGCCATCAGGACCTCCGTTCGGGTTGTACTTCACATGGCGCAGGTGCATCGACCCGCGTCCGCCTTTGCCCGAACGGCACATAATCTTGACGTAGTCTACGAAGTTGGATTCCATTTACAGGTTATCTATTACTTTCTGAATATCACTGAAGATACGCTCCAGTGTGCCTAATCCGTTAATATGGTAGTGCAGGCCTTCTTTCTTGTACCATTCAATGAGCGGCTGGGTCTGCGAGTGATACACCACCAGACGTTTCTTGATAGTCTCTTCGTTGTCGTCAGCGCGTCCGCTGTCTTTACCACGCTTGATAAGTCTCGTCATCAGCTCGTCCTCAGGCACATCCAGCTCCAGCATGGCTGCCACCTTGTCGCCGCGCTCGTCCAACATTTTCTTCAGGGCCTCGGCCTGTGGGATGGTACGGGGGAAACCATCAAAGATGACACCTTTGTGTCCGCGTCCGTACGCATCATATACATTGGCAAGGATGCTAATCATCAACTCATCGGGAATCAGATTACCCTTGTCGATATAGCTCTGAGCCGTCTTACCCAGCTCCGTACCCTTCTTGATCTCGTTACGCAGCACGTCGCCCGTCGAGATATGTCCCAGTCCATAATGCTCTATCAGCAAGTCACTTTGTGTTCCCTTTCCTGAACCGGGAGCACCGAAAATTACAATGTTCTTCATTTTTATTCTTTGTTCTTGTTTATCCTGTTTAATTTTTGTCTCCTTTCCTGTCCTGTCCCAAGTATACCACAAGTCTGTCAGCAGGTCGCCCTTGCGCCCTTCAACATCACTTGGCAAATGTGGCAGTTTTATTTCTCTCATCTCGTCTCTGTCTTTAGCCCTCCACAAGGGTGTAAATCTCGGGCAGGTTGCGTCCCTGCTGGTCGTAGTCCAGTCCGTAGCCCACAATGAAATCGTTGGGAATCGAGAAGGCGGCATAGTCAATATCCACTTCTTCCTCCAGCTTGTCGGGTTTTACAAAGAGTGTGCAGACGTGTATCGAAGCCGGATTACGCGTCTGCAACGAGTCCAACATCTGGCGCATCGTGTGACCCGTGTCAACGATGTCTTCCAGGATAACGACGGTACGCCCGCTGATGTCGACATTAAGCCCTATCACCTCCTTCACCTTTCCGGTAGATGTCACACCCTCATAGGATGCCAGCTTCACAAACGACACCTCGCAGGGGATGGTAATGGCGCGAAGCAAATCGGCAGTAAACATGAACGCACCGTTCAACACACTCAGGAAGAGCGGATTCTTGCCTGCCATATCACGGTTGATACGCTCCGCCAAGTCCTTTACCCGTTGCTTGATTTCTGCCGCTGAGATAGACGTTTGAAACGTCTTATCCTTGATTTTTACGATGCTCATCTTTGATATAAATGAAAATTTGATGCAAAATTACTAAATTTTTAGCAAAGAAAAGGCAAAGATTAGCATATTTTTCGTATTTTTGCAGACAAATGAAGATATTTACAAGTACTCAGATACATGAGCTGGACAAATATACCATCGAACACGAGCCTATTCCCAGTCTCGATTTGATGGAGCGTGCGGCTAAGTCAATGACACAAGCCATTACCAATATGTATCCCACATCGGCTCCTTTCGTTGTCTTTGCCGGTCCTGGGAATAACGGTGGTGATGCGCTGGCGGTAGCTCGGCTATTGGCTGAGAAAAACTATCAAGTAAGCGTCTATCTGTTTAACATCAACGGCAAGCTCTCTCCTGACTGTTCCGCCAACAAAGACCGCTTAAAGGACATCAAGCGTATTCAGAACTTCATTGAGGTGGTCGAAGAGTTTGACCCTCCCCGTCTGGAACAGAACATGGTGGTGGTCGACGGGCTCTTCGGCTCTGGTCTCAACAAGCCCTTGGCCGGCGGTTTTGCCTCTTTGGTGAAATACATCAACGCCTCCCCCGCGCAGGTTGTAAGCATTGACGTGCCTTCCGGACTGATGAACGAGGACAATACTTACAACGTGCTGGCAAACGTCATCCGTGCCAATGTCACCCTGACCCTGCAGCTGCCCAAGCTTGTCTTCCTCTTCCCAGAGTATCAGCAGTTCATCGGACAGCTCCGCATCCTCGACATCCGTCTCAGCCAGGAGGGCATCAACAATATAGAGTCCCCCTATTCCATCGTGGAGGAAGAGCAGATTCGCAAACTGCTCCTCAGTCGTTCACCCTTTGCACATAAGGGACAGATGGGCCACGCACTGCTCATCGCCGGCAGCTACTGTATGGCTGGCGCGGCCATCTTGGCAGCCCGAGCCTGTATGCGGGCGGGCGTCGGAAAGGTGACCGTCAACACCCCCAGGCGCAATATTGCCATACTACAGACTGCCGTTCCTGAGGCAGTATTACAAACGGGCAACGAAGAAACCATCTTCTCCGAGGCGGTAGATACAGATGACTTCGACGCATTAGGCATCGGTCCTGGACTTGGACAAAGCGAGCAGACCGCCATAGCACTGATTTCCCAACTGCGCCGCACACAGTGTCCGATTGTTGTCGATGCCGATGCCCTGAACATACTTGCCAACCACCGTGCCTGGATGCAACAGCTGCCACAAGGTATCATCATGACCCCCCACCCCAAAGAACTCGACAGGTTGGAAGGGCATTCTGCTGACAGCTATGAACGCCTCAACAAGGCGCGCAATCTGGCCCAACGCATCAAGGGCTACATCGTCCTCAAGGGACGCTATACCGCCATCTGCCTGCCTAACGGACACATCCTGTTCAACCCCACGGGCAACGCTGGAATGGCGACAGCCGGTAGCGGTGATGTCCTCACTGGCATCATCACGGGTTTGCTGGCCCGAGGCTATAAGCAGCAAGAAGCCTGCATGGTAGGAGTCTATCTGCATGGTCTGGCTGGCGACCTGGCAGCAGCCGAGCTGGGCGAGGAGAGCGTAGTAGCCAGCGACCTGGTCAGTTACATGGGACGCGCCTTCAAACGACTCAAAGAATAAGCCGAGGTATGAGAAAACTTTTTATTCTTCTTTACCTCGCTGTCGTCTTGCCACTTAGTGCACAAGTGTATTATCTGCCCAAGACCGCTATACGTATACATCTGCTGATAGAGAAACGTACCTATACACCTGGAGAATTTTCCCATTACGCTAAGCGCTACCTGCAGCTGGACCATATCCAGCAGCAGCAACAGGTTCAGCACCGGGTTGTCAGCTGCGAACTGAGTACCCTGGGTGTTCGCGACACCTCCAAGTGCTTTACGCTCCAGCTCAAAGGGAAGGGCGAGGCTGCCGACATCCGCCTGAGCAGCGAAGGGATACTGCAGGCTGTCAACGACACCCCCCTTCCTGCGCCAGACAGCCCATACCGCTCTATGTTCCAGACTACAAAAGCGTCGCAACCAGCAATTCAGCCTAAGACGTACCTCAGTGCCGAAGCTCTTGCTGCAGGCAGTACTGCAAAGATGGCCGAACTGACAGCCCTGCAGATTACCGAACTGCGCCAGCGTCGCCAACTGCTGGCCACAGGTGAAGCAGACGAGATGCCCCAGGACGAGCGACAACTGCAGCGGATGCTCAACGAGATTGACCATCAATGTAACATGCTGACGATGCTGTTTTCAGGCATCACCCGCCGCGACACCATAGAACAGATCATCACCATCTGTCCTATGGAAGAGACCAGCCGTCAGGTGGTGTTCCGCCTCTCCAGCAAAACTGGTATCGTCGACAGCGACGACCTGTCCGGCATTCCCTTCTATCTGACGCTGAAGAACCTGCACCCAACTAGCAACCCCATTCCTGATAATAAGAAAGGCGACGGTATCTTTGTCAACGTCCCCAGTACCATACAGCTATCCCTCTATCAGGAAGACCAACTGCTGGCCACCTTCGACATCCCTATGGCGCAGTTTGGCTACCTCCAGTTGCTCGACGGCACTCCCTTCAAGCGCTACGTCACCCACCTGACACTGCATCCTGCCACAGGAGCTGTCGTCAAACAGTATTCCGACACAGAGTAACAAGGGCCTTATCCCAACAAAAAAGCTCCGCCAATTAAGCGGAGCCTTATTATTTGTGCATTAAAGCCTCTTTAATTAATGCTGAGCCAGCTTGCCGTTAGAACCGAGCACATTCACAATCTTGTGGATGTACATCTTCTTCATGTTCTCACGAGCGGGCTTCAGATACTGACGAGGATCGAAGTGCTCAGGATGCTCAGCCAGATACTGACGAATAGCAGCAGTCATAGCCAGACGAGAGTCAGAGTCAATATTGATCTTGCAGACAGCGCTCTTCGAGGCCTCACGCAGCTGGTCTTCGGGAATACCGATAGCGTCGGGCAGGTTGCCACCGAACTTGTTGATGGTGTCCACCTCTTCCTGAGGCACTGAAGAAGAACCGTGAAGCACGATGGGGAATCCGGGCAGCTTCTTCTCAATCTCATGCAGCACGTCGAATGCCAAGGGAGGGGGAACCAGTTTGCCAGTCTTCGGGTCACGTGTACACTGCTCAGGCTTGAACTTATAGGCACCGTGAGAAGTACCGATAGAGATAGCCAGCGAGTCGCAGCCTGTACGGGTAGCAAAGTCAATGACCTCCTCAGGCTTGGTATAGTGGCTCACCTCAGAAGCAACCTCATCCTCAACACCAGCCAGCACACCCAGCTCGCACTCTACGGTGACATCGTACTTGTGAGCATACTCTACCACCTGACGCGAAATCTTGATGTTCTCCTCGTAAGGCAGAGCACTACCGTCGTACATCACGCTGGAGAAGCCCATATCGATACAGTCCTTGCAGAGCTCGAAGCTGTCACCATGATCCAGGTGCAGCACAATCTCAGGATGCTCGCAACCCAGTTCCTTGGCATAAGCCACAGCACCCTCTGCCATATAACGCAGAATAGTAGCGTTGGCATAGTTACGTGCGCCCTTAGACACCTGCATGATGACGGGTGACTTTGTTTCAACAGCAGCCTGTACGATAGCCTGCATCTGCTCCATCGTGTTGAAGTTGAAGGCGGGAATAGCATAGCCGCCAGCTACTGCTCTCTTGAACATCTCGCGAGTATTCACGAGACCCAATTCTTTGTAGTTTACCATAATTTTAAGATGTTAATTGATAGTTTAATAACACAATCTGCCCGCAAAGTTAGTAAATTCTTTCAGAAAACGAAAAAGAAAGTCGCACGGATTACAAAGATTTCACGGATTTTAAAACTTTTACAACGTTCCGTGCATCCCGTCCTGGACAAAATGCAAACTGCGTATTACAAAACACGTGATACCATTTACCTAAGCGAGACCGCAGGCACTCCTCGAAGGGAATGCCAGCGGTCTCGCTTTGTATTACTCGAACTCGAAGTTCGACAATTCCTGCAAGTCGGGAGCCAATCACAAACTCTACCTTAAGGCATTACTTCTCTGCGGGTTCGATGAACTTCCAGATGCAGGCAGCCAGTGCGCCACCGACAAACGGTCCAACGATGAATATCCAGAGGTTAGCCAAAGCCGTGCCACCCTGGAAGAGTGCGGGAGCCAGCGAGCGGGCGGGGTTCACCGATGTTCCAGTATAGCGGATACATACCAAGTGTACCAGCACCAGGCTCAGACCAATAGCCAGACCAGCGAAATTGTTGGTAGCCCCATTGGTCTTGGCAGTAGCACCGAGCACTACCAGCACAAAGACGCAGGTGAAGATAATCTCAGCCAGCAGACCACCCAGCACCGACACATTAGCCTGCAGGTCGTTGGCACCCGTGCCCTCCAGTCCGGGAACATTGGCTGTCAGCACATACAGCAGGGCTGATCCGATGAAAGCACCAATACACTGGAACAGCATATACATACCGCCCTCCTTGGCATCCATACGCCCGGCAATGATGCAGCCCAGCGTGATAGCGGGGTTGATGTGGCATCCCGAGATGCCGCCAATGGTGTAAGCCATAGCCACAACGGCCAGACCAAAAGCAAAAGCTGTACCTACTACAGCGGGAATGTTGTTTACAGGGTCACAACCCAGGCTCACGGCAACACCGCAGCCCATCAGTACCAGCACCATAGTGCCTACCATTTCTGCAAAATACTTTTTCATACTCTCTTCGTTTAAAATGATTAATGTTAATTTACTAATTTAACGCAAAGATAGGCAATTAATTTTACTTTTGCAAGTTTTTTAGATAAAACTCTCACTTTTTGCCTTCTTTTTTGTAATTTTGCTGCCTAAATACCACAGTAATATGAATACAGAGAATCCTTATATCAAGCAATTCCCCGACCTGATGGCCGGAAAAACCATCTTGTATGTCCACGGCTTCGCCAGCAGCGGACAGTCGGGTACCGTCAAGCGTCTGCGCGAGGTGATGCCACAGGCTAAGGTGGTAGCCCCCGACATTCCCATTCACCCTCAGGAGGGCATCGCCCTACTACAGCAGGTGTGTCAGGAGGAGCAGCCCGACCTTATCATCGGCACCTCGATGGGTGGTATGTATGCCGAGCAGCTTCGAGGTTTCTATCGCATCTGTGTCAACCCGGCACTGGAGATGGGCGAGACAATGCGTACTCACGGCATGACGGGTACCCAGCAGTTTCAGAATCCGCGCCTCGACGGCATCCAGGAGTTCTATGTCGACAAAGCACTGGTCAAGGAGTATAAGGAACAGTCGGAACACCGCTTCGAAGGCCTGACGGATGACGACCGTCTGCGCGTCTATGGCCTCTTTGGCGACGAGGACACCACCGTCAACACCTACGACCTGTTCCACTCCGTCTATCCCCAGGCTATCCACTTTCACGGTGAACACCGTATGAACGACCAGTCGTTCATGCACTCCGTCGTGCCTGTCATCCGTTGGATTGACGACCTTCAGGAGCACCGTCAGCGCCCTATTATATATATAGGTATAGAGAGCCTGATGGACGACTACCGCAAGCCCGTGTCTTCGATGATTAAGGCCATCCGTCTGCTCATCGAGCACTATCAGGTATATTTCGTCGCCCCAGCGTCAGCCTACGTCCCCACCGCCCAGTGGCTCACCGAGCATGTTGGAGTACCCGCTTGGCACCATACCGTCTATACCTATCGTCGCGACCTGCTCTATGGCGACTACCTCATTGCCAAAGAGAAGGAGGGCGACACGATGGCCACCCTCCTGGAATATGGTTCCGACACCTTCAAGACGTGGGAAGACATCATCGAGTATTTCTCACGTCTCGGGGGTCAGTAATAAGTCTTACGCCAGCGTCATGACGAATCTGGCACCGCCCTCATAGGTAGTGTCCAGCACCACGTCGCCACCCAGTCGGCGCGCCAGACTGCGGGCCACCGTCAGTCCGATGCCCGTACCGTCGTAATACTCGTCCAGCTGTACGAACTCGTCGAAGATGCGCTCAGCATCCTTTGCAGGCACACCGATTCCCGTATCCTCCACCACGAAACGCGCCTTGTCGCCCGTCCGGCTCACGCTCAGCGTCACCCGTTCTTTCTTGTTCTCCTGCAACGCCTGGTGGTACGACTCAGCCCTGCGCGTAAACTTCATCGCGTTGTCCAGCAACAGCTCCAGGATGCGGATGGCAGTACGGCGGTGGGTCTTGAATACTGCATCGGCCCCTTCTCCCGCCAGCATCTCAAACTCCAGGTGGTTGGCTTCCGCAATGCCCGAGTCCTCCACGGCCCGCTGAGCAATCTCACGTGCCGACAGCTCATCGTTGCGTACTATCACCACCTGACTGCTCACATCCGACAGCTCCAGCATCTTGTTCACCAGTCCTGTGATGCGCTCCGTGCTCTCCATCACCTGGGCAGAAATCTCCTGCTTCTCCTCGTTCGTCAGCTGGGCCGATGGCGATGCCAGCACCTGCGTGTAGCCGCTCAGAATGTTCAGCGGTGTCCGTATCTCGTGCGATATCTGCTTGATAAAGTTGCTCTTCATGCGCGTCGACTCTTCCGCCCTTGCGTTGGCTATAAGCAGTCTGCGGCTCAGCAGGTAGCGGTTGATGCTGAAGACGATGAGGAATACGAAGATCAGCAGCACCAGCAACGCCCACACCCAGTCGGGAATGCGGATAGCGTCGAAGTTGGACACCACATCGCGCCCGTAAATCTCGTCTACAATCCCCTCGCTTTCCATGTTCCTCAACTCAGCATTAATGATGTCGATGAGCTTCTTGTTATGACTGGCGTAGCAGTATTCGCGCGGCTGCAGCGACAGCTCGTCAGCCTGCAGCTTCCGTCCCAGCCCGTTCAGTTCGATATAGTAGTTGGCCTGGAAGCGGTAGCATATCACACCGTCATACTTCCCCTTCGAGAGGTCTACGATAGCACTGTCCAAGTCGGTGATGGCATAGTCGTCGGCCTCGGCATCCTTCAGCATCAGGCCTACGGGACGCGACTTCATATAGGCTATCTTCTTGCCTTTCAGGTTGCGGAAGTCGAACATCTTGTATTCCGACTTCCTGTACACTATCTGGTAGTAGAGCCTGAAAACGGCATTCGAGTAGTTGGTCAGTTCCTTGCGGTACGACGAGTACACCAGCAGTCCCAGGTCGTACTTGCCCGACAGGATGCCAGGCGACATCTTGTCCCAGTGGTTGGGCGAGAAGGTGTAGGGTATGCCCAGCCGCTGCATCAGCCGCCGGGTAAACTCCATGTCGTATCCGCAGGGCTGTCCTTTGTCGTCTACATACTGCAGCGGCGCATAGCTGGTGTTCATGCCCATCACCAGGGGCCGCTCCTTGCTGTATCCCAGCTCTTTGGCCAGCGGACTCACGACCACCGACTCTTGGTTGCCGAGCAACTGTCGCCAGCCGCCCTTGCACGATGCCAGCAGTCCTACTGTCGCGACAGCTGCCGCAACAAGTATCAGTCTGCAGTTTAAATGGTTCATTCTCTTTAGTTTCATATTAATCTATTCTCAATGCTATTCAGTCTGACGGCAGCAACACTACTCCGTGCTGCTTTTTCCCGTCCATCATGATCTTCAGGGGTTTGTCGAAGCGCACGTGGCGCACGAACTCCGTTTCTTCCACTGCCGGCATGCTGTCGAGGATATCCTTCTGCAGCACACCGTCGCCCGTATAGGTGTTGACGGTGAAGTAGCCCACTCCAAACGAGGTCAGGTTCTGGAAGAAGTGCGTACCCTGCGAGGGGTCTACGTGGTAGTTCTTCAAGCCCGCCTCCACGATGACGCGCGCTGCCGAGATGTGCGGCCACTTGACGGGTATGCCCAGCCAGTAGTCGCTCGACCCCCATCGTCCAGGACCTATCAGCACGTAGTTCTTGTCCTCAGCCAGGAACCGACGGTTGATCTGCTCTATCTCGTCAGCTATCTTGAGATTGTTGGCTGCCGTGAAGTCGTCGTCGGTCTTCACATACACCACGTCCACCACATCCTCCGAGATGCCGTGTCCCAGCGAGTTGTGCGAGCGCAGCAGGCACTGTTCGTCGGGAATGGCAGCCAGGTCTTCGTCCAGCACCTGCTTGGAGTCGACGATGGGCCTTATCTGCAGCAGGTAGAAAGCCCCCTCCACACCTCCCCCCGTAGGGGCGGTTTGCAGGTTGCAGGCAAACTCAATCTCCACGGGCCGACGCATCTCCTCCGACCCGTATTTCTGCGACAGCTGCAGTATCTCTGGCAGCGGGAAGATGCCGTGCTGCAGCACCCCGGAGAAGGAGATTACTTTGCGTCCTCCCTCATAGATGCCGTCGCGGATAATCTGGTCGTTGGGGTCGTAGGTCGACGCGATGCCATTCAGTGCTCCGTCCTTGTCGGCCTCCTTCACCCTGAGGTTCAGAATGTTGAAGCCGTCGTCCACCTTGAAGTCGTCGCCCACGTGGCTCATGTTCAGAGCGTAGAAGCGGGTCTGGGTCTCTTTCAGTGCCGTATCCAGCTCAGAGGTTTGCAGCACCTGCTTGGGGTGATAGGGACTCACGCGCAGCGTCTGTCCACCGTCCACGATATACTTGCCCAGTCCCAGTGCCAGCGAGGCGATGCCCTCTTCCGCCAGCTCGTCGCCTATGGGGTAGTAGTTCAGCGAGCGCAGCACCCCCGAGAAGGTGGGATAGAAACGCTCGCCATACTGTTTGCCCACCACCTCCTGCAGTATCACCGCCATTTTCTCCTGGTCTATCACGTTCGACGTAGCCGTCATATAGGCCTTCGAGTCCTTGTAGTACACAGAGGCATAGACACCCTTGATGGCACAGGCCAGCATGCGCAGCATCTCGTACTTGTCGTCCAGGTAGGGAATCATATAGGTGGAGTAGATGCCTGCGAAGGGCTGGTAGTGGGAGTCTTCGAGCAGCGACGAGCTTCTGACCGCGATGGGGCTCTTCACCGCATCGAAGAAGGTAAAGAAGTCGGCTATCAGTGCATCGGGCAGCTGTGCCTTCAGGAAGTGCTGCAGTATCTCCTCGTCCGAGGCGTCGCTCAGCGCAATGCCCCACAGGTTGTTCTTGTCCATGAACTCGTCGAAGAAGTCGGTACACAGCACCACCGTCTTGGGTATCTGCACGGTGGCGTTGTCGAAGTGGTTCAGCTCCGGGTGTCGCTTGATGATGTTGTCCAGGAAGGCCAGTCCGCGCCCCTTGCCTCCCAACGAGCCGTCGCCGATGCGGGCGAAGTGGGCATAGCGGTCGAACTTCAGACGGTCGAAGACAGCCACCACACCGATGTTCTTCATCCGGCGGTACTGCACAATGGCGTCGAAGATAATCTGCCGGTGGGCATCCACGTCCTGCAGCTTGTGCCAGGTGACGTTCTTCAGGAATGCCGACACGGGGAAGATGGCCCTTGCGCAGAGCCAGCGGCTCATGTGGTTGCGCGAGATGTGGTAGAGCATCGAGTCGTTAGGCACCTTGAAGATGTTGTCCTGTAGCTCCTTCAGTGAGCTCACGCGCAGCACCTCCTCCTTGGTCTTCGGGTCGCGGAACACGAAGTCGCCAAAGCCCATGTGCTCCTCTATCAGCTTCCGCAGGTCGACGTTCATCTTCTTCGAGTTCTTGTCGATGAAGCGGAAGCCCTCCTTCTCGGCCTTCTCCTTGTTCACAATCTCCGAGCTCTGCAGGATGAGCGGCACGTACTCGTCCCTGCGTCTGATTTCGCGCAGCAGCTTCAGTCCGGCCTCTGGGTCGCCCTCCTCCACGTGGGCCAGCCGCCCGTTGACACCCTTCATGGGGAATCGCGTGTCGGAGATGACGCCCAGCACGTTGTCGTGATACATCTCATACCAGTGCATGGCCTCCTCGTAGGTAGTGGCCAGCACCACCTTGGGTCGTCCGCGCTTGCGCTGTGCGGCAGCATGGGGGTTCAGCGCCTCGGTGGAGAAGTTCTTCGACTGCGCCAGGATGTAGTTATACAGGTTGGGCAGCACGGAGGAGTAGAACCTGATATTGTCTTCCACCAGCATAATCATCTGCACACCCGCCTCCTTGATGTCGTGCTCGATGTTCATCTGGTCTTCTATGAGCTTGATGATGCTCAGGATGAGGTTGGTGTTGCCCAGCCAGCAGAACACGTAGTCGAAGATGGTCATGTCCTCGTGCTCTATGCGCTTGGTGATGCCGTGCGAGAAGGGAGTCAGCACCACACACGGCACGTGGGGAGCCATCATCTTCACGTCGCGCGCTACGGCGAAGGCGTCGTTGTCGGCATTGCCAGGCATGCAGATCACCAGGTCGATGTCGGTGGTCTCCAGCACGCGGCTGGCCTCTTCCGTTGTTGACACCTGGGTGAACGTAGGCGGATAGCGCAGTCCCAGCTCCATATACTCGTCGAACAGCTTCTCGTCAATACGTCCGTCGTCCTCCAGCATAAAGGCATCGTAGGGATTGGCCACTATCAGGATGTTGCAGATGCGCTTCGTCATCAGGTTTACAAACGAAACGTCTTTCAGGAAGAAGTTGTTAAACTCCTGTGGTATATTGGTATTCGTCACGCTCATCGGTTCATACATCATTAGACCCTACAAAGGTACGAAAAAAAAACGACCTGACCAAGAGTCAGGCCGCTTTTTCACGTTATTTTTGTACTTTACTCACGACCACCTTGCGTCCGTTGCGGATGTAGACACCCTTCTGGGTGGGCTTGGCGGGCAGCGGACGTCCGTCGAGGGTGTACCACTTGGCATTAGCGTCGTCGCCCATGCCCAGCACGTCGATGCCCACAACGTTGCTGCCTTCGTAGTCGGTCCAGGTGCCGTCCGACAGCAGGGCCTGCACCGTCCAGCCCTTCGCCCGGGCGGCAGCCACCTGCTCCTGCGTCATCTCGTTCGCCTCCACCACCGTATTGTCGGCAGGTGCCCGGAGGGCTGCTCCCACAGAGCCGGGCTGCGACAGGTCGAGGGCTTTCAGGATGCCACTCTTCACCTTAGGCAGACTGGCCACGAGGGCAGTCATCGCGTCGCCCCGGATGGCGTTGTTCTCGATGTGCAGTTCCGTCAGCAGCGGGTTGCCCGACAGGTCGAGGACCGTCAGCTGGTTGTTGCGGCAGTTCAGGTACTCCAGCTTACCAAAGAAGCGGATGCTCGACAGGTTGCTGATGCCCATACCCATCAGGTAGAGGTGGGTGATGTCGGCCAGTTCGCTGGGCGTCAGTATGTCGTCGGCACCGCTGCCCTGGTTCTCTATATAGCTGCGAAGGTTGCCGTCGGGGAACGTCTCCTCGTTGACGGGCAGCACGATGGTGAACGTGGTGCGCACGTCACCACTGTAGTCACCCATGCCTGAGATGAAGACTGTTGCCGTTCCTACGTCCACGTTGTCGCTGTACGACAGGAAGTAGTCTATGCCCTCCGTCAGCAGCTTGCCGCCATACCTCACCTCTACGGCAGGCCTCAGCTCCTCGCCGCTATACGGCACGTCGGCTATCTGTGCCACCGTGCCTCCCTTGCTGATGTCCTGCGTCACGGGTGTCGGAGGTGTCACGGGCTCGGCAGCCTTGATGGTCAGCTTGCCGTTGGTGTACTCAAAGTCGTAGTTGGCAGCCTCGCCACCGCCTGGGGTCAGCACGTAGTCGCCTGCTGGCGAGCTGCTGGTGGCATCGGTGGTCACGGTGGGCTGGGTGGTCAGCACCGTCTCGTCCTCGCCGTTCTTGAATCCGCTATAGGTCAGCGTGAAGACGGGCAGCGCCTCGCCCTGCGTGATGGTGACATCCGTCACGCCAACGGTCAGCTTGGCCTTGGTGACGGTCAGCGTACCGCTATGCAGGGTGACCCACGAGTTGGTGATGGCTGTCGCGTCTATGTCTACCGCATAGTTGCCTGCTGGCGAGCTGGCATTGGCCGTAGTCACGTAGGCTACCTCGCCCAGCAGGGCCGCTCCCGTACTGGTGTAGCTGAATGCCGGGTTGGCATCGCCATACTCGCGTGTGGCTGCATTGACGGTGATGTCTATGGGCTGCGCCACCTTCACCGTCAGGTCATCGTCAGCGGTGGCACCATAGGCCAGCAGGTAGACCTCCGTAGTAGGCAGCTTCATCACGAGCACCGTCTTGTCGCCAATGGTCTTCGCCACGGGCGTGATGGCATTGCCCGCAGCGTCCTTGAAGTCAAGCTTCGCGTCGGAGCCTGTCACCTCCCAGTGCAGCGAGTCGCCTACGGCTCCCGCATAGCTGAAGCCCTGCACAACTCCGCCCTTGGGAGCTGCCTTTGTCGACGTAGCCTCGTTGGTGAGCGCCACCAGCTGCGGGTCTACGGTGAAGGCAAAGTCCTCGATAGTCTTCTCCACAGCCTCAGAGCCTACCTCAGCATCGTTGAACACCTGCAGTCCTACGGTGATGTCCTCCTTGGTCACCACCTTCTTCGTCGTCACGTCGAAGGTATAGTCGGCAGCGATGCTGCTGGGTGTCAGTCCGTCGAGCGGTATCACCACGTCGTCTCTGTCGATGTTGGCTGCTGCCGGGTCGATGGCGATGCGCTGGCGTGTGCCTCCGTTGATCCAGTAGTCGATGCCCACGAGCTTGTCGCCACCCTCCAGTTTCTTCACCAGGAAGTGCTTGGTGATGGGGGCAGAGGCCAGTCCTGCCTTGTCGCGCACCAGGTAGTTAAACGAGTGTATACCGTTGCTCAGGGCTGAGATGTCGAGGTTGAGGTCTACCACTCCGCCATCAGGCACAGCAGCACTCTGTCGCTCAGCGAAGGCCTCGTCTATCCAGTACTCATAAGTCTGCAGGGCGTTGCCTCCTCCTGCAGACTCCACCTTCAGGAAGTTCTTCACCACCACGCCGCTCACCGCGCCGCTCGCGTCAATCACGCGCAGGGCGATGCTGTGCAGGCCGTTGCTCAGGCCAGAGATGTCTTCGTCGATATTGATGACACCGCCAGTGGGTACCTCGCCACCCATCTTGTGGGCGAAGTCCTGGTCTATCCAGTACTCGTAGGTCTGCAGCGCACTGCCTCCGGCTGCGCCTGCCACCTTCAGGAAGTTCTTCACCACGACACTGCTCACCACATCGTCTGCGTCAATCACGCGCAGGGCAATGCTGTGCAGGCCGTTGCTCAGGCCAGAGATGTCCTCGTCGATGTTGACAACGCCGCCTGAGGGTACCGTACCGCTCTTCTTGTGGGCGAAGTCCTGGTCTATCCAGTACTCATAGGTCTTCAGTGAGGCACCGCCAGAGCTTGTGCCTGACACCTTCAGGAAGTTCCTCACCACGACACTGCTCACCACATCGTCTGCGTCAATCACGCGCAGGGCAATGCTGTGCAGGCCGTTGCTCAGGCCAGAGATGTCCTCGTCGATGTTGACAACGCCGCCTGAGGGTACCGTACCGCTCTTCTTGTGGGCGAAGTCCTGGTCTATCCAGTACTCATAGGTCTTCAGTGAGGCACCGCCAGAGCTTGTGCCTGACACCTTCAGGAAGTTCCTCACCTGCACAGAACTGTACAAGTTGTTACTGTCGACAACGCGGAAGGCGATGCTATGCAGTCCTATGCTGAGCCCCGATATGTCGATGGACGAGTTCCAGGTGGTGCCCGTCATCTCTGCTGTTGTACGACTGCCAAATTGCTGGTCTATCCAGTACTCACACTTCGTGACGGTGGGTGGTGTCTGCGCCACAGCCGTCATGTAACAGAGCAAAGCCAGCAAAGACAGTCCTAAATATCTGGTTCTGTTCATTGTCTGTCTCTGTTTAGGGTGATTAGTCTGCACTTCCAGCTACGGCCGTGATGCTTACCTTCAGTGTGCCAGGCACCGTCTTGGCATCCACCGTGGTGCTGGTGATGCGAGGGGTAGCAGGCGTGGGATTCCAGGGGAAGTTGCCGCCGGTCACACCGCACGGCGTACCCTCTTGGTCAACATAGGTTGAGGGAGCAGCCAACGTCCAGGTACGGGGATTGCCAGAGTCATCCAGGTAATTCAGGTTATCCTGACCATCAGCAAACAGCGTCTTGAAATTTGTCCACTGAGATTTGTCATAGTTTCCTATTAAGACATTATTACCACCATTACTCAACTTCCAAGTTGAACTCACATTATATTGACAGGTGGCACCAGCATCGATAGAATATGAACCGTCATTATTTATGATATTTCCATAATAGAAATAAGGGCCATGTCCATAATAACCCTCTTTTAAGATACAATGGTGTACAGCGACGTCACTACCAGCACTAAACCAACCAATTCTATTAAAATAACAATTTGAAACCAGAAAATGTGTAGCAAGCCTGCTTTCTCCATCAATATTACCACTGAAGTAAGACTGTCGGATAATTGTATTGTCCGTTGCGACCGAATTATAAAACGTCCCAAAGCCACATTTCACGATTTCCGTTCCTGTAATGGTTTGAGAGCCCTTCAACACACAATTGCTAACGAATTTGACACCCTCGATACGAACGACGGGCGACACCTCAGTGGTGCTGACGATGTTCAAGTCGCCCGTCACGCTGGTGGCACTGATATTGTTGGCCGTATCGTCCTGGAATCCAGCACCATAGATTTTCACACTCTTAGAGATATTGCCAGGATTGTTGAAGGCTCCTGGCGACAGGGTGATGATGCCTACAACGTCTGTGGGTGCTGCCGCGATGGCATCCTTGAAGGCATCGTAGCCATAGTACACGGTGGTGGTCTCGCCAGCCTGCAGCGTGGCGGTCACAGCGTCTGTCACTTGTGCATAGCCCACCACTGAGGCGGCCATAGCAATCATAGAAAGGAATAATTTTTTCATAGCGTTTTGTTTTTAATGTTAATAATATGTTTAATTCAGTCACTTTGTATCGCAAATATCGTATTTTTCTTTGACACAGCCGTCACACAATCGCAAATTCTATTCGCATATTCGCAAATTTTGCAGTTATTATGTTCGCATAATCACAATACATCCTCTCGCAAATTCGCAAAACCCCGCCAGCAAAGGACTTCAGCGGGGGTTGTGCGAAGCTCTTGACTTTTATCATCTAATGTCCATTTTTGCATCGCTTTAGAGTCGCTTCAGGCAGGGAGATGCCATACACATACCATACACATACCATACACATACCATATACATACCATACACATGCCATACCCTTGAGCTTGGCTACAATATGGCATCATAGGGAGAACACCGAGGCATCTCCCTGCATAACCACTACCAACTTGGGGTCTGTCAGGCCTCATACACATGTCTCAGAATTCTCACGTTGAGAACTCCGGATTCTCAACGTGAGAATCCAAACTCCCTCCAAATAAAGTCATCACACGTCTGGTAGTGCTCGAAGTCGATGCCTTCTAAGCTTCCTTATCCTGGCAACAAGATCAAGATTCAGCGCAATAATTTAGCAAAGATTCGTTAAAACAAAGAACATACTGCCACTACTGCCCCCATTAATTGTTCAATTAATAATAACGTTCAATTCGCGTAATATTTGCTAATCTGAAAAAATGTTCGTATATTTGCACACAAAAAAGAAGTTTAGACTATGAAGAGAATATTAGTAACCGGAGGTGCCGGGTTTATCGGGTCCCACCTGTGCGAGCGACTGGTCAACGAGGGTAATGACGTCATCTGTCTGGACAACTTCTATACGGGCAGCAAGGAGAACGTATGGCACCTGATAGGAAAGCCCAACTTCGAGGTGGTGCGCCATGATGTCTGCCAACCCTACTGGGCAGAGGTCGACGAGATCTACAACCTGGCCTGTCCGGCATCGCCCATCCACTACCAGCACGACCCCATCCAGACCACCAAGACGAGCATCTTCGGAGCCTACCACATGCTGGGACTGGCGCGGCGCACGAAATGCAAGATCCTGCAGTCGTCGACCAGCGAGGTGTACGGCGACCCAGCCATCCACCCGCAGCCGGAGTCGTACTGGGGCAATGTGAACACCATCGGCATCAGGTCGTGCTATGACGAGGGGAAGCGCTGTGCCGAGACCATGTTCTTCGACTATCACCGCCAGCACCAGGTCAGGATCAAGGTCATCCGCATCTTCAACACCTACGGACCTCGCATGGCGCAGCACGACGGCCGCGTGGTATCGAACTTCATCATGCAAGCCCTGCGCAACGAAGACATCACCATCTATGGCGACGGACAGCAGACCCGCTCGTTCCAGTACGTGAGCGACCTGATAGAGGGCATGGTCAGGATGATGGAGAGCGGCGACGACTTCACCGGCCCCGTGAACATCGGCAACCCGGGCGAGTTCACCATGCTGGAACTGGCAGAGAAGGTCATCGCCATGACGGGTTCGAGGAGCAAGATTGTGTTTGAGCCGCTGCCACAAGACGACCCGAAGAAGCGCCGTCCGGACATCACCCTTGCCAAGGAAAAGCTCAACTGGGAGCCCAAGGTAAAGCTGGACGAGGGACTGCGCAAGACGATTGACTATTTCAAGACTACGCTGTAACTAACCTGGTAATAAAAAATATCAGTTATGGGACTGTTCACCTCACTGCCGCTGCTGGTCTGCGCACTGTTCACAGTGCTGCTGGCCCTGGAATGGAACAACCGCCTGCTGCGCGGG
The DNA here is from genome assembly GCA_946548065.1 of uncultured Prevotella sp. Taxonomy (GTDB): domain Bacteria; phylum Bacteroidota; class Bacteroidia; order Bacteroidales; family Bacteroidaceae; genus Prevotella. Next base: position 29,964 of record CAMNPM010000002.1, on the reverse strand, counting down.
CAGCGCACCCTGCTCTGCTTCATGTTCACGACAACGGTGCTCTATGCAGGCCACTACGTCTACTTCAACCACGACGTGCTACTGATGCCCTATGCCGACGTGGCCTATACGGCAGCCCACCTGGCGGTGTATCCGCTATACCTTATTTATTTAGTGCGGCTGACCAGCCGCTGGCACCGTGCCTGGCTGTGGCTGCTGCTGCCCGCACTGCTGGGGGCCGCTGCACAGCTGTGGGCCACATCACAGCAGCAGGAGTGGGTAGACCAGGTGCGCAAGGTGGTGTTTGCCCTGGAGGTGATAGCCACCGTGGCGATAGGGTCACGGCTGATATCCCGCTACAACAGGATGGTAGACCAATACTATGCCGACACGGAGAAGAAGTCGATGCGCAACGTGCAGAACATCCTCTACCTGATGATGGTCATCGCCCTGCTGTCGTTTGCGGCCAACACCATCGGGCGACACTGGTTCACCAGCCACACGATGCTGCTCTACGTATTCTCGGCCCTCTTCTCAGCCCTGCTATTCATGATTGGCTATGCCGGACTGCACCGCGAGTTCTCCGTCGTCGACATGGAGCGCGACAAGGGGGTGACGCCCGACAAGGCTGTACGGCAGCAGGCTGCAACGCTGAGCAACCTAACCCTGAAAGAGCGCATCGTCAGACAGATGGAGGACCAGAAGATATACCTGCAGAACGACCTCAAACTGGAAGACCTGGCGAGCATCATGCACACCAACCGCACCTATATCTACCTGACTCTGAACAGAGAGATGGGAATGTCGTTCAACGAGTTTGTCAACCGCTATCGCATAGCACATGCCGAACGGCTGCTGGACAGCGACCCTACCCTGTCGGCTACGGAGCTGGCGGCACAGTCGGGCTTCGCTTCGCTCAGCTCATACTACCGCAACCTGAAGAAATACAAAAGACAGAACTGAACCACCAGCAGGACGACTCTACGCGCCAAAAAGAAGGGTATAAGTCCAGTATTTTAACGAAATGTAACCTTTTGCAGAAAATATTCGGAATTTTCCTTTGTCATTTGAAGAAAATTGCCTAAATTTGCGTGGTCAAACTAACAAAGTGACAAACAAACACCTATCATCTATAACTAAAAATAAACTATACTATGAACGTAGAGAAAATCATGCAAGACCTGGAGAAGAAACATCCGGGCGAAGTAGAGTTCCTGCAAGCAGTGCGCGAGGTGCTGGAGTCCATCAAAGACGTTTACAACCAGCATCCGGAGTTCGAGAAAGCCAAGATTGTGGAACGTATTGTAGAACCAGAACGCATCATCACCTTCCGTGTGCCCTGGGTCGACGACAAGGGCGAGGTGCAGGTGAACATAGGCTACCGTGTGCAGTTCAACAGTGCCATCGGACCATACAAGGGAGGACTGCGCTTCCACTCGTCAGTAAACCTGAGCATCCTGAAGTTCCTGGGCTTCGAGCAGACCTTCAAGAATGCGCTCACCACGCTGCCTATGGGCGGCGGCAAGGGCGGCTCCGACTTCTCGCCACGCGGCAAGAGCGATGCTGAGATCATGCGCTTCTGCCAAGCCTTCATGTGGGAGCTGTACAAGGTGATTGGCCCCGATATGGACGTACCGGCCGGCGACATCGGTGTAGGCGGACGCGAGATTGGCTACCTCTTCGGCATGTACAAGAAGCTGACCTCAGAATTCCGTGGTGCCACCCTCACAGGCAAGGGAATGGAATGGGGAGGCTCCATACTGCGCCCGGAGGCTACCGGATACGGTGCACTGTACTTTGTACACCAGATGATGCAGGAGCACGGGTTGGAAATCAAAGGCAAGACGGTGGCCCTGTCGGGCTTCGGCAATGTGGCATGGGGCGCTGCCAAGAAGGCTACCGAGCTGGGAGCCAAGGTGATTACCATCTCCGGACCCGACGGCTACATCTACGACCCCGCCGGACTGGATGAGGAGAAGATAGACTACCTGCTGGAGCTGCGCGCCTCGGGCAACGACATCTGCCAGCCATACGCTGACGAGTTCCCAGGCTCGACATTCTATGAAGGCAAGAAGCCGTGGGAGCAGAAGGCCGACATCTATCTGCCCTGTGCCACCCAGAACGAGCTGAACGGCGACGATGCCGACATGATACTGGCACAGAAGCCGTTGTGCGTGGCTGAGGTCAGCAACATGGGATGCACGGCAGAGGCCGTCAACAAGTTTATTGCCGCCCACCAGCTGTTTGCCCCAGGCAAAGCGGTGAATGCAGGCGGTGTGGCTACCAGCGGACTGGAGATGACGCAGAACTCGATGCGCATCGCCTGGACCGGCGAGGAGGTAGACCAGCACCTGCACCACATCATGTCGGGCATTCACGAGCAATGCGTGAAGTACGGCAAGGAAGGCGACTACGTCAACTATGTCAAGGGCGCCAACGTTGCCGGATTCATGAAGGTGGCCAAAGCCATGCTGGCACAGGGAGTGGTATAAGCCCAGCCCCAGGCCAAGAGTCAGTATAATAATGAATGTGTATTAAGAGCAAGATAGCTGTTATAGCGACACTGATGACAATGAGCTTTACCCTGTTGCTGGCCCAAGACCAGCAGGAGGGTAAGGCTTCGTATTATGCCCAGCGCCTTGCCGGGCGCAAGACGGCCAGCGGCGAACGCCTGCACAACGACTCGCTGACATGTGCCCACCGCACCTATCCCTTCGGCACCTTGCTCAGGGTGACCAATCCGGCCAACAAGCGCAGCGTGACCGTACGCGTGACCGACCGCGGACCCTTCGTGCGAGGACGCATCATCGACCTGTCGTGGCGCGCTGCCAAGGAGCTCGACATCATCTCGAAGGGCGTAGCAGTGGTCATCGTGCAGAAGGTGAACAGCATCATCATCCCCTACTTGCCTACCGACGAGATAGACCTGCCTGAGCTGGAGCTGGAAACCAACGAGGGTGCCAAGGACATGCGCCCCATCTGGCAGGAAATAGAAAAGAGCTTGCCGGAATCCCGCCAAGCTCCTAAGTGACCCTTTATCTTTTTTCTTAATTCTTAACTCTCCCTCGCCTACTTTCTCGATGTGCGAACGGTGAACTCCTGCATCTGTGAGGTAATCTCGCGGTTGCCCTGAGCCACACCCACACGGATAACGATGGAGCCGTCCTTCAGCTTCCTGTCTGCCAGGATGGAGGCTGTATAGCGTATACCGCTATGGGGGTCGATGCTCTCCACGTGCAGGTTGGGAGAAATATGTATGTGCTTGTTGCCCGTAACGTCGAACACGGTGGGCTGTACGTCGTAGAGCACCTGCGACGAGTTATTCATAATCTCGAATGTCACCTTGCACTCTTCACCGGCACGCAGCACACCATCGTGATTGGCATCAATGACACGGGCGTTGCGAATCTCGATCAAGGCATTGTAGTGAACGTGGTAGCCAGGCTCGGACGTAGGGGTATAGACACGGGGAGTAGCCGCAGAATAGGTGCCGCGTCCGTCGCGAGGACCAGGGGCATCGAAGTCGATACGGTCGTCGCCGCGCCCAGAGGCATCGTAGCCGCTGTCGCTACTGCCTTGCCCGCCTTCATAACCACCAGCAGAGCCACCATAGTTGCCACTGCCATAACCACCAGCAGAGCCACCATAGTTGCCACCGCCATAGGCACCATCGTAGCCAGCAGCTGCAGCACGACGGGCTCGCTCCTGACGATACTCGGCAGTACGCTCTGCCACCCGCTGGTCGGCAGCTGAGCCCACTGCGGCACCCACAGCAGCACCACCGGCCATGCCGATAACCGTACCTAAATTACTACCATGACGACCGCCAGAGATACCACCGATGGCAGAACCTAAGATAGCGCCAAAGGTACCACCCGTTGCGGCTCCCTGACCAGTATAGGTGCCACAACCAGTCAACAACACCAGCGAGCAAAGCAGCCATAATACATTCTTCTTCATATGCATGTCCTTTATTAATAATTCACGATGCAAAGATAAACATTTTCTGACGAACCGCAAAGAGGAATCTCCCCAAAATTGCTTAGGGAATTCCCTAATGTCGGGTCAGTAGAAATTTCATAGGGGTGAGTCATGTCGGCATGACAAGGGAAGAGTGGAAATACAAAAAAGCCTCACCCTATAGTTGGAGTGAGACTTGTCATTGTTCTGGTGGGCGTTGACGGATTCGAACCGCCGACCCTCTGCTTGTAAGGCAGATGCTCTAAACCAGCTGAGCTAAACGCCCTTGCTTTTCAAAAGCGGTGCAAAGGTACGGAGTTTTTTTGAAACCACCAAACTTTTGCACCACTTTTTTGCTTTACATGTGAAATTTTATGTTTCAGCGCCTGAATAAGCGCACCCTGCCCTACTTCAGGGCAACAGTCACGCGACGGTTATAGGGCGAAGGCGACAAGTTGTCAACACCTCCTGCTGCCACCACCTCTATGTCCTCGCGAGCAAAACCCAGCTTGACGATCTCGGCCACCACCGCATCGGCTCGCTGCTGCGACAGCTGGCGGTTGTAGTCGGCATTGCCCGTAGCACTGTCGGCATAGCCAGTAACCACCAGCTTGGCATGCTGCTGACGAGCCAGCGCCACAAGGTCGGCCACATTCTGCAACTCGCGTCTGGAAGCGATAGCAGACTTGTTGAGGTCAAAGAACACCGATACGGGAGCACTCACCAGCTGGGGCTCTGCTGCGGGCTGCTGGACGACGGGAGCGGGCTGCTGGGCAGACAGCTGCCCGGCCAGACGTTCGTTCTCTGCCAACGCATCAGCCAACTGGGCGTTCAGGGCATCAATCTCGCTCTCAGCCAAAGCACTCTGAGCGTCCGTATCAACAACCTTACGCCAGGTGGCACTACCCAGACGATAGGTGAATCCTACCTCGACGCTGACCATACGGTCTTTGGTTTTCAGGCTGTTGGCATTAGCATTGCTATGGGCAAAACCGTCGGCCCCTGCTCCATAGATGCCATAATTGATATCGAGGTTAAGGGCTACCTTGCGCGACAGGTTGAAGGTGTTCAGAATGCCCACCGACAAACCCATAGAATAAGCGTTGTACGACATATTCCGACTGATGCCGGCACCAGCATAGGGAATAAAGTCCCATACACGCTCCTCGTTATAGCCCATCAGCATATTGCTCAAGTTGAAGAGAGCCTGTTCGTGGAGCGTCCAGTAGCGGCTGGCATTGAGCGACTTATCTTCTGAGATAACGCTACGTCCCCAGACACCATTGAACTTGGTGCGCAGACCCAGTCCGGGCGTGAACCACTTACCCAGGGCAACGGAGAAGCCGAGGTTGGTGCGATAGGACTTGAAGAGCTTACTGAACTTGACACCCGTGCTCTCCTGACTACCCCAGAACGAGGTACCTACGGCATTGGCCTGGATGAACCAGTTGGACCAGAACGAGTTGGTCACCACACTGTGCTTCGCATCAGAGACCTGATCGTCTTGTGCCATAGCGGCATGCGACACACCTATGAAGGCTAAAATCACTAATAACTTTCTCATATACATCTCTCTATTTAGTTTTGTCATTCATTCGTGTCATTTATCCAGCAACTTCTCAATATCGTGCTGGGGAAGGATGGCCAAAATGCTGCGGCCATCAGGAGTGTAGTTGACGTTGCTGCACGAGAAGAGCTCGTTGACCAGATTCTCCATCTCCTCGTTGCTGAGCACCTGCCCCTGCGGTACGGCTGTCTGCCGGGCCATACTGAGAGCAATAGCCTGTGCCTGCTGCTCAGCAGAGTCGGAGTGATGGTGAAGGGTCTCGTCGACAAGATTGTGGAGCAGCTGCACATAGTCCAAGCCCTCGATGCCTGCAGGAATACCATTAACAGCATAGCTGCCTTGTCCCAGGTCGGTGAGTTCGAAGCCTATAGCCGACATACGCGGCAGGATCTGTTCGAGGAAGGGGATTTCGGAAGGGGCAAACTGCACCACCTCAGGAAAGAGCACCTGCTGGGTATCAGCAGCGCGCATCTGCAACTGTGCCAGATACTGCTCGTAGCGTATGCGCACATCGGCACGATACTGGTCGATGATCATGAGGCCCGACTTGACAGCGGTCATGATGTAGCATCCCTTGTACTGATAGTGGACAGGCGATTTCTCGGAAGCCACTGAGGCAAGGTCTTGGGAGCCTCCCAACGGAGCAAGGGTGCTATCGTTGTCGAAGAGCGAAGGGGCTGGTTGCTCAGTGGATGTCTGCCGAGGCAGGTCGGCATAGAGTTGCTCCCAGCCAGAAGCGGGTGCGGTCTTGCGCTTGCTGCTGCTGAAGGGATTATACTGCGGGTTATGATGGTCGAGCGACGAGGGGGTGGCAAAGCGGGCGGAGTCCGACTGCGTGGGGGCGTAGGTGGGTATCTCGGGCCGTCCCTCGGTGTCGAAGTCTAACTGCGGCACCTCGCAGAACTGTCCGATAGCATCCTTCACCGCTGCCATCAGCAACTGCCAGATATACTGCTCGTTCTCGAACTTGATTTCCGTCTTGGTGGGATGGATATTGACATCGATGTCAGCAGGACTGACCTCAAAATATATAAAATAAGGTACGTGCGACCCTGCTGGCACCAGTCGCTCGTAGGCCTGCTGGACGGCTTTATGGAAATAAGGATGCTTCATGAAACGTCCGTTGACGAAGAAGCACTCCGGAGCCCCTTTCTTGCGAGCCGTCTCTGGCTTGGCCACAAAGCCCGTCACCTTACAGAGGGCCGTCTCTACCTGAATGGGCAGCAGGTCCTGGGCATAGCGGCGACCATAGACATCGGTGATACGCTGAAGCAATGACCCAGCACGAAGGTTCATCAGCTCCTGGCTGTTGCTGTGGAGCGTGAAGTTGACGGAGGGATAGACGAGTACGATGCGCTCGAAGGCGGTGAGGATATTGTTAAGCTCAGTGGCGTTGGTCTTGAGGAACTTACGACGTGCAGGAACGTTGAAGAATAGATTGCTGACGGTGATACTGGTACCCGGGCTGCAAGAACAGGGTTCTTGATTCTCGACCCGTGAGGCAGAGATGAGCAGACTGGTGCCTACCTCATCGGCAGCCCTGCGGGTGCGCAGCTCCACCTGGGCCACAGCAGCGATGGAGGGTAGCGCCTCGCCCCTAAATCCCATCGTCTGCAGGCTAAACAGGTCGTCGGCCTGCAGAATCTTAGAGGTGGCGTGACGCTCGAAAGCCAGACGGGCATCGGTCTCCGACATGCCGCAACCGTCGTCGATAACTTGTATGGATGTTCTTCCGGCATCGACCACCAACACGTGGATGGTCTGTGCTCCGGCATCTACCGCATTCTCCACCAGTTCCTTGATGACGGATGCCGGACGCTGTATCACCTCGCCAGCAGCAATCTGGTTGGCAACGCTGTCGGGTAGCAGATGGATTACATCAGTCATAAGGCAGGTTTTTGAATAGAGTCGGTGGGGGCAACAGGCGGCTGAGCGAGCGGAGGTGTTGCAGGCTGAGCGAGCGGAGGTGTTGCAGGAGATGCGGAAGGCGTGTTGCGAGGACGCTCACGTCGCTTATGCTCCTTCAGTTCGGTGCCTGATTTCTTGCCGCGCCAATTGAAGATATCCTGCTTGTCGAGCGGACGGATATAGTCGAACCAAGCATACGAGGGCAGGAAATACTTGTCGGGCGGTATCTGGGTCATAGGATAGAGCGTACCCGTGGGCTTCTCCATCCAGATACGCTTCATCTTACGGTTCTCGAGAAGCATCTTCAGCAGCGGTGTCTCGGTATAGTTGAGCCCGATGAGCGTACTGTCGGAATCATCGATAGGATAATAGACCACCAGCACGTTGTCGATGGCCTGCATCTCATGCATCTGACCATCGACGAAGAAGGCTTTCATCTCCTTCGACGACACCTGGTTGAAATGCACGGAATCGGGCATCTGCTCGGTAGAGAAAGCCTGACCTATCACGTGAGCCCAGTCGAGCTTGTTGTTCTTCATATACACCTTGATGACCTCGCCAAAGAGCTGCTGACCCTTGTTCCAGACAATGGGGTCGTGGTACATCGTCATACACGAGTCCTGCGAGTTGTAGACCAGTGAGTCGCAGACTGCCTGCACGTCAATGCGCCAGGCTCGCACCTTATTATAGGCATGCATCTCGCGATAGACAGAGTCCGTCTTATTGTTGTAGGTGAATATCTTAAAGGTGTCAGCATGCATGAACAGGGAGTCGTTCTGGGAGAAGTCGATGGCTACCGCACGATTGGTGGCCATCGCATAGCCGGTAGAGTCGTTATATTCGGCATAGTCGCCTGTCAGCATCGTCTTGTTGACGGTGTCGGTAAGCACCACATTCCAATAGGCGTAGTTGGTGCCAGTCTTGGCATTGTGGAACACGCTGTCGCCTACCAAGGTGCGTCCCTGGTCCTCGATAACAGAACGCCCAAAGAGCTCCGACTCTTCGGTCTTGGTATTATAGTAACCATTCTCACTATAGATGCGGCTGGTGCCGGAGGTGATGTGCGAGGGGCCTACGATATGGGCTCGTGAGGTACGGGTGTCGTAATACAACGAGTCGGTGGTGAGATACATCTTCTGGTCCTTGAGGCGCACGTCGAAGTAGAACATCGCCATCTTCGTGTCAGTATGGTACTCACCCCAGTCGCTGGTCAGCGTAGACTTACCGTCGACCATCTTACCGCCTTCGAAGAAATTACCGAAGCTATACATCCGGTCGTAGTCCAGCGAGTCGGTATAGAGTGTGGTCTTCCGATGGCGAAGAACCACATTACGACGCGCCTGTGCCAACTGGTCGTTGCCGTCGTAATAGGCATATTCGCTCACCAGGCTCAGCGTGTCGCCCTGCACCATCCTGACATGCCCGAAGGCCTCGAAGGAGTTGGACTCCTCATAGAAATGGGCACTGTCGCAATACAGGTTGGCTCCGACGTGACGGAAGTGTACACTACCTACAAGAATCTGAGCTCCATCAGTACGATATTGGTCGAAGTACAGTTTGTCCGCATGTACCAGATAGACACGTTTGTCCTGCTGCACCGCCTTCGCCTTCTTGCGAGGAGTGCGCTTCTTGACGGGCTGCACGGCAAACACCATCAGCAGCAACACAAGACCTATGATGACTAAAAAGCCCCTTTTCACAATGTTCTATAAACAGTCAACTCTCAACTCACCTAATCCACCCTTCGTATTCGAACTTGCAGTCGCGGTAGCGGTCGTTCACTCGCACATAGACGGACTTGATGCGATTGACCACCCACTCATGAAGGCGTTGCTGACGACGCTTCTCCGCAACGACATTCTTCAGCACCTGGAAGTCTTCGGTAATCGTAGCACGGTGTCCCTCCGTACGACTCTTCAGCTTGACGATAGCACAGACTGTCTTACCACGCTCGCTAATCATCTGAAAGGGTTTGGAGACCTCGCCTACCTGCAGCACATCGACAGCCTTGGCAATCTCAGGGGGCAGGTCGGACAACTTGAAGCGCGATGTACGCCCTTCCTGAGTGATATTGGCCATCAGACCATTATTGTTGCGAGTGTCTTTATCATCGGAAATCACAGAAGCACCAGCCTCGAAGGGGAACTTACCCTCGACTATGTCAGTACGGATGGAGTCCAACCTACTGAGTGCGGCCTGTATGGCATCAGGGCTGACAACAGGCTTCAGAAGGATGTGGCGCACCTTGATCTTATCGCCTCGCTTGTCGACAAGCTGGATGATATGGTAGCCAAACTCTGACTCTACAATCTTCGACACACGCTTGGGGTCGGTAAGACTGAAAGCCACATTGGCAAATGCTGGGTCAAGCATTCCTCGACCAGTATAGTCAAGCTCACCGCCTCGACGGGCTGAGCCGGGGTCTTCAGAATACATACGGGCAAGGGTCTGGAACGATGTCTCGCCTTTGTTGACGCGGTCGGCAAACTCGCGAAGCTGTTCTTTCACACGGTTGATCTCATCCTGCTCGATACGGGGCTGCTGGGTGATAATCTGTACCTCCACCTCAGTAGGCACGAACGGCAGACTGTCCTCAGGAACGTTCTGGAAATAGCGACGCACCTCTGAAGGGGTTGCAGTGATGTCCTTCACCAGCTTCTGCTGCATGCCCTGCACCATCTGGCGCTCACGATACGACTCACGCAGGTCAGCACGAATCTGGGTCAGGCTCTTCTTCTGATACTCCTCGAGCTTCTCGCGCGAACCAATGACGGAAATCATATTCTCAATATACTGCTCCACACCCTGAGTAATCTCAGCCTCGGTCACCTCGACGCTATCGATGATGGCCTGATTGAGATAGAGCTTCTGCACAGCAATCTGTTCAGGTATGGCACAATCGGGGTCACCCGACCAGCGCATGCCTTCCTGCTGTCCCTGAATACGCATAGCCTCGACATCCGACTTTAGGATAGCCTCGTCGCCCACCACCCAGATGACCTCGTCGACTATGGAGCCAATAGAGTCGGTCTGAGCCAGTACAGGACTAAACAATAATGAAAAAACAATAAATAATAAACCGCGCAGCTTCATTGCCTTTGATCTATTTCTCATTCTTATTGACTAATTACTAAATTACTATGTCCAACGGAGAACGGCATCAATGCTTGTTGACAGTTTTCAGCACCTCCTCGTTGACGACGAAGGAATACTTCCTACGCAGGTCGGCAACCCAGAGTCGCATCATCTCATCTTGCAAGTCGGCAACCACCAGGCCACGCACATCGGTGTAGTCCTTAGGCTTCTTCAACAACTTGCCATAAGTAGCATCGATGGGAAATCCTTTCACACTGTCTACCTGCACCCCGCTCACCTTGAACACCTCACGATCGACGAGGGCATTGTCGCCTTTCTTGAACAATCCCTTCTCCACACGGATGCGGATGATGGAATCGTTGTTGAAGGCTTTGTGCAGAGCTTCGTTCCAGTCGGCAAAATCCAGCTTCTTCACGCACTTCACCACAGCCTTTACATCTGCAGCATCCTTCACGTGATAAGCGATACCTTTGAAGCGGGGTTCCTCCCACTTGTATTTCTTCTTATTCTTCTTGAAATAGCGAGCCTGTGCAGCCTCATCCTTTGAGGCTTTCTCCCATACCATACGATTACTAATCTCGTAAAGCAACAGCCCGTCGTGATATTCTTTCATAAGATAACGAGCCTCCGGGTCGACAGCTGCCAACGAGTCGGCACGCTGCTGCAACAGTTGTTCCTTGGTGAGGGAACCTCCAGAGGCCGCCACGCTGGCTGCCAGCTTCTGCTCGCTGATACTCTGACGGGCATTGCGCTGCTCCAGGAAACGGAGAATATTGTCCTTGTAGAACTCGAAAGGCTCCAGCTGCTTGCGCTCCTTCATCAGGATGATGTGCCAACCGAAAGGCGACAACACGGGCTTGCTCATCTCGCCAGGCTGCAGAGCAAAGGCAGCATCCTCGAACTCCTTGACCATCTGGTTGCGCGAGAACCATCCCAGCATACCGCCTCGAGATGCAGAGCCAGGGTCTTGCGACACCTTACGGGCAAGTCCTTCAAAGTCGGCACCAGCCTGCAACGCAGCATAGACGGAGTCAATGCGCTGGCGGGCCAGACGCTGCTGCTCGTCGGAAGCTTGCTGAGACAACTGGATAAGAATATGTGCTGCCGACACCAAGCCATCAGGACCTATGCCTGCCTTAGTCTGCGCGTAGACCTTCTGGGCCTCAGCCAGCATATCAGCATCGGTCACCAGCGTAGGACGCACCTGCTGGTCGCGGTATTGCGTAAACTCGGTGCGGAAAGCAGCCGTTGTGTCGATATGGGCATCTAAAGCCGCCTGAACCTTTAGCTTATAGTTGACAAACAAGTCGACATACTCTTCTACCGACTTCTTGTCAATGACTCCATCGGTATTGTTCTTGTTGTAGGAATACTCGAACTCAGAACGCGGCACATCGACGCCCGCTATTGTCATGACGACAGGATCGTCTTGTGCCTGTCCAAAAGTTCCGGCTATCGGGCTTACTGCAAGAAATACAGCTATGAAGGACCTCTTCATCTCGTACTTAATTCTTATGCGGCACTATGTTATTCGACCATCTTAATCGTTGGGTCTGGAATAATTCGGAGCCTCACTGGTAATCGTGATGTCATGCGGATGACTCTCATTAACACCTGCATTGGTGATGCGAGTGAACTTAGCTTCGTGCAGACGCTCGATGGTTTCGGCACCGCAATAGCCCATTCCAGAGCGCAGTCCTCCAACCATCTGGTAAACAACCTCCTGAACAGTGCCTTTGTAAGGGACACGTCCAGCGATACCCTCTGGCACAAGCTTCTTCACATCCTTGGTATCTGCTTGGAAGTAGCGGTCCTTCGAGCCGTGCTCCATAGCCTCCAGAGAACCCATACCACGATAGCTCTTGAACTTTCGTCCGTTATAGATAATCGTATCACCAGGACTCTCCTCGGTACCTGCGACCAGCGAACCAACCATCACGCAGGAGCCGCCTGCTGCCAGCGCCTTCACAATATCACCAGAATAGCGCAGTCCGCCATCGGCAATCAGAGGCACGCCCGTACCTTTCAGAGCCTGATAGACATCATAGACTGCACTCAGCTGGGGTACACCCACACCAGCTACCACACGCGTGGTACAGATAGAACCCGGTCCGATGCCGACCTTGACTGCATCAGCGCCATTGTCTACCAGCATCTTTGCAGCCTCTCCAGTAGCAATGTTACCTACCACGATATCAATTCCTGGGAAGGAAGCCTTCGCCTCGCGCAGTTTGTCAATAACGCCCTTGGAGTGTCCGTGAGCGGTGTCGATGACAATAGCGTCGGCTCCGGCATTGACCAATGCCTGCATACGTTCCAGCGTATCGTTGGTAACACCCACGCCAGCAGCAACGCGCAGCCGACCTTTCTCGTCCTTGCAGGCCATAGGTTTGTCCTTTGCCTTAGTGATATCCTTATAGGTGATGAGTCCGACGAGACGGTTATCCTTATCAACAACGGGCAGCTTCTCAATCTTATTCTTCTGCAGGATGTCGGCAGCAGCTGACAAGTCGGTCTGCTGGTGAGTAGTGACCAGATGGTCTTTCGACATCACCTCATCGACCGGGCGACCGAGCGAGCGCTCGAAACGCAGGTCACGGTTGGTGACGATACCCACCAGATGACGCTCGCCATCGACTACAGGGATACCTCCGATATGATACTCTGCCATAATATCAAGAGCCTGCGCCACTGTACTGCCCAAGGGTATGGTGATGGGGTCGTAAATCATACCGTTCTCAGCACGTTTGACAATGGCCACCTCGCGGGCCTGATTTTCTATAGACATGTTCTTGTGGATGACTCCGATGCCGCCCTCGCGAGCTATAGCAATAGCCATCTGACTCTCTGTCACCGTATCCATTGCTGCTGTCACAAAGGGGACATTCAGCTGGATGTGACGCGAGAACTGGGTTTGCAACTTCACCATCTTCGGTAGCACCTCAGAATAAGCGGGAATCAACAGGACATCGTCGAAAGTAAGACCGTCCATCACAATCTTGTCTGCAATAAATGATGACATAAATATACTCCTTTATATTTTATTGCGTGCAAAATTACTCATTTTAATTAAGAATTAAGAATTAAGAATTAAGAAAATGGCCACAACAGGACATTTTTTCTTAATTCTTAACTCTTAGCTCTTCTTTCTTAACAATTAGTTGGCCATCTCGCTGATAAACTTGATACGCACCAGACGTATCTCGTCCTCGGAGCATTCGGCCCCCAGTTCCTTGATGGCATCCTCTAACGAGTCTGTATCGCTATCGGCAAAGTAGTCGTAGATATCGTCAACATGGTCTTCGTCCATCACCTCGTCCAGGAAATAGTCGATGTTCAACTTAGTACCGCTATAGACGATAGCCTCGACCTCATCCAGCAACTCATCAAAGTCAAGCCCTTGGGCTGTGGCAATATCGTCAAGGGCTATCTGGCGGTCGATGGCCTGGATGATCTTCACCTTCAGGATAGACTTCTTGGCCACAGTGCGCACCCGCATGTCTGCCTGCCGCTCTATCTCGTTCTCCTCGCAATAGCGCTTGATGAGATCAACGAACTCCTTGGCATAAGGCTGTTTCACCTTGCCCTCACCTACTCCCTGGATATTCTTCAGCTCGTCCAGCGTCACTGGGAAGTCGGTGGCCATCTGTTCGATGCTGACATCCTGGAAGATGACATAAGGAGGACGCTCCAGCTTGCGGCTCACCTTCTTACGCAAGTCCTTCAGCATCGCACTCAGCGTCTGGTCCAACGCACTGATGGTAGCCTCGTGCTCAGGACTGGTCTCGTAGTCTTCATTAAACTCATGGTCTTCCACTATCATGAACGACGTCGGTTTCTTCAAGAATTTCTTACCGGCAGAGGTCAGTTTCAACAGACCATAATTCTCAACATCTTTCTTGAGATAGCCAGCCAGTATGGCCTGCCTGATAACAGGGTTCCACAGTTTCCGTTCATACTTTTCTCCTGCGCCAAAAAGCTCATGATTCTGATGCTTGTGCGAAAGGATTTCCTCCGTCTCCCTACCAATGACAAAATCTATTACATGGTCTGAGCGGAAATTCTCCTTCAAAGCTAATACAGCTTGAAGGACTATGACAAGCAGGTCCTTTGCCTCCAGCTCCGTCTTTGGATGCAGACAGTTGTCGCAATTATGGCAATTACTCTGCGTGTATTCCTCACCGAAATAGTGAAGCAACATCTTGCGACGACACACAGAGGTTTCAGCATAGGCTGCCGTCTCTGCCAGCAGTTGTCTGCCAATATCCTGTTCAGCAACAGGCTTGCCCTCCATAAACTTATCCAGTTTCTGCAGGTCCTTACGGGCATAGAAGGTGATGCACAGACCTTCGCCACCATCGCGCCCGGCACGTCCCGTTTCCTGATAATAGCCTTCAAGCGACTTGGGGATGTCGTAGTGGATAACGAAACGCACATCCGGCTTGTCAATACCCATACCAAAGGCGATGGTCGCCACGATGACATCAATCTCCTCCATCAGGAAAGCGTCCTGGGTCTCCGAACGCAATGCCGACTCCAGCCCTGCGTGATAAGGCGCGGCTTTGATATCGTTGGCTTTCAGTATCTCAGCCAGTTCCTCCACTTTCTTACGCGACAGGCAATAGATGATGCCACTCTTGCCGGGATGCTGCTTGATGAAACGGATAATATCCTTATCCACATCTATCGTCTTGGGTCTCACCTCATAATATAGGTTGGGGCGATTGAAAGAACTCTTGAACTCCGTAGCATCCATAATGCCCAGGCTCTTCTTGATATCGGTGCGAACCTTGTCCGTTGCCGTAGCAGTAAGGGCTATCACAGGAGCCACACCTATCTCGTTGATTATAGGACGGATGCGGCGATATTCCGGTCGGAAGTCATGTCCCCACTCTGAGATACAGTGAGCCTCGTCTATAGCATAAAACGAAATTTTGGCGCGTTTCAAGAATTCCACATTCTCATCCTTGGTCAGCGACTCTGGCGCAACATACAGCAGCTTGGTCTTTCCTTCCATGATGTCACTTTTCACCTGGTCGATAGCTGCCTTATTGAGCGAGGAGTTCAGGTAATGAGCCGTACCTTCCTCACTCATGGAACTGATAACATCCACCTGGTTCTTCATCAGTGCTATCAAGGGAGAAATGACAATAGCCGTTCCCTCCATCAAGAGAGAGGGAAGCTGATAGCACAACGATTTGCCACCTCCTGTTGGCATCAGCACAAAGGTGTCCTTACCATCTAACACATTCTGCACAATGGCTTCCTGGTCGCCCTTGAACTTATCGAAGCCGAAGTATTTCTTCAAAGCTTCACTTAGATTGTGTTTCTTCTTCGCCATAGACTTTGTTTATATAGGATTTTATTTCAGATGCGATTTATCGAGTTGCTCCTGGGCATACTCCTTGGTCACATTAAAGGATTTCACACGCTTTGAGGGTATCTCAAACATGGCATCCATCATGATGTTCTCCACAATGGAACGCAACCCGCGAGCCCCCAGCTTGTACTCCACCGCCTTGTCGACAATCAGAGTCAGAGCTTCAGGAGTAAAAGTCAACTTAATACCATCCATCTCAAACAGTTTCTCATACTGCTTGATGATAGAGTTCTTGGGTTCTGTCAGTATCTTGGTAAGAGCTGGACGGTCCAGCGGGTTCAGATAGGTCAGGACAGGCAGACGACCTATAATTTCAGGAATCAGTCCAAACGACTTCAGATCCTGCGGAGCAATATATTGCATCAGGTTCTCCTTGTCAATCTTGCGCACGTTCTGCACTGAGTTGTATCCCACCACATGCGTGTTCATGCGCTGAGCTATCTTGCGCTCAATACCATCGAAAGCACCACCGCAGATAAACAGGATGTTATGGGTATCCACATGGATATACTCTTGATCAGGATGCTTGCGCCCGCCCTGAGGAGGCACGTTGACAATAGTACCCTCCAGGAGCTTCAGCATACCTTGCTGCACACCCTCACCACTAACATCACGGGTGATGGAAGGATTGTCAGCCTTACGGGCTATCTTGTCTATCTCGTCAATGAACACTATGCCACGCTGAGCAGCCTCCACGTCATAGTCGGCCACCTGAAGCAGGCGGGTCAGGATGCTCTCTACATCCTCACCAACATAGCCGGCCTCCGTGAACACTGTAGCATCGACAATGGTAAACGGCACATCAAGCAACTTGGCAATGGTACGCGCGAGCAGCGTCTTGCCAGTACCCGTTGAGCCTACCATGATGATATTCGACTTCTCAATCTCCACCTCATTATCACTGGCGGGCTGCTGCAAACGCTTATAGTGATTGTAGACCGCCACGCTCAGATAGCGCTTGGCTTCGTCCTGGCCAATAACATACTGATCCAGGTACTCCTTGATTTCCTTGGGCTTAGGGATATGCCTTACCTTGAAATCCTTGTGGGACTTCTTTGCATCCGGACCATAACCATTAGCAGTAGCCACCTGATAGGCTTGTACGGCACACTCGTCGCAGATACAGCCATCCACTCCCGTAATCAGCAGCTTTACTTCACGATCTGTACGCCCACAGAAGTTACATTTCTTTGCCATTATTACTTCCTTGCTTCTATTCCCTTTGGGGTCTCTGACTTTACTTTCTCTTCAACACTTGGTCTATCATACCGTACTCCTTGGCCTCTTCAGCCGTCATCCAGTAGTTACGGTCGGAATCGTTCCACACCTTGTCATAGGGCGTATGCGAATGCTCAGAGATGATGGTGTAGAGTTCCTTCTTAAACTTCATGATTTCTTTCGCTTCGATCTCTATATCCGAAGCCTGACCCTGTACGCCGCCCAGAGGCTGATGAATCATCACGCGGCTGTGAGGCAAAGCCGAACGCTTACCTTCAGCTCCTGCCACCAACAGCACGGCGGCCATCGAAGCTGCCATACCCGTACAGATGGTAGCCACATCGCTGCTGATAAACTGCATCGTGTCGTAGATACCAAGTCCTGCAGTCACACTGCCACCAGGAGAGTTCAGGTAGATACTGATATCCTTACCCGAATCGACAGAGTCCAGATAGAGCAGCTGAGCCTGTAAGGTATTAGCTGTATAGTCATCAATCTGTGTACCCAGGAAGATGATGCGGTCCATCATCAAACGCGAGAAGACATCCATCTGTGTCACGTTCAACTGACGCTCCTCAAGGATATAGGGGTTCAGATACTGAGCCTGAGCACTCATCACTTCATCGAGTACCAAACCATTAATACCAAGATGCTTGGTGGCATATTTTCTAAAATCGTTATTCATAGTTTCTACTTCCATTTTTCAAAGTGAGATACAAAATTACGAAAAAAAGTCGGAACGCCATACATTCCGACCTTTTTTTTTGGTTAAAGAATTATAATTGTGCGGGCAACTATTGCCAACTACCAATCATTATCGCTTATGCTTGCAACATCTTCTGGAATTCCTCCATCGTGATGTCTTTCTCGTTCAGCTTCACCACTTGCTTCAGGGCGGCGGTCAGCTTGATATCCACAGCACGATCTACGAGGCCATCCACGTTCTCACGCTTCTTCAGCATCTCCTGAGCATAGTTGTCCAGATACTCCTCAGGGACATTCGACATACCATACTGGGCAAACTGTGCACGGGCGGCCTCTTTAGCAACCTGTTTCAAGTCGTCGTTTTCTACCTTGATACCCTGAGCGGCTACCAGCTGCTCCTTGATGAGGTGCCAGCCGAGCTCCTTGATGCTCAGCTCGAAGTTCTTCTCCACGTATTCGTCCACATCCTTGCGGTCCTTGTTGTTAAGCTTCATCACACGCTTCAGTAGGGCCTCAGGGAATTCCAGCTTGCCAACCTTCTCCTCCATATGTGCACGAACATCGAGCAGGAACTTATAGTCTGAGTCAGTCTTGAACTGGGCAGCAATCATCTCCTTGATCTTCTGGCGGAACTCGTCCTCAGTCTTCACGGCACCCTCGCCAAAGGCCTGATCGAACAACTTCTGGTCGACGGGAGCCTTGGTGAAACGGCTGACCTCCGTAATCTGGAAGGTAAAGTCACCCTCGTGATTCTTCACGTCATCCTTCTCAATCTTCAGCAACGAGCTCACCTCAACGTCGCTCTCAGGATAAGCCTTACGGGGATTCCAAGTGATGACATCGCCCAACTTAGAACCGTCGAACAACTTCTTCTGGTCTTCAACCTTAATATATTGGGGCATCAACACTGCATCAGCCACCTCTATGCTTCCGTCCAACTCACGCAAGTCGCCCTTCAGCATATCGCGCTGCTCAGCATCATACTGCTCAACCTTCTCATACTGCCCGCTACGGTTCTGATACATCTCTACCTGCTGGTCTATCAGCTTGTCATCGACAGTGATGTTGTAATAGTCCACCTTGTCCTTACCGGTCAGCTCTGCCTTGAACTCTGGAGCTACGGCAATATCGAACTTGAAAGTCAGGGTCTCGTCCTTCTCTAAATCCTGAGGAACCTGCTGCTCACTGGCCAAGGGCTCGCCCAACATCTGTATCTTGTTCTCCTGGATGTAACCGTACAGCTTCTCACCCAGCATTTTGTTCACCACGTCCAACTTGACAGAAGGACCGTACTGACGCTGAATAAGACTCATCGGAGCCTGTCCAGGACGGAATCCTGGAACATTGGCACGCTTACGATAGTCTTTCAGTGTCTTGTCTACCTCTCCCTGGTAGTCTGCTTTCTCCAGTGTAATGGTCATCAGGCCATTCACCTTGTCGGGAGCTTCAAATGTGATATTCATCTTTGTCTTTTTTATATAATGTCCGTTTGAGCGTGCAAAGGTACAAATATTTATGCGAAGCACAAAACAATGGCCTCACTTTTTAATGTTATTTTCGTTTTTGTTAAAAATTTGCCGCTGTCTACCACTCGCTATCGTCAGCGGTTGGCTTCTTCCTCCTCGTCCATCCACTTCTTGCGGCGCAGCTCTTCCATCTTGGCAAAATCTTTACGCTGCAACACGAAGTTGGTACCAAGATACTTCTCCTTCACGATAGGATTGACAGCCAGTTCCTCAGGAGAACCCTTGAAGAGTATACGTCCCTCGAACAACAGATAGGCGCGGTCAGTAATATTCAGCGTCTCGTGCACATTATGGTCGGTAATCAGAATACCGATATTACGATACTTCAACTGCCACACTATCTGCTGGATGTCCTCCACGGCTATCGGGTCGACACCCGCAAAGGGTTCGTCGAGCATGATGAACTTGGGTTCTATGGCCAGGCAGCGGGCTATCTCCGTACGACGGCGCTCACCACCGGACAGACGGTCACCTGTATTCTTACGAACCTTCTGCAGACGAAACTCCTTGATCAGACTCTCCAGCTTCTCCATCTGATAGTCACGGGGCTTGCCCGTCATCTGAAGCACTGACAAGATATTATCCTCGACTGACATCTTACGGAACACCGAGGCCTCCTGAGCCAGATAGCCTATCCCAGCACGGGCACGCTTGTAGACAGGATAAGAAGTCACCTCCTCGTCGCCCAGGTAAATATGTCCGCTGTTAGGAACGATAAGCCCCGTTGTCATATAGAACGAGGTGGTCTTACCCGCACCGTTGGGACCCAGCAGACCAACAATCTCACCCTGCTTCACATCAAACGACACGTCGTTTACCACCGTGCGCTTGCCATATATCTTCACCAAACCCTCGGTACGCAACACCAAGCGCTCTGGTTCCTTTTGAGGCTCTTCCACCTGATTATTCTTCGTTTCGTCCATAGTGGGTGCAAAGGTACAAAAAAAAAACATATCAAATTTAACTTTTGCGGATTTTTTGCATCAAAGGAGTGTATGGTACAAGAAACAGGACAAGAAAGACTGCTCGAGACGCTACACAACCCCCAGCAACGTGAAGCGGGGTTCCGACAGCTGACCAGCATATATGGCGAGAAGCTGTACTGGCATATCCGACGTATCGTGGTAGGCCACGATGATGCCGAAGATGTCTTACAAGAAACGCTAATCAAGGTCTTCAGTAGCCTGGACTCTTTTCGAGGTGACGGAAAGCTAAGTACCTGGCTCTATAGCATTGCCACTCGCGAGGCCCTGACACTGCTGAGGAGACGGACACACCTATGGCAAAGCATCGACGACCTGGCTCCAGCTCTAACCAGTAAGATGCAAGCAGAGACTGAGCTGGACAGTGACTCCGCAGAGGTGTTATTCCAAGAAGCATTGCTTACCCTGCCCACCCAACAGCGTATTGCCTTCAACCTGCGCTATTACGACGAGCTGAGCTATGAGGAGATTGCACGTATCACCGGCAAGAACCAGAATACGCTGAAAGTAAACTACCATCTGGCAACAGAGAAGATTAAAACATATATAAAACAACATACAAGATGAAAGACTTTGAATCCATTGGCAAGCGAACGCCTTATGCTGAGCATGACGATTACGTCAGGAAGCTGATAGAACAAGCCACCGAGAAGGCAATCGACAGTCAGCAGAAAAAGACCCGTACTGTGAGCCTCCGAACAAAGGTGATAGTCGCTGCTGCTATAGCTGCGCTGTTACTGGGAGGTTTCGGCATCAGCTACCACTATCTATTCACCGAACAGCCAACAGTGATGGCCGAGAACAACAACGGACCCATAGACGAGTTCTTGAACAGCCTGTCTGACGAAGATGCCCAACTACTGGCTTATTATGACATAGAAGAGATTCCGGAATACGAATAAAGTTAATAATTAAAGTTAAGAAATGATGAAACAGATTGTAACAGTGATGATGCTGATGCTTGCTGCTCTGACAGCAACAGCACAGGACAACAAAGGCGAAGCCCTGAATGAAGAGTATTTCAACGCCAAAGTGCGCGAAATGGTGTACCGACTGAATATCACCGACGAGCAGAAGGCAAAGTTTGTCCCTATCTATCGCCGCTATTGCGAGGAAATGCGCAGTGTCATGGGGCCTCGCAAGAAACGGGATGCAAAGAGTAAGGATCAGAGGGCTACGGGCGAGCAACAACGCAAGCAACTGACCGATGAAGAGAAACTGGCTCGTACCAAGCAACGCATGGAACGGCAGCAGCAAGCCCAGACCATCCGTCTGAAGTATGTGGATGAGTTTGCCAAAGTACTTAGCGCCCACCAAGTCAGCAAATTCTACGAGGTGGAAGACAGAATACAGAAGAAGCTGATGCAGCGCCGCCAACATCACCGAGCCAACAAACGCGACAGGAGGAATCCACGCTATCAGAGTGCCTCATAGAGAAAATAAATTTTAAAAAATGAGTCTGTTGCTTGGCAGGCTCATTTTTTCTTCGTATCTTCGCAGCCGCTATGATTAAGTTGCTGCATAAATGGCTGACGACGCTGGGCAAGTTCGTCATACTGATGGGCCGCACATTCTCTGTGCCGGAACGCTTTCGCATGTTCTGGAAACAATACGTCAAGGAGATGGCCCAGCTGGGTATAAACTCTATCGGAATCGTACTGCTCATTTCGTTTTTCATCGGGGCCGTCATCTGCATACAGATGAAGCTGAACATCCAGTCACCTTGGATGCCACGCTGGGTATCGGGATATACTACTCGCGAGATTATGCTGCTGGAGTTTTCCAGCAGTATCATGTGTCTGATACTGGCAGGCAAGGTAGGTTCGAACATTGCATCGGAAATAGGCACCATGCGAGTGACACAACAGATTGACGCCCTCGACATCATGGGCATCAACTCTGCCTGCTACCTCATCCTGCCCAAGATCCTCGGCATGATAACCATTATGCCCCTGCTGGTGGTATTCTCCTCGGCATTGGGCATTGTGGGAGCCTACGGCACTGCATACATTGGCCATATCATAGTACCCGACGACCTGACGCTGGGCTTACAGCATTCTTTCCAGCCCTGGTTTGTATGGATGTCCATCATCAAGAGTCTCTTCTTTGCCTTTATCATCTCGGCCGTACCTTCCTATTATGGCTATAACGTGGAGGGCGGATCTGTCAACGTTGGCAAGGCCTCAACGGATGCCGTTGTCATGTCCAGCGTGCTGATTCTTTGTTCTGACGTATTCCTAACACAACTGCTGTCATGATAGAAGTAAAGAACTTATATAAGAGCTTTGATGACATCGAGGTGCTCAAAGACATCTCAACGGTCTTCGAGGACGGCAAGACCAACCTCATCATTGGCCAGAGCGGAAGTGGAAAGACTGTGCTGATGAAGAACCTTGTAGGACTGTTCGAACCCACTCGTGGACAGATATTATACGACGGTCGCGACTTTGTGAATATGTCGAAAAAAGAAAAGGTGTACATGCGCCGCGAGATGGGAATGATTTTCCAGTCGGCAGCCCTCTTCGACTCTCTTACCGTCCTGGAGAATGTCATGTTCCCGCTCGACATGTTCTCTTCGATGACCCTTCGCGAACGCCAGAGACGGGCTATGGACTGCCTGGCGCGAGTCAATTTGGTAGGAGCAGAGGAAAAATATCCTGGCGAGATCAGCGGAGGCATGCAGAAGCGCGTAGCCATAGCACGTGCCATCTCGCTGAACCCTAAATATCTGTTCTGCGACGAGCCTAACTCAGGGCTCGACCCCAAGACCTCGCTGGTCATCGACGAACTGTTGCACAGCATCACGCAAGAGTTTCAGACGACGACCATCATCAACACCCACGACATGAACTCAGTCATGGGTATTGGCGAGAACATTATCTTCATCTACGAAGGCCGCAAGGAATGGCAGGGAGAGAGCAGCCAGATTATGAACTCTACCAACAAGCGCCTAACCGACTTCATCTTCGCCAGCGACCTGCTGAAAGAGATGCGCGAGGCCGTCACCCATCACCAATTCGAATAAGAAAAAACGGACTGACTTTTTTAATAAAAACAAGATAAATGGCGGCAACCATTGTTTCGCCTTGATTTTATGTAACAAGCTGTTATGTAAGAGACAACCATCAAAAAAGCTGTAAAAAGCTTGTGTACTATTTCATCCGCCAGGTTCCATGCTCTTCTATCATGGGTACTACGACTTCCTCCTCCGTAGAGTCGCCATAACATAATATGAGAAAAGCCTTGACATAGGGGTGATTCTGCAGTGTATCAGCCTGGCCACCATTGTCGGAGATGCGCACTTCGCGTAACCCACCGTGATTCTGTTGTATCTCCGACTGATATTGCTCTACAGCTTTCAGCAACTGCTCGCAATAGTCGGCAGGAAGGCTGTCGACACCAGCCTTGCCTTCCATGAACCTGACGGCATCGCCCTTTGACAACAGTTCATAATACTTCTGGGCAGCAGTAGCGGCCTCCCACTCGCGAGTAACGCCAGAGCATGCCAGCAGCAAAGCGACTGTCAGTACAGGAAATGACTTTGAGACTAAACGACAAAATGACTTCACCGCTACTTCTGGCGAATAAATACGTTAATAGGCGTACCTGTCAGTGTCCAGTTCTCACGCAGCTTGTTCTCCAGGAAGCGACGATACGGCTCCTTGACATACTGAGGCAGGTTGGCATAAAACACGAAAGTGGGTATCTGTGTGTCAGGCACCTGCGAGACATACTTGATCTTGATATACTTTCCCTTTATCGAGGGAGGCGGTGTCTGTTCTATGAGGGGCAGCATGACCTCGTTCAGCTTCGAGGTGCCAATCTTGATGGTTCGGTTCAGGTACACCTGTTTGGCGGTCTCCAGCACTTTGAAGATGCGCTGCTTGGTAAAGGCAGAGGCGAAGATGATGGGGAAGTCCACAAACGGAGCCATACGCTCGCGGATGGCATTCTCAAAGGTCTTGATGGCTATCTGCGACTTGTCCTCTACCAAGTCCCACTTGTTCACCACCACAACCATCGACTTGTTGTTCTTCTGTATCAGCTGGAAGATGTTCATATCCTGAGCCTCAATGCCACGTGTGGCATCAATCATCAGAATGCAGACGTCAGAGTTCTCGATAGCACGGATGCTGCGCATCACACTGTAGAACTCCAAATCCTCCGTGACCTTGTTCTTGCGACGGATGCCTGCCGTATCCACCAGATAGAAATCAAAGCCAAACTTGTCGTATTTGGTGTAGATGGAATCGCGCGTGGTTCCTGCAATATCTGTTACGATATTACGGTCCTCACCGATGAAGGCATTGATGATGCTCGACTTACCGACATTAGGGCGTCCCACGACGGCAAAGCGCGGCGTACCGTCTTCCATGTCGTCAATCTCAGCAGTATTGAGCTTGCTCAGCACATGGTCGAGCAGGTCGCCCGTACCTGATCCTGTAGCAGCACTGACACAGTAAGGGTCACCCAGTCCCAGCTTATAGAACTCGTACTGTCCGTAGAGGTCTTTCCCGTCGTCGGCTTTGTTGGCAACCAGCACAACAGGCAACTTAGAGCGGCGCAGGATGAGTGCCACGTCCTGGTCAAGATCGGTCAGTCCATTCCTGATGTCTACCAGAAACAGTATCAGGTCGGCCTCTTCAGTAGCCACCAGCACCTGCTTGCGGATCTCTTCCTCGAAGATGTCGTCGGAGTTGACGACCCAGCCGCCAGTATCTACCACTGAGAACTCCCGTCCGTTCCACTCGCATTTTCCGTACTGCCGGTCACGCGTGGTACCAGCCTCGTCGCTCACAATGGCACGACGAGAGTTGGTCAGTCTATTAAATAAGGTGGACTTGCCTACATTCGGGCGTCCTACAATCGCTACTAAATTTCCCATATGCTTATTTATTAATCAGGATTATATCCGAAAGCATCCAACTCACGCTGGTTGGAGCGCCAGTCCTTGTCGACCTTGACAAAGGTCTCCAGGAATATCGATTTCTGAAAAAACTTTTCCAGAGCCTTGCGAGACTCAGTAGACACTTTCTTCAGGGCTACACCCTGGTGTCCGATGATGATACCCTTCTGCGAGTCGCGTTCCACATAGATGACGGCATTGATATGGATATTCTTTTCGGTCTCTTTGAAACGCTCCACACGTACTTCAACAGAATAAGGAATCTCCTTGTCGTAATAGAGCAGTATCTTCTCGCGTATGATTTCTGAAACGAAGAACCGTGCGGGCTTGTCGGTCAGCTGGTCCTTGTCGAAGTAAGCCGGACTCTCAGGCAGCAGTTCCTTGATTCGTTTGAGGAGCATGTCTACGCCAAACTTGTTCTTGGCCGAAATGGGCAGTATCTCTGCATTGGGCAACAGCGTGTGCCACTTCTCCACAATCCGCGCCAGCATGAGCTGACTGCTCTCCCCACCTTTGGCAGACGAGTCGGTGGTGAGACTGTCAATCTTGTTGACCAGCAGAATCACTGGTATTGACATCTTCTGCACCTTCTCCAGAAAATCCATGTTCTTCTCAGGATTCTCCACCACATCAGTGACATAGAGTAGCACGTCTGCATCCTGCAGAGCCGACTCAGAGAAGGCCAGCATCGACTCCTGCAGCTTATAGTTCGGCTTCAGCACACCTGGCGTATCAGAGAACACAATCTGCATATCATTGGTATTGACAATACCCATGATACGGTGTCGGGTGGTCTGCGCCTTGAACGTAGCAATCGAAATACGCTCACCAACCAACTGGTTCATGAGCGTACTCTTACCTACATTAGGATTTCCGACTATATTTACGAATCCTGCTTTATGCATCTTTATTTCCGTCGTAAGCCCATTTGTAATATAATGCACCATGAACAAACCCAGCACCAAAGGCAGTCATAATCATGTTGTCGCCCTTCTTCAGCAGATGTTCATTCTCCCAGATGGCCAGGGGGATGGTGGCTGCCGAGGTGTTGCCGAAGTGTCCAATGTTGACAATGACCTGCTCCATAGGCAGTTCCAAGCGTTTGGCTACAGCCTCTATGATACGCAGATTGGCCTGATGGGGTACCACCCATTGGATATTGTTCTTGTCCAGTCCGTTGCGCTCAGCTATCAATGCACAGTCCTCACTCATGCTGCTCACGGCATAGCGATATACCGTACGACCTTCCTGATAGAGGTAGTGCAGACGATGATCTACCGTGAAGTGACTGGAGGGACTCACCGACCCGCCTGCCTTCACATGCAGGAAAGGCAACCCCTTGCCGTCGGTACGGAGGTAGGAGTCACGCAGCCCGATGTTCTCCTCTGTCGTGGCCTCCAGCAAGACTGCTCCCGCACCGTCGCCAAACAGCGGACAGGTAGCACGGTCTTTGTAGTCGGTCACTGACGACATCTTGTCGGCACCAATCACGATGATTTTCTTATAGCGTCCCGACTGTATCATTGCCGAAGCCACATCCAGCGTGTAGATAAATCCACAGCATGCAGCCCAGAAGTCGAAAGCCAAAGCATTCTTCAGTCCCAGTTTGCCCAACACGATGCTGGCCGTAGAGGGAAACTGATAGTCTGCCGTTGAGGTGGTGACAATGAGCGCATCGATGGTGTCGGGGTCGACACCGGTCTTCTGCATCAGCTGCTTGGCGGCTTTACGGGCCATATAGCTGGTACCCAAGCCCTCCTCCATGAGGATGCGGCGCTCCTTGATGCCCACGCGAGTCACAATCCACTCGTCGTTGGTGTCTACCATACGCGACAGCTCCTCGTTGTTAAGGACATAGTCGGGTACGTAGCCACCAACGCCGGTGATTATCGCATTGATTTTGCTCATTATTCAGCTGCTTCCTCCATAACAACGGCAATCTTGCCACGATAGTATCCGCATGTAGGACATACGGTGTGGTAGATGTGATAGGCACCACAGTTGGGGCATACTGCCAACGTGGGGGCTACTGCTTTGTCATGTGTACGACGCTTTGCTGTACGAGTGTTCGATTGTCTTCTTTTAGGATGTGCCATAATTCTATTCCTTTTTTAATTTTTAAATTTTTAAACTTTTCAATTTTTCCCAACGGGGGTCTACTGCCTCAGCCTCCTCTTCACCGCTTCGGGCGGCACCGCTCAGCTCGTCGAGCTTCTGCGTCATCGCACTATTGCATTTTCCAGGTGCATGAACATGCTTGATGGGTATGGCCAGCATCGTAAACTCATAAATGAACCACGACAGGTCGAGTATTCCTTCCAACTCGCTCACCGTCACGGTGTCATCCTCTTCAGCGTATGTATCTCCCAGCTTTACCATCAGCGTGTTGTCTGCCTCTATGGGTTGCTCCATGTCGTCCAGACAGCGGTCACAGCTGACAATAACGGAACCCTCAGTATGGAACAGGATTTCAAAAAAGCCGGTCATCTTGCGTATAGACACCGACACGTGCAATGTCCCATGCTCCAACTGTGAGCCGTCGAGAGCCGCAAAATAGCGGTCATCCAGGTCGAAGTCCAGCTGGCTTTCAGCTTCCTTCAGTGCCTTCAGGTCTATCTTTAATGGCTCCAGACTATACATAATTCGCACTTTTGGGGTGCAAAGTTACGAAAAAATAAATAATTAAGGACAATGATTTATATTTTTTTTGCTTTTTATCTGAAAATCAGCCACTAACGCAACGCTTTTCTGCACATTTCGAAAGGTCGTGTGCATTATTTCTGCATTTCAATACGGAACGTGGTACCTACTCCCACCTCCGACTGCTTAACAAAAATCCTGCCTTTATGATATTCCTCCACGATGCGCTTGGCGAGCGAGAGTCCAAGTCCCCACCCTCGCTTCTTGGTGGTAAAGCCGGGGGTAAACACGTTGCCCAGGTCTTTCTTCTTGATACCCTTGCCCGTGTCCTGCACCTCCACGACCACCCGCTGACCATCGTCCGTCAGGGTCAGTGTAACCACGCCCTTGCCTTCCATAGCGTCTACCGCATTCTTGCACAGATTCTCTATCACCCACTCGAACAGCGAGGCACTCATCTTCACCCGGACATCGTGGTCGGGCAGCCGGCAAATCATCTCCACCTGATTCGAGGTACGGCGGTCCATATAGTCGACCACATGTTCCAGCACCTCATTCATCGATGCCTCAACGGGTTCGGGCAGTGAGCCGATTTTCGAGAAGCGCTCGGCAATGAGCTGAAGGCGCCTCACATCCTTGTCCATCTCAGGCAGCAACTCGTCCTGCGGATATTCCTCCTTCAGCATCTCCACCCAAGCCATCAGGCTCGACACGGGAGTGCCCAGCTGGTGAGCAGTCTCCTTCGACAGTCCCACCCACACTTTGTTCTGCTCGGCCCGTTTCGACGACAGCAAGGCGAAGATGGCCACCACCACGAAGATGAGCACAATACCCAGCTGGACATAAGGCCACGCAGAGAGGCGCTTCAGCATGATAGAGTCGTCATAGCACACCAACTGGCTACCCACATGGATTGTGTCGCCCGCCTTCACCATGCGGCGGGCATAACTCTCCAATGCCAACGTATCTTCTATGTTGCGATAGTCATCAATACCACCCGCATCATTCAACACGATGACCGGAATGGTATTGTTACCCTCCATCACACTCAGCACCAGCGTCAGGTCGGTAGTCTCGTCTGCAGCATTCAACGAGCGCAAGGCCTGGGCCCACACCTCCATCCGGTGACGCTCCTCCTTAGAGAGGTCACGAACCAGGAAATGCGACACCAAAAGGGATGCTACAGCAATAATCACCGCTGCCACCACCAGAATGATTTTTACCTGTCGTATTCGGTCAGTCCATTGCATACGTATGTATATAACGCTCCGTTTCGGCATTTATTATAATCTGGAAGTCATTATGTTAGAACCCTGCCTGACACATAAAAATGCCATAATATTTGTTAGTTTCGAAAAATATTCGTACTTATGCGCCAATATATATATTATAATAATGAATAACGGAACTGGACAATTGGTAAAAGTGCTGTTCATGATGTCTCTGACCATCGTAGAGGTGCTCAAGGCTCAGGAGGATTTGCTCACCGCACAAGAGGGAGAAGCATTGGCCCCTCCCTCTTGTCTTTTTTAGTCGTCCATTCCAATGAGCACGCCCTGATAATTAAACTTCAGGTCAATGTCGTTGGAGAGTTCGATCTCATAGCCGTAGCGTTCCTTCTCAACCTTCGTAATCACACAGCCGGCGAAATTGGCCTTCACGTAGTCATGGACAGCCTTAGGCAAAAGCGCAGCAGGAACGGCTGTTGCCTTACGGTCCACCTTCTTCCAGTTACCCTTCTTGTTGAACTCGATCTTCGTTCCGTCAGACAGGCGACACTCGTAAGAGTTCCAGTCCTTCTCGGCATACACAATCTTCAGGTCCTTGAAGTTGTTCTGTACGAAAGCCTTAGCAGCTGCGGGGAGCTGTTCGACGGGGATGGGCGTGTCGTCAGCAAAAGTGTTCGACGACAGCAGGCACATCAGTGCCATCAGTAAATACTTCATCTGTTTCATAGTCTTTCACTTTCTTGCTGCAAAGATAAGGGATTTTACCGAATTTTGCAATATTTTGAGAAAGTAATTATGCAAATCGGGGAAAAAACACTTTCGATGGGTTAACCCGCTTGCTTCCCCGATAGACAGGGATATTTACAT
>CAMNPM010000001.1 GCA_946548065.1 uncultured Prevotella sp. | reverse complement strand
CCCTGCTCACCAACGCCATCAGCATCGTACAGATGCCCAAGGTCAACATCCACCAGTACTCCCTGCCGGCCGGACGCCACACCCTGCGACTGCCCAAGGGCATCCTGATGGTGGCCGGCCTGACTACCTCAGACATCAAGGCCCGCGACTGTGGACTGAACGGACCCTCGGGCGAAGTTGACTGGCTGTTCCAAAGATAAAACAAAGGTACACGATGAAAAGAATACTGATTGCACTGTTATCGCTCTTTACAGTGGGCGGCATATTGGCTGCTGACATTCCCGACGACGTCATGCAGCGCATCTATGACGAGGTGCGCACGCCGTATAAGTACGGCATGGTGGTGGCGCCCGCGGACAACTACCACAAGATAGACTGTCCGACGGTATTCCGCGCTGGCGAGGAGTGGCTGATGACCTATGTGGTCTACAACGGCAAGGAGGGGCTCGACGGTCGCGGCTACGAGACGTGGCTGGCGGCGAGCGACGACCTGCTGCACTGGCAGACCCGGGGGCGCATCCTCTCGTACAAGGACAGCGGCTGGGACATGAACCAGCGGGGCGGATTCCCCGCGCTCATCGACTGGACATGGGACGGCAGCTATGAGCTGGGCCAGTATAAGGGCAGGCACTGGATGACCTACATCGGGGGCCACGGCACGGGCTATGAGGCCGTCCGCGAGCCGCTGCACATCGGGCTGGCCTGGACCGGCGGCGGCGATGCCGGACAGGCCCACGAGTGGCAGTCGCAGGACAAGCCCCTGCTCTCCATCCACGACAAGGACGCCCAGTGGTGGGAGAAGCTCACCCAGTATAAGAGCACCGTCTACGAGCTGAAGGATGAGAGCCGAAAGCTGCCGGGCAGGCTGCCGGATGAGCTGCGCAAGTACCGCTTCCTGATGTTCTACAACGCCGGAGGCATCAACCCCCAGAACCAGCTCAAGGCCGAGCGCATCGGCATCGCCCTGAGCAACGACCTGAAGCGGTGGAAGCGCTACGCCGCCAACCCCGTCTACTACCACGAGGCCCCCGGCATCATCACCGGCGATGCACAGATCGTGAGGATGGATGATCTGTATGTCATGTTCTATTTCTCGGCATATAACCCCGACCGCAAATATGCGGCCTACAATACCTTCGCCGTCTCGCGCGACCTCATCCACTGGCAAGACTGGACAGGCCCCGACCTCATCACCCCCTCGAAGCCCTACGACGAGCTGTTCGCCCACAAGAGCTACGTGGTGAAGCACAACGGCGTGGTCTACCACTTCTACTGTGCCGTCAACAACGACCAGCAGCGCGGCATCGCCGTGGCCACCAGCGTGCCCATGGGCCGCTCAGAGGTCCGCTTCCCCGCCCCGGAGCCCAAGGGCCGCCGCACCGTCACCCCGCTCAACAACGGCTGGACGGCCCAGCGCCGTGTGGCTCACGGTTCGCCCGTGAGCATCAACCTCCCCCACAACTTCGACGACTACTACGGCTACCGCCAGCTGCGCCACGGCAACCTGCACGGCTCGGCCATATATAATAAGGTATTCACCACCACCAAGCAGCAGGGCAAGCGCTACTTCCTCCAGTTCGAGGGCGTAGGCACCTATGCCACCGTCACCCTCAACGGCCACCAGTATCCCCGCGAGCTCGTAGGCCGCACCGTCTGGACCCTCGACGTCACCGACCATCTGCTTGACGGCGCAAACCAGCTGAAGGTCGACGTAGACCATCCCGCCATGCAGACCGCCTCGCCCTGGGTATGCGGAGGATGCTCCTCGGAGTGGGGATTCTCAGAGGGCAGCCAGCCCTTCGGCATCTTCAGGCCCGTCAGCCTCATCGAGACCGACGAGGTGCGCATCGAGCCCTTCGGCGTACACATCTGGAACAATGCCGCCTGCGACAGCGTATTCATAGAGACCGAGATACGCAACTACACCAAGGAGGCGCAGACCCTCGAGCTGGTGAGCAAGTTCACCCTGGCCAGCGGCAAGCAGGTGTTCCGACATGCCCAGCCCGTCACCCTGCAGGCCGGCCAGACCCGTGTGCTCCGCCATGCCGAGGCCATCGCCGACGCCCACCGCTGGAGCATCAGCGACCCCTACCTCTACACCCTCGCCACCATGCTCAAGCGCGACGGCAAGACCACCGACGAGGTGCGCACACCCTTCGGCATCCGCAGCATCTCATGGCCCGTACATCGGGCAGCAGCAGTGCCCGGTGCTTCTACGCTGGAAGATGACCACCGCTTCTACCTCAACGGACAGCCCGTGTTCATCAACGGCACCTGCGAGTATGAGCACCTGCTGGGCCAGAGCCACGCCTTCACCCCAGAGCAAATCCGCTCCCGCGTGAAGCAAATCAGGAATGCCGGCTTCAATGCCTTCCGCGAGGCCCACCAGCCCCACAACCTGCTCTATCAGCAGCTGTTCGACGAGCAGGGCATGCTCTTCTGGAGCCAGTATTCGGCACACATCTGGTACGACACCCCCGAGTTCCGCGACACCTTCAAGCGACTGCTCGTGCGCTGGATCAAGGAGCGCCGCAACTCGCCCTCCGTCATCCTCTGGGGACTGCAGAACGAGAGTGTGCTGCCCAAGGACTTCGCCCAGGAGTGCTCCGACATCATCCGCAGCCTCGACCCCACCTGCCGCGACCAGCGCGCCATCACCACCTGCAACGGCGGCGAGGGCACCGACTGGAACGTCATCCAGAACTGGAGCGGCACCTACGGCGGCACGGCCGACAACTACCACCACGAGCTCGCGCAGCCCGAGCAGCTGCTCAATGGCGAATACGGTGCCTGGCGAACCATCGACCTGCATGGCGACGCCAAGTACAGCGAAGAAAGCTTCACCGCCCTCCTCGAGACCAAGGCCCGCCTGGCAGAAAAGGCCTACGCCGATACCGTTCCCCATGCCGCTGTATCCGATGGTTCTCCATCGGACCACCAAGGCGTCTGCGGCCACTTCCAGTGGATTTTCAACTCCCACGACAATCCCGGCCGCGTACAGCCCGACGGAGCCCTGCGCCGCATCGACAAGATAGGACCCATCAACTACAAGGGCCTCGTCACCACCTGGGAGGAGCCCACCCCCGCCTACTACATGTATCGCCACCGCTATGCCCAGCCCGCCGCTGCCGCCTCAGCAGCCCCCGTTCCCGACGGTTATCCGTCGGGCACTCCCACATTACCCACCCCCGCCGACCGCAACCGCGACCTCCTGAAAGCCGCCGACGGCTACCACTACCTCTATCGCATCAACTGCGGCGGCGATGCCTTCCGCGACGAGTACGGCCAGCAATGGCAGGCCGACGACAGCATCATCAGCCACTCCTGGGGACAGGACTTCGAGGGTATTCATGCTTTCCAGGCCAGCCAACGCCACATCAGCACAGACATCCGCGGCACCAAGAGCGACGAGCTGTTCCAGTTCTTCCGCTTCGGTCGACACCGCCTGTGGTACGACCTGCCCGTCGCCAACGGCGAATACCGGGTAGAACTATATTTCGTGGAACCCTGGCACGGAAGAGATGCTTCCGAGTCGGCCGACTATGAAGGTTTGCGCATCTTCGATGTCGCCGTCAACGGCCAGACCGTCGTCGACGACCTTGACCCCTGGGCCGAGGCCGGCTACTGCGGTTCGCTGAAGCGCGTCGTCACCGCCAAAGCCGTGAACGGTCGCCTGCACATCTCCTTCCCAGAGGTGAAAGCCGGCCAGGCCGTCATCTGCGGCATCGCCGTAGCAACGAAAGACCACCTCCCGGCATCTACAACGACACCAGACCCGGCAGCCCCCGTTGCCCTCAGCCCGGCAGCCACACCATACTGGCATGCCCTCGACACCGACACCATTGCCCGTCTGCCCAAGGCCGAGCTCCCCACAGACACTGAAGCCCGTCCGGCCTCCGTCTACCAGCCGGTGCCACAGAAGGGCAAGGCCCAAGGGGCGCCGTCGACCACCTTCGTCATCACCCCCGGACTGGGCCAGGAGTATGCCCTCCGCTTCCGCTATAAGAACACCACCGGCAATCCCGTCACCGCCCGCATGACCATCACCGACTCGAAGAAAGCTGTACTGGTAGAGCGAGACGTGACCTTCCCGCCCACGCCGCCTAAGTTCAAGATGCTTTCCACCACTACCGGCACACAGATCAATGCAGGCACCTATACGCTGCGCATCTATACCGACAAAGTGGAGTTCAAGGAACTGGAGGTGCAGTAGCCAGGAAGGCCATGACGTCGTCGCTCACTGCTTTCAGGGCCTTGGCGGCCTGCTTGGTCAGCAATGCCGTCGGTTGCTCATAGCCGTCGATGCGGCTGCCCACGAAGTTGTATGTGCCGAGATGACTATGGGCATCCATAATTTTAACTTTCTCAATATTCTTGTAATTTGTTTTGTTATCTATTAGAACATTTGGCTGACGCGGCGT
The DNA here is from genome assembly GCA_946548065.1 of uncultured Prevotella sp. Taxonomy (GTDB): domain Bacteria; phylum Bacteroidota; class Bacteroidia; order Bacteroidales; family Bacteroidaceae; genus Prevotella. The sequence goes on along the minus strand of CAMNPM010000001.1, from coordinate 113,111 downwards.
ATGCCTGCCACGAGGGCGTCTATTTCCTCTTTGGTGTTGTAGAGCGCAAACGATGCTCTTACGGTTCCGCTGATGCCCAGGCGGTCCATCAGGGGCTGGGCGCAGTGGTGTCCCGTGCGGACGGCAATGCCCAGACGGTCGAGCAGTGTGCCTAAGTCCAGATGGTGGATGTCGCCCACGAGGAACGACACGACAGCGTCTTTGTTGCCGGAGGCAGGAGAGGAATGGTCAGGGGAGAGCTTAGGCCCAAAAAGCCTCATTCCATCGATAGTCTGGAGCTGCTGTAGACAGTAGCGGGTGAGTGCTTGTTCGTGGGCTTCGATGTTGTCGAGTCCCACCGTGTTCAGGTAGTCGATGGCTGTAGCCAGTCCGTGGGTGGCCACATAGTCGGGTGTGCCAGCCTCGAACTTAAAGGGCAGCCGCTCGAAGGTGGTACGCTCCCACGACACCTTGTCTATCATCTCACCGCCACCCTGATAGGGAGGGAGCCTGTCGAGCCACTGCTCCTTGCCATAGAGCACGCCAATGCCCGTGGGTCCGTACATCTTATGGCCGCTGAAGGCCATGAAGTCGCAGTCGAGCTGTTGCACGTCAATCTGCATGTGGGGCGCACTCTGGGCGGCATCCACCATCACGGGGATGTCGTGACTATGGGCGATGCTCACGATGCGCTGGATGTCGTTGACCGTACCCAGCACATTACTGACATGGGCGATGCTGATGAGCTTGGTCTTCTCAGTGAGATACTCCTCCAGGCCGTCGAGGCATAGCAAGCCGTCGTCGGTGATGGGGAGATGACGGACCACAATACCCTTACGCCGGGCCTGCAACTGCCAGGGTACGATATTGGAGTGGTGCTCCATATCGCTCACCAGCACCTCGTCGCCTGCCTGCATCTGTGAGTCGCAGAACGAGGAGGCAATGAGGTTGATGGCCTCGGTGGTGCCACGGGTGAAGACTATCTCCTCCGTCTTCCGTGCATTAATAAACTGCCGTACCTTCTCGCGTGCTGCCTCATGCAGGTCGGTGGCCTGCTGGCTAAGGTAGTGAACGCCACGATGCACGTTGGCGTTCACATTCAGATATTCCTCACGCATAGCATCCAACACACAGAGTGGCTTCTGCGTGGTGGCGGCATTGTCTAAATAGACCAAGGGCTTGCCGTACACCTGCCGCGACAGGATGGGGAAGTCCTCGCGTACCTTGTTGATATCGTACATGATTATATTCTTTCTTTTTGCACTATGAGCTGCCAAGCTCTAAGTGCGATTAGTAGTTGCCCACAGCTCCGATGCTCTGTGGCATCCATACTTCCATCAGTCCTATGCCGCGATGGTTCCAGGCATAGTAGGGAATCATTTTCAGCCGGGCCGGCTTAACGCTGGCTTCGCCCTGTGGATTGATGTCGATGGCCTGTCCTTCTACGGTGATGCCCTTGACACTGAACGTCATGTTGCTCTGCGTAGCGGTAATGGTCTGGTCGGCAACGGTGAAGCGGGGCTGACGGGGCATCAGGAAGTTGAAGATGCTGAAGTCCTGATTGTCGGCACCCTCAGCACAGTAGACCAGTGGCCCGCGCTCTACGGCAATGCGCCCGCGGTCGGCAGCAACATGGCCGTTAGCCTTTACGGTGCGCACGGGCATGTCGAAATGGATGGTCACCACATCGCCCTTCTTCCACTGGCGGTTGATGTTGAGGTAACCCTTGGTGCGCTCTGCCTTTACCTCCTGGCCGTTCACCTTCACGCTGTAGCTGCCCAGCACGTCGTCGCTGAAACGGTAGAGGTCGCTGGGCACAGGGCTGCGGTCGACCCAGCCGGGAATGCGAACCATCATGTTGAAAGCCTTGGCCTTGTTCTGTTTGACGGTAAGCGTGATGTCGCCGTCCCAAGGATAATTGGTCTGCTGCTCCAATACGACATTCTTGCCCTCTACCTGGATAGTGGCTGTGTTGCTGGCAAACAGGTTGACATAGAGGCTACAATTCTTGACGGCATACATATACCCTGGGAACGAGGGAATGAACCGGCAGAGATTGGAGGGACAGCAGGCGCAGCCGAACCAAGGCTGGCGCTCCTTCGTGTTGTCGGCATTGAAGGCATACTTGCCGTCGGCAGCCAGGGGGTTGGGATAGAAGAAACGGCCACCGTCGACGCTCATGCCACTGATGACACCATTATACAAGGTGCGCTCCAAGCAGTCGATGTATTTGGCATCGCCGTGCAGCAGGAACATGCGGTGGAAGAGGTATACCATTGAGATGGCGGCACACGTCTCGTTATAGCTGGTCAGGTTGGGCAGCTCGTAGTCGGCACCGAAGGCCTCGCCCTCATGACGGGCTCCCACACCACCGGTGATGTAGTATTTCTTCGAGACGATATTCTGGTAGATGGCATCAATAGCCTTGATATAAGCTGAGTCGCCTGTCAGGGCAGCCACATCAGCCATACCGGCATACATATATCCGGCACGGACGGCGTGTCCCCAGGCCTCCGTCTGCTCGGTCACGGGCTTGTCGCTCTGTGAATAGATGTCGCGTCGACCGGTCTTGCCGCGATAGTCAAGCAGGAACTTGGCCTCGTCCAGATACTTCTTCTCACCTGTCAACACATAGAGACGGGCCAGAGCCATCTCGGCAATCTGGTGTCCAGGAACGATGCAAGCCTGTCCGGGCTTGGCTCCTACCTCCTTGACGACGCAGTCGGCATAGCGCTTGGCAATGTTCAGGAACTTGTCACTTCCCGTAGCTTGATAGTGGGCGCAGGCAGCATCCACCATGTGTCCCAGGTTGTAAAGCTCGTGGCTCAGGAAGTCCTCTGTCTCCCAGCGTTTCTTACCGGCCCAGTGGTGCGGATGCTCCGGGTTGATGGTACGGGCGGTATAGAGGTAGCCGTCAGGCTCCTGAGCAGCAGCCACGATGTCGAGCACGGAGTCGATGTAAGCTGTCAGCTTCTTGTCGGGATAGGTCTGCAGCACATAGCTGGCACCCTCGATGGTCTTGTAGACATCAGTATCATCGAACGAGAAGCCCATAAACTTCGAGACATCCCATTCAGGGGTTTGCAGCTTAGCGTGTCCAGGATGCTGGAGCGTATAGGCCGCCATATTGAAATTCTCGTAACGGTGGGTCTCCTCGCACTTCTGGAATGCCAGCGGGATGGTAACCTCACGGGCGGCATGGATGCGGTCGCCCCAGAATGTGTTGGGGGTGATTTTAACTGCCGTAAACGGCACCTGTGTGATAGGATAGCCGTTGGCGTTCTGCTGTGCCTGCATGGACAAGCCCATAACCAGGCCTAGCACGATAGTTGTCAGTCGTTTTTTCATTTTATTTAGGGTTTTGAGCTTTTGCCTTGCAAAGGTACATATTTAGTTACAAACTGCCAAATTTTTCGTCTTATTATAAATAATGTGTGTAACATGGTAAAACGTTTTTGTTCTTTTTTCTTTCTGCTGACACTGATGCTCACCGCCTCGGCCCAGCGTGAAGTGTATGTTTCCACCTCGTTCCATGAGCCTGCCACCGACGGCCTCCGTTTCATCTACAGCTACGACGGCTGGCAGTGGGACAGCATCCCTGGAACGTGGCTCAAGCCAGAGGTAGGTGTGCAGCGGGTGATGCGCGACCCCAGTATCATCCGTACGCCAGATGGGATGTTCCATTTGGTATGGACCAGCTCGTGGCGTGGTGACCGGGGCTTTGGCTATGCCTGCTCCAAGGACCTGAAGCACTGGTCGGAGCAATGCTTCATAGAGGTGATGACCGACCCGCAGACCGTTAATGTCTGGGCTCCGGAACTCTTCTGGGACGATGAGCGCCAACAGGCCGTCATCATCTGGGCCTCGTGCATTCCCGGTAAGTTCCCCGACGGACAGGAGGAGCATAAGAACAACCACCGTCTCTACTATACCACGACAAAGGACTTCAAGACCTTCGCTCCCACGAAGCTGATGATAGACCCTGGCTTCTCGTGCATTGATGCTACGCTGGTCAAGCGAGGCAAGCGCGACTATGTCATGGTGCTGAAGGACAACACCCGTCCTGAGCGCGACATCAAGGTAGCCTACAGCAAGTCGCCCTACGGCCCGTGGTCGAAGGCTTCAGAACCTTTTACCGGCAAGATGATGGAAGGCCCCACTACATGTAAGGTGGCTGCCGGTTGGCTCATCTATTATGACCGCTACCAGCTGAAAGACTTCGGAGCCCATTTCACCAAAGACTTTGTTCAGTTCGAGGATGTGTCCAAGAAAGTAAAAGTTCCTGTGCTGCATAAGCACGGCACCATCTTCCGCGCACCAGAGCAGTTGGTATACAACCTGCTGCACGCCCAAGACCGCATACACTATACCGGCAGTACGTTGAGCAACCCTGAGCGCCATGACGGAGGACTGTCGCCCGTGGTGGGAGTACACAACATCCAGCTGCTGCGTGCCAACCGCGAACATCCTACCAAGGCTAACAACGACGGATGGACCTATAACCACCAGCCCATGATGGCCTATTGGAATCAGCAGTTCTATCTGCATTACCTGTGCGACCCCTCCGACGAGCATGTCCCACCCTCGCGCACCATGCTGCAGACTTCGAAGGATGGCTATAGTTGGACCGAACCAGAGATTCTGTTTCCAGAGGTCAAGGTGCCAGAGGGATTCCAGAAGCCCAATCGCCCTGAAAAAGCCCATAACCTTGTGGCCATCATGCACCAGCGCGTGGGCTGGTATGTCTCCAAGAGCGGACAGCTCTATGCCATCGGCAACTACGGCGTTGCCTTCGACAAAAAAGACGACCCCAACGACGGCAACGGCATGGGGCGTGTCATTCGCGAAGTAAAGAAAGACGGCACGTTCGGGCCTATCTACTTCATCTATCTGAATGCTAGTTACGCTAGTTATACTAGTAGAACTAGCGTAACTAGTAGGACTAGTAAGACTAGTCTGGCCTTCCCTTATTACACCAAGGCCGACAAGGCTACCCGCCAGGCCTGCGAGGAGATTCTGGCCAACCCACGCTATAGGATGCAGTGGGTGGAGGAGGCCGACCGCAACGACCCGCTCATCCCCCTGCATAAAGAATACAAAGCCTACTGCGACTATACCCTGCCCGATGGCCGCATCGCCTCGTTGTGGAAGCATGCGCTGACCAGCATCTCAGATGACGGCGGACAGACATGGGCGCAACCCGTCAGCCGGGCACAGGGCTTCGTCAACAGCAATGCCAAGATCTGGGGCCAGCGCCTATCGGACGGAACCTATGCCACCGTATATAATCCTTCGGAATATCGCTGGCCACTGGCCATCTCGCTCTCTAAGGACGGTTTGGAATATACCACGCTGAACCTGGTACAGGGCGAGGTACCACCAATGCGCTATGGTGGCAACTACAAGAGTTTCGGCCCTCAGTATGTGCGCGGTATCCAGGAGGGCAACGGCGTACCTAAGGACAGTGACCTCTGGGTGGCCTATTCTATGAATAAGGAAGACATGTGGGTAGCTCATATCCCCGTGCCGGTGCAGACCGAGGCACATAGCCACGCCGACGGTCACGAGTTCACTGCCACCACAGTGGTTGACGGTTTCCCCGCTGGCACCCTCTCCGCTCTCACCGCCTGGAATCTCTACTCTCCAGTATATGCTCCCGTGAGCCTGAAGGACGGCTGGCTGACCATGAGCGACAGCGATCCCTTCGACTATGCCCGCGTGGAGCGTAAGATTCCTGCCACGAAGGAGCTGGAGGTGGAATTTGCTTTGAAAGCCCGTCAGAACGACAAAGGACTGCTACAGATAGAGTTTCTCGATGAGCACGGCACTGCCTGTTCGCGTATCGAGCTGACTGCCGACGGCATCATCCGCTGCAAGGGTGGCGCCCGCTATGCCAACATCGGGAAATATACTGCCGATGAGGAGCTGCGCATGAAATGTGTGCTCAGTGTGAGTCGCCGGCTGATAGAAGTTTACGTCAACGGCAAAAAAGCTGGTCAGCGCATGTTCTTTGCCCCCGTGGAGAGCATCGAGCGAGTGATGTTCCGGACAGGAGCCAGAAGAACCTTCCCCGATATCGACACCCCTGCCGACTGGGACGGAGTGCTGCCCGGTGCCGGTGAGCGCGATCCAGAGGCCTCATTCGCCATTGCCCGCTTCAAAACCGCCCCCTCAACCAGCACAGTAGCCAGCGGTTTACGCGCTGGCACACCCGCTTTCCTGCACTATGACAGCTATAAGCACTACGTAGACTACTTCAACACCATGGAGCCCGAGGGCATCCGCCAAGCTATCCCCAACGAGCAGGCCTGGCAGTGGATGAAGGAGAACGCTCCCCTCTTCGAATGTTCCCAGCAGGACTTCGAGGAAATGTGGTACTTCCGCTGGTGGACGCTGCGCAAGCATTTGAAGCAGACGCCCGTCGGCTATGCCATGACCGAGTTCTTGGTAAACAGAAGCTATGCCGACCAGTATAACCTCATCTCTTCAGGTGTAGGACACCACATCCTCGAATCGCGCTGGCTCCGCAACCCTGTTTATCTGGACCAAGCGATGAACACTTGGTATAAGGGCAACAACGGACAGCCGATGAAGAAGCTCTGCAACTACTCGTCGTGGATAGCCCACTCCTTGTGGCAGCGCTATTTGGTAGATGGCCGCAAGGACTGGATAGTCGCCATGCTGCCCTCGCTGGAATGGGAGTATCAGCACTGGGAAGACACCCATACCCGCATCGTGCAGGGGCACCAGATGTATTGGCAGGCTGACGTGCAGGACGCGATGGAGGAGACCATCTCCGGGGGGCGTAAGAAGAAATACCTGCGCCCCAGCATCAACAGCTACATGTATGGCAATGCTATGGCCATTGGTCACATCAGTGCGCTTGCTGGTTTACCCAGCAAGTCCACTGCCTATTTCGACAAAGCAGCCACACTGCGCGAGAGTGCGCACGAGCTACTGTGGAACGAGCAGCATACCTTCTTCGAGACCCACCGCGTAGACTCCTCCGCCAACGTGCGCGAGGCTATCGGCTTCATGCCTTGGTATACCCACATGGCCAAGGACGATCCGAGATACGGTGTCGCTTGGCTACAGGCTGCCGACCCTCAGGGCTTCTCTGCTCCCTACGGACAGACCACTGCCGAGCGCCGCCATCCGCTGTTCCGTACCCACGGTGTGGGCAAGTGCGAGTGGGACGGTGCCGTATGGCCCTTTGCCACCTCGCAGACGCTCACAGCCCTGGCCAACTATGCCAACGACTATCCTGTGTCTGGCGATGTTGTCGCCAGAACCCTCCCCCTCGACAGCCTTTTCTTCGCTGAGATGGAGAAATACATGCAGAGCCAGCACATGCGCGGCAAACCCTATATCGGCGAATACCTCGACGAGACGACGGGCTACTGGCTGAAGGGTGACCAGGAACGCTCGCGCTACTACAACCACTCTACGTTCAACGACCTCGTCATCACGGGTCTCTGCGGCCTGCGTCCTCAGGAGGACAACAGCCTGGTGGTCAACCCCCTGTTGCCTGCCGACAAGTGGAGTTATTTCTGTCTGGACAACGTACTATATCACGGCCATACGCTCACCATCCTCTGGGATCGTGACGGTTCGCGCTACCATGTCGGCAAGGGCCTGCGGGTCTATGTGGACGGACAGCTAAAGGGCCATCATGACACACTCGACAGGCTCACTATTCCAAATGCCTTATGAGAAGAAAGTTTTTCCTACTCCTCTTATATATAATAGGTAGCCACGCTGTAGCGCAAGACCATTTCAGCGGCGCTCAGTGGATTGGTGCCATCACGCAACAGGAAGCGCGCTTGCCTCAAGGGCGCAACTTCACAGGGGCCAAACTGAAGGAAACTTCTGTCAAGGCCGCATGGGCTGCTGTCCCCCCCCTGGCAGACCGCAGCATTATGCTCCGCAAAGCCGTACCGCTGAGGGACAAAGTGCAAAAAGCGACAATAAACATCTGCGGATTAGGGTTTTACGAGCTCACCGTCAACGGCGTGAAGATAGGCGATGCAGAGTTTGCACCCCTATGGAGCGACTATGACAAGAGCATCTTCTACAACACCTACAATATTTCCTACCCAGCGACATCGGCACTATCGTCACCGGAGCTTCGCATTGAAGTGCTGCTGGGCAACGGGTTCTACTGTGAGACGGGCAAGCGGTATGCGAAGATGAAGATAGCCTTCGGACCGCCAACATTGCTATTCAGAATGCACATTGAATATGAAAACGGACAGCAGGATGACATAGTTAGTGATGGTTCGTGGATGTGGGCCGAAAGTCCTATTACCTTTAACAGCATCTATGGCGGGGAAGACTATGACGCGCGGATTATGTCCGACAGATGGAAGCCAGTGGTCACACAGGAGGCTCCACGTGGTGTGCTGCGCAGACAAATAGCGGAACCCGTTAAAATCATGGAGCGCTTCGGTGTCAGCGATACCATCCGCAAGGATTCGGTCCTTGTACTTGATATGGGCCAGAACCTGAGTGGATATCCAGAAATCACCGTCTGTGGAAAGACAGGTCAGCAACTGAAACTCATTCCAGGCGAGACACTGACACCCGAAGGTTTGGTTAACCAGCGGCAGACAGGCCGTCCACATTACTATACCTATATATTAAGAGGTGATACATCAAACATCAAACATCATACATCAGCCATCAGCCATCAGCCATCAGAAGTCTGGCACCCCCGTTTCTCCTATTACGGTTACCGCTATCTGCAGGTGGAGGGCGATATAGAAACACTCAAGAAGGTGGAGTCGTGCTTTGTTTACAACTCCGCGCAGAAGACGGGAGCTTTCGAGTGCTCCAACCAACTGTTGAACGATGCCTACCGACTGATAGACCGTGCCATCCGAAGCAACTGGCAAAGCGTATGGACAGACTGTCCGCACCGCGAGAAATTAGGTTGGTTGGAGCAAGACTGGCTGAACGGAGAGGGGTTGGTGGCCAACTACGACAGCCGCTCGTTCATCGAGCAGACCATGCAGAACATCGCCGATGCACAATTCCCCAATGGAGCCCTGCCCGAGATAGCCCCCAACCTGTGCGTCTTTGAAGGCTCGTGGGCTCCACCCTTCCTCGAGTCGCCCGAATGGGGAGGAGCACTGGTGGCTCTACCTTATTTATATAAGCACTATTATGGTTGTGATAAAATCGCAACAGACTATATGACGCAGATGATACGCTATGTAGACTATCTGCATACGCAGGACTCCTGTTACATTTTGAAGCAGGGCTTGGGCGACTGGTATGACTATGGTCCTGGCCGGGCAGGCTTTGCCCAGAACACGCCGATGCCCTTGGTGTCGACAGCACATTACTATTGGTGGACCCGTCTGACTGGTGAGATGGTGGCTGCTGCCGACCCACGCCAAGGAGCACGGCTACAGACACGCGCTGACAGCATCAAGGCGGCTTTCATCCGCGAGTTCTATCATCCCGAGAGCTATACCGTAGGCACGGGCAGCCAGTGTGCACAAGCTATTGCGCTGGAGATGAACCTCATTCCAAAAGGACATCGAGAGGGTGTATTGCAACGCCTAACAGATGACATCCACCAGCATGGAGACCGCCTGACGACAGGCGACGTAGGCAACCGCTACCTCTTCAATGCCCTCATCCATAACGGTCAGCAGGAACTGCTATATAAGATGCTGAACCACTATGAGGTACCAGGCTATGGCTACCAGATTAAGCTCGGACATACCACCCTGACCGAGCAGTGGAACCCCGAGCACGGAGCCTCGATGAACCACTTCATGATGGGACACCTAAACAACCTGTTGGTGCCATATATCCTCGGCATCTGGCGCGAGGGCGGTCAAGTCATCGTGGCACCACATCCTATGGGCGACCTCACATGGTGTCGCGGCGAATCGAACGGCATCAAGGCAGCATGGCACTTCGAGGGCGATGTCTTCGTGCTCGACATAGAGATACCCGAAGGGCAGACAGCCCGCATCCGACTGCCCTACAGCCACGGTGAACAAATGCTGCTGGCAGGCAAGCACACGCTGAAAGAACAAGTCAACAAATAAAACAACAAAACAACAATGGAAACAACATTCAAGAAACCCCTGAGTGGCATTATTCCCCCACTCGTAACCCCCTTAGTAGACAACGAGACGCTGGACATAGAAAGCCTGGAGCGTCTGATAGAACACCTGATAGCCGGTGGTGTACACGGACTCTTTGTCTTAGGAACCACTGGCGAGGAGCAGAGCCTCTCGTATGATGTCCGCAAGCAGATGATCAAGGAGTCGTGCCGCATCAATCGCGGTCGCCTGCCCTTGCTGGCCTGTATCACTGACACCTCGATAGTGGAGAGCATCAAGCTGGCCAAGGTTGCTGCCGACTGCGGTGCCGACGGCGTGGTCTCAGCTCCCCCCTACTACTTCGCCACCGGTCAGCCCGAACTGGCACAGTTCTATGAGGAGCTGGTACCTCAGCTGCCCCTGCCTGTGTTCCTCTATAACATGCCCAGCCACGTGAAGGTGAGCTTTGCCCCCGACACTGTGGCCCGCATTGCCCAGCTGGAACAGGTGGTAGGCTTCAAGGACTCCTCTGCCAATGCCGTCTACTTCCAGTCAGTAATGTATAAGATGCAGCACCGCAAGGACTTCGCCATGCTCGTAGGTCCCGAAGAGATTACCGGCGAGTGTGTGCTGCTGGGAGCCCAGGGTGGCATCAACGGCGGAGCCAACATGTTCCCCGAACTCTATGTCGGCATGTATAACGCCGCCAAGAGCCGCGACATGGAGACTGTAATGAAGCTGCAGCAGTTCATTATGCAGATCTCCACCTCCATCTATACCGTAGGCCGTCACGGCTCCAGCTATCTCAAGGGACTCAAGTGCGCACTCTCCCTGTTGGGCATCATCAACGACGACTTTGTGGCCTCGCCGTTCTATAAGTTTGAGGCCCCTGAGCGCCAGAAGATCCAGCAGGCTCTTGAAGCACTGCCTATTAAAGACGGGAAACTATGCATCTGATAGACTTCATCGTTTTCATCGTGTTCACACTGGGTGTGGTGGTGTTTGGCTGCTCGTTCTTCAAAAAGGGCAGCAGTGCCGACGAATTCACCTCCGCCGGCCACTCCATCCCCGGCTGGGTGGTGGGCATGTCAATCTTCGCCACCTACGTGTCGAGCATCTCCTATATCGGCTATCCGGGCAAGGCCTTTGCCGCCGACTGGAATGCCTTCGTATTCTCGCTGTCCATACCCATCGCGAGCTATTTCGCCGCCAAGTATTTCGTACCATTCTACCGCCACAGCGGCAGCGTGTCGGCTTATACCTTCCTGGAGGAGAAGTTCGGAGCGTGGGCGCGACTTTACGCCTCAGCCTGCTACCTGCTCACCCAAATAGCCCGCATGGGATCGATACTCTATCTGCTGGCCGTACCGATGTACATCCTGATGGGCTGGGACATGCACCTGGTCATCGTCTGCACCTCCATCGGCATCATCGTCTATTCGATGATGGGCGGACTGAAGGCCGTCATCTGGGCCGATGCCATTCAGGGCATTATATTAATAGGAGGTGCGTTGCTCTGCCTGGCCATCCTGATGTTCTCCATGCCCGAGGGACCGATGCAGACCTTCGAGCTGGCGGCAAACTCGCCGATGGGCAATAAGTTCTCGCTGGGTGAGTTCACCAGCGACCTCACCACCAGCACCTTCTGGGTGTGCCTCATCTACGGCATCTTCATCAACCTGCAGAACTACGGCATCGACCAGAACTACGTGCAGCGCTACCATGCTGCCAAGACCGACCGCGATGCCAAGTTCTCAGCCCTCTTCGGCGGCTATCTGTTCATCCCCGTCTCGGCACTGTTCTTCCTCATCGGAAGCGCACTCTACTCCTACTATGAGGCTGGTGTGGCACCGTTGCCCGCAGACATTGCCCAAAAGCCCGACTACGTGTTCCCGTACTTCATTGTCAACGGCCTGCCCGTTGGTCTGCGCGGTCTGCTGATAGCCTCTATCTTTGCCGCCGGAATGAGCACCGTCTCCACGTCAGTGACTTCAGCCGCCACCATAATCCTCACCGACTATGTGCGCCCCTTCTTCCTGAAAGCCCGCGCCGGGATTGACCATCTGCGCCACCACGACCCCAACGACCATCACCGCCACCAGAAGCTCGAGCTGGCCATTGTCCGACTGTCAAGCTTCGCAGTAGGCCTGTTAGGAGCCGTCGTAGCCATCGCCATGCTTAGTGTGGAGAGCATCATCGATGCCTGGTGGACCCTCTCCAGCATCTTCTCCGGAGGCATGTTGGGGCTGTTCCTCTTAGGCTGCATCCCCCAGCGCATCAACCGCTGGGCAGCTATCCTCGGATGCATCGGCGGCATTATGGTCATCGGCTGGATATCGCTGGCAGAGATGTGGCACCTGCCTGGTCCCCACCTGCACCCCTATCTCGCCATCGTACTCGGCACTACGGTCATCTTCCTCGTGGGATTTCTACTGACGCTTCTTGTCAGGGGAAAATCATGCAATTTTACTAAAAAATAATAATTTATAGCACGTTCATTTGCTACTTATTATAATAATGTGTACCTTTGCGCCCGCAAAATTGCAATTTTTATTTTTTTAGATGTTTTAATTTCAAAGATGAACGTAATTACGAAAAGTATTCAATTGCCTGATGGCAGAACCATCACAATTGAAACCGGGAAAGTGGCAAAGCAGGCCGATGGCAGTGTGATGCTCCGCATGAACAACACTGTGCTGCTGGCTACCGTTTGTGCCGCAAAAGATGCAGTTCCCGGTACCGATTTCATGCCTCTGCAGGTAGACTACAGAGAGCAGTATGCCGCAGCAGGACGCTTCCCTGGCGGTTTCACCAAGCGCGAGGGCAAGGCCTCGGACAATGAGATTCTGACCAGCCGACTGGTAGACCGTGTGCTCCGTCCCCTGTTCCCCAGCAACTATCACGCAGAAGTGTTTGTCAACGTAATGCTGTTCTCCGCCGATGGCGTAGACCAGCCCGATGCTTTGGCAGGTTTTGCTGCATCGGCTGCGCTGGCATGTTCAGATATCCCCTTCGAGTGTCCTATCTCTGAGGTTCGCGTGGCCCGTGTGAATGGCGAATATGTCATCAACCCCACCTTCGAGCAGATGAAGGAGGCCGACATGGACATCATGGTGGGTGCTTCTGCCGAGAACATCATGATGGTGGAAGGCGAGATGAAGGAAGTGTCAGAGCAAGACCTGCTGGGTGCTTTGAAGGCTGCCATGGATGCCATCAAGCCCATGTGCGAGCTGCAGGCCGAGCTGAGCAAGGAGCTGGGCAAGGACGTGAAGCGCGAGTATAACCACGAGGTGAACGACGAGGCTCTGCGCGAGCAAATGAACAAGGAGCTCTATCAGCCCGCCTACGATGTCACCAAGCAGGCACTGCCCAAGCAGGACCGTGCCGACGCCTTCGAGAAGATTCTCGCCGACTTCAAGGAGAAGTTCTTCGCCGAGCATCCTGAGATTAACGACGACTCAGAGATTTCAAAGGACGAGTACGATGCCATGATGGACCGCTACTATCACGATGTAGAGCGCGATGCCATGCGCCGTTGCATCCTCGATGAGGGCATTCGTCTTGACGGTCGTAAGACCACCGATATCCGCCCCATCTGGTGCGAGGTGTCACCCCTGCCTATGCCTCACGGAAGCTCTATCTTCACCCGTGGCGAGACCCAGTCGCTGACCACCGTCACCCTGGGTACCAAGCTCGACGAGAAGCTGGTAGACGATGTGCTGGACAAGAGTTACCAGCGCTTCCTGCTTCACTATAACTTCCCCCCGTTCTGTACCGGTGAGGCCAAAGCCCAGCGTGGCGTAGGCCGTCGTGAGATTGGTCACGGACACCTGGCATGGCGCGGTCTGAAGGGTCAGATTCCCGAAGACTTCCCCTACACCGTACGCGTAGTATCACAGATTCTGGAGTCGAACGGCTCAAGCTCGATGGCTACCGTCTGTGCCGGAACCCTCGCCCTGATGGACGCTGGTGTGCCCATGAAGAAGCCCGTCAGCGGTATCGCCATGGGTCTGATCAAGAACCCCGGTGAGGACAAGTATGCTGTACTCTCCGACATCCTCGGCGACGAGGACCACCTGGGCGATATGGACTTCAAGACCACAGGAACGAAGGACGGTCTGACGGCTACCCAGATGGATATCAAGTGCGACGGTCTGTCGTTCGACATTCTGGAGAAAGCCCTTATGCAGGCCAAGGCTGGTCGCGAGCACATCCTGAAGTGCATCACCGACACCATCAGCGAGCCTCGTGCTGAGCTGAAGCCTCAGGTGCCGCGCATCGAGGCCTTCGACATTCCCAAGGAGTTCATCGGAGCTGTGATTGGCCCTGGCGGTAAGATTATCCAGCAGATGCAGGAGGACACTGGCGCCACCATCACCATCGACGAGATTGACGGCGTGGGTAAGGTACAGGTGAGCGCTCCCGACAAGGCCAGCATCGATGCTGCCATAGCCAAGATCAAGGCCATCGTGGCCATCCCTGAGATTGGCGAGGTCTACGAGGGTACCGTCCGCTCTATCATGCCCTACGGATGCTTCGTAGAGTTCATGCCCGGCAAGGATGGTCTGCTGCATATCTCGGAGATTGACTGGAAGCGTCTGGAGACCGTCGAGGAAGCCGGCATCAAGGAAGGCGACAAGATTCAGGTAAAGCTGCTGGAGATTGACCCCAAGACCGGTAAGTTCAAGCTCTCGCACCGCGTACTGCTTGAGAAGCCCGAGGGCTATCAGGAGCGTCCTGCCCGCCGCGAGCGTGGTGAGCGTCCTGAGCGTGGTGAGCGTCCTGAGCGTGGCGAGCGTCGTCCCCGTCCGGAGCGCGGTGAGCGTCCTGAGCGCGGTGAGCGTCGTCCCCGTCCGGAGCGTGGCGAGCGCCGCGAGCGCAACGAGGACTACCATCAGCCTGAGAACCACGAGCCGAAGGACTTCACCGACGAACTCGACAAGATGGACTTCTAATGTGGAAATCATAGAATCACTTTGTAGTTCTAAAACCGGCCGTCAGGACGACTGCGAAGACCAGCTGGTAGTGAGCGATGCCTTTATCGCCGTCATCGACGGAGCCACCAGCTCTACATCGAAGACCTTTCGCTCGCTGACCGGTGGCAAGATGGCCGCAGAGCTGATAGCCAACTGTCTGACCAGCGGCATCGTGGCTCCTGAGATGGATGCCGAGACCGCCGTGAGCCGTATACAGGCCGAGTTGCAGAACTATGAGAATACTTACAGCCTTGAGGCGCAGGGGGTACACCTCTGCGCCTCAGCCGTTATCTACAGCAGCCGCCGACAGCAAGTCTGGGCCGTGGGCGACTGTCAGTTCCTGCTCAACGGAAAGCACTATACCTATGCCAAGAAGGTGGATGCCGTCCTCGCGGAAACCAGGAGTCTGTCCATCCACATGCTGCTACAGAAGGGCTATACGGAGGAAAGCCTGCTGAAGCACGACTTGGGTCGCGAAATGATAGTGGAACACCTCCGGCTGCAACAACAGCTGGAAAACACAGACGATGAATACGGCTATGCCGTCTTCTCCAGCCGAGGACAGGTGAAGAGCATCGCCGTGACGGATGTGCCATCAGGCTCTGAGGTAGTGCTGGCTTCAGACGGCTACCCTGAGCTGTATGCCACACTGACGGAGAGCGAAGCCCGCCTGAACGAGCTCCTGCTGGCCGACCCGCTATGCTATAAGGTCAACAAAGGAACCAAGGGAGTGCGCCAAGGATGCACCCACTACGACGACCGTACCTATATCCGCTTCCGTATCGGATAAAAGAAACTCACGCCATTTATTTCCACTGCAGTGCAGATTTATACTGAGGCATCGCTAAGGTCAAAGCATTTTATGCTTTTTTATTAAATTAAGTGGAAAAATCTTTGAAATATAAAAAAAATCTCCTATCTTTGCAGCATCATTTCGAAATTTAGTAATTTAATTGAGCTCAAAACTATGAAGAAGAAGTATTTGATGAACAGTATGGGCGTATTGGCTCTTGGCCTGATGATGGGCAGCTGTTCGAAGGAAGTCGAGCTTAACGCCACCGACTACACGGCCAATGCCGAGAAAGCCCTCGGCGTGACTATTGATCCGAACCAAAACTGGAAAACTACGGTAAACACCGACATCAATGTAAGCGTGAATCTGGACTATGGTGCAGACTACACGGTGTACATTTCCGTGAAAGAGCCATTGCTGAATGGCCAAGTCAACTTTATCGGCCGCGCCACCATTACGTCTGGCCAGACGGTGACGATGACCGTGGCCCGTCCTATTGCCGCAGCACTGTTGTATGCAGCCTGCTACGACAAGAACAACCATGCCATCTGCAAGTCGTTCCCCGTGAAGATGAGCGGCACCAGCGTCTCGTTTGGCGAGAATACTACCAGCAACGCAGCCAGACGTGCTGCATCCACCGGCAACCGCTGGAGCGTCACCACACAGGCCATGCCCGACTTGTCGGCCTATACCACGGGCAATCTCATCGAGATGGATAAAAGCTTCAATACCAATGGTACCACCGTTGTCAACCAGGGTGACGGCAGCCCGGTGAAGCTGAAGATTTCCAACGTATATAACGGCACGATAGCCCGTATCCAGTCGTATGCCGGTCAGTCGGTATATGTCACTGGCACCTGGGGCATTAACGAAGAGCAAAGAGTAACCGGCGGCAGTGTTGTCGTGGTGGGACCCACCGGCACTATCAATATCGGCTCAAAAGGCAAGCTTGTCACCAATGCCAACAATGAAGCAGGCACCACGGGCATGATCTACGTGATGCCAGGCGGCAAGATAACTGGCGAAGGCGAACTGGAATTTGCCAACGGCACCGAGACCTTCTGCCATAATGCCGGCACTATCGACGTAGCCAACATCAATATCAATGGCGGTGTGCTCTATAACTCCGGTACTATCGGCTCTCAAAGCGGTACCCAACCTGCCCTGATTGGTCCTGCCGGAACCACTGGCTCACCCAGCAAGCTCATCAACATGGGCACTGCCTATCTGTCGAGCGTTGGCGGAGCAGGCATGTCGGTAGAGAATGCTTGTAGCATGTATGTGACTGGCCAGCTGGAACTAAGAAAGTCGTCGAAGATGGACGATGGCAGCTATATCGAGTGCGGCTCGCTGAAGTTAGAAGGCAGCAACGACGGAGGTATCGTACTCTATATGGGTAATGCAGCATATATGAACTGCAAAGGCAGCCTCTCCGTAAACAACTTCGGTGTCTGGGGTCCTATCGGCAGTACCATCAACCGAGCCATCTTCAAAATCAACGATTGCAGCTATGTGAACACAACTGAAAACAAAGAGGGTACAACTTACATGCTGGACAACATAGAGCTGATAGTACCCTCTGGCTGGACAACAACAGAGGCCATCAATCAAGCGTACGGAGCTAACGGTCAGGCAATAGGATGGCTGAATACGAATCACGCTGGCTACCGCCAGGCTCAGCTGATTTACCAATATTTCAACGGACAACAATGTTATGGCATTGATTCTAATAACTACGAATGGCACGATGCAGTAAAGGCTAGCGATGGTGACCCCAATGTCAATGGCGGCTGGTATGAAGTTTCTCCAGGTGGGTTGTATGCCAAGAGTACAGGAAAGTTCTATGCCAGCGATGTTACAGAGAGCCGCGCTACCTGTATCTATGGCACGTCGCCTTCGTATTCGGTAGAAAAGGACGAGAAGGGCTGCGGTGGTGGTTTTGTCAGCGTACCAGACATTACGCCGACACCAACCATCTATACCTTTGCCTTCGAGGATACCTTCATGGGCGACTACGACATGAACGATGTGGTGCTGCGAGTATGGGAAGACCCAGACGATGCTACTAAGGTACACGTCAAGCTGATGGCCACCGGTGCAGGAATGGATCTGTACGTAGGCTATAACGGCAACCTTATCTTCGGCGGCAGCGAGGTACACAACCTGCTGGGTGGTACCAGAGGAAAGTTCCTCAATACAGGCGATACCAGCAACGACAAGTTCCAGAACGGTGTACCTATCGAGCGAGAATATGACAAGTTGGCCAGCAAAACCGTCCCAGAGCTTGACTTCTGGATTAAAGCCGGCGATAACGAAATCCATGTAGGCTCTAACAACCCAATTTGGCAGACGGAGAAGGTAGGCCAATCGTCTGCCCCCTTCGGCATCGTAGTAGAGGGCCTGTGGGAATGGCCAACGGAATGGACTTGCATCGTGGATGCCTATTCCAGCTTCAAGGATTTCGCACGTTCACCAGCTACCTACAGCAATTGGTACGAGCAGTCGCCAGCCTCTGGCACCACCTACCAGATGACTGAATAAGAAAGAAATTCAAATACTTCTATAATACCAACCAGAAAGGGATGTCCGCGCGATGCAGGCATCCCTTTTATTTTGTGGCTCGTGCCAACTATAGTCATGGCCTGAGCCAACTCTTGTTGTGGGACGAGTTAACTCAAATTATCGCATGAGTTAACTCGATTCGTCGAATGAGTTAACTCGCAAGTACTTTTGAGTTAACTCACGTTTTTCAGCCCCTTTTCTCGCTTAATAAACCAGTTGTGGAAGTGTGACGGTGCGATACCAGTCGCGATTGGTCAAGCGGTTTCTCATCCATCCGGTAAAGCCGTCGTAAGCACCAAACACCTCACCGTTGTCGCTGTTGTATGAGCCCAAGGGCATGCCGTAGCGGGTATAGCGGAAGTCGGCCATAGGAATGATGAGCGACCAGCTGACATTATTCTTGCGATAGGCCTCAGTATTGATGTTCTGCAACGTAGCGTCGAACTTATGGGCAAAGGTATGTACCTCCCAGATGCCACCGCTGCTGCTCTGATGGATGATGAAGGGATCGATGCGGTCGAAGGTCATGCTATGCGCCACATCGCTATCCTTGAACCTGATGCGATAGGTAGTGGTGACGGGAGCCACCACCTTCGACTTCTCTGAGGTGTTGCGCGACACGTTATAGTGTATTACGGCAATGTCGCCCAGCTCGTCGGTCGTCCTGCCCAAGGCCCACTGAGCCGACTCGAAGAGGTTGATGACCGCCTCGCCCTGCCTACCGCGAGTCAGCACATCGCCCGAGGTGAACGTACGACTCAGCGGATAGCCCGTATCCATTGCCTGTCCGTCGACTATCTCGACCTTTGTGATGTCATCATAGTTGATGCCTACCAGCTGGATGGCAGCGCCATACACCTCGTCGGCACCGCAAGCCTCCAGCGTCACCGTCAGGTCTACCACAAACATATTGCCCAGCTCGGGATGCTTCTTGCTGATGCGCAGCACCATATCGTTGTAGTCGAAATCGCCAGGTATTGGGAAGTCGCTTTCATAGATATAGGTAAACTTCTGATAGGTAGGAGTTTTAATGGCGCCGGGCTTCAGGAAGTCGTCGGCCGAGACGCTTAGCGAGGGAGTGGCGAAAGGCACGCTGATATAGCCCAGGTCGTTGCCGTAAGCATCGTATCCCACGAGGAAAAGCGACGTGTTGGTGACCGGTACGGTATAAGCCAGCCGCTCTCCACTTCCGAACACCATACTTTCGGCAACAATCTGTGCATCGGCGGTGACATAGGGGTTAGCGTCGAGCAGCTGCACTCTGTTCACGATGTTGTCCGACTTGCGGATGGTGGTCGCACTATAGTGCGTGAGGCACCAGTCGTGGTCAGGGTCGGCATTGTCTATCATAAAATTATAAGCCACGGCAGTATTGTAGATCTCTTCGTCGAAGAGGTCTTTCTTGCACGAGGTGGCTGTCAGCAGCGCACCAGTACATAATAATAATAAGGTAATGTGGTTCTGTTTCATCTTCATTATGATTTATTTTGGCTGTAAAGTTACAAAAAGGTAATGAGAAAAGGCACTTGTCATAAATCTTTTCGTTGCTTTTTTGAAAAAATTAACGTACTACGCTCGCGTCATCCCGCCCTTTCGTCCTTACAAATACGCCTTGTAATCTCCTTTTTTTATCTACAAATGCTATGACATGAAACATTGTTTACCACGTATTTAACTATTATTAACACTGAAAGTAGAATAACTTTATATTATATTATGTATCTTTGCAACCAAAACAAGCAAAAAGAAAAGATTATTAACTTTTAAAAACGAGAATCGTATGAAAAAGTATTTGATGTTTGCAGCAGCCGCCGCGATGGTATTTACCAGCTGCTCGAAGACAGAGGACGTGTCAATGTCGAAAGCAGAGCTAGACAAAATGAAGTATGACGATGCGTTCCTTAAATATGTAGGTGGATCCATTGCCTCTAACCAGACCTGGGGCTTCAGCAGTGGAGCTTACTCTCGTGCTGCCAGTTTCTTCACTCGCAGCCAAGCTGCACCTGCTGTTCTTGAGGCTTCTCAGCCCTATGATGAGACGTGGGTGGCTAACTATCTGACAACGGCTAAGGAGCCGACTTCTACAACGGCTAATTTTAATAGCCAGACTTTGTGGTCTCCTAAACAAAACTCACGTATTCAAACTTTGATGAATAATTATGAGTGGGGCGTTGGTCAAAATGGTGTAACACAAGAGGATAAAAATTGGTATACAGATAATATTAAGCCTCTGTTACAATATTATTGGGATAAAAATGTATACAGTATGCCTGCTGTCGAAGACTCAGAAAATGCCATGTTAGCTCTTCAGAGACTGACTAACTATATGGGATTAGACTACTGGGGAGTAGAAAGCAGTTGGGTTACTAACTTTAAGATTACTGGCACTTGGAATGGTCAAATTGGCGTGGCAGCTTCTGAAGGATCGTCGTATCCGGGTGCAGAGCGCACAATTGTTGTGACTGGAACTTGGAACCTCAATGAAGATCAGCGCATTGGTAGCTTAGGCAAGATTATTGTTGCTCGTGGTGGTAAGATTGTTGTTGCTGAAGGCAAGACACTGAGCAGTGTCAACGAGGCTCAGATTGTTGTCCTCCCTGGCGGTGAGATTTCCGGTGCTGGTACAGTGGCATTCCACAATGGTACTGACAATAGCCTGCTGAGCGGTAACTGGGGTACTATCAACGTTGGTACGTTTAACAACAATGGTGGTAACTTCTACAACTACGGCACACTGAAGGCAAACAAGATGGACGGTGGTGCTGGCAACAGCCGCTACT
Organism: uncultured Prevotella sp.; assembly: GCA_946548065.1. Classification (GTDB taxonomy): domain Bacteria; phylum Bacteroidota; class Bacteroidia; order Bacteroidales; family Bacteroidaceae; genus Prevotella. The sequence goes on along the minus strand of CAMNPM010000001.1, from coordinate 91,960 downwards.
ACAACCACAGCGTGATAAGCATTAACGAGACAGGTAGTTCTGCTAACATCCGTATCTACAACGGTTGCCAGTTCTATGTAAAGAACAATGCACGTATCCGCAACTACGAGGGCATCAATGGTTCAGCTCTTGTTGTTGATGGTCAGCTGATGTTCAGCAGCAGTGCTGATGGTACAAGCGAGCCTACTTATGTTAGTCTGGCTGGCGGTGCCCTGATTAAGTGCGCCACGCTGTACAACAATGGCACCAGCTGGAGCGGTCCTACCGGAACAGAGTATGCTGCTCTGGAGATTACCGACAAGATTGTCTACCTGAACTGGGAACAGGATGCTCCTCAGACAGGCGGCTACTTCGAGAACAACATCTATGTGAAGGCCAGCACTTGGACTAATGTTCCTGATGGTAATGGCTATCAGGCTGGTGAGACTTCAACTGCTGACTATAAGTTCTTCCATATTGTTGCTAACTGTACCAGTGGTGGCACGGGCAACGTGACGAAGGTGACTGAGGGTTCCACTGAGTTTATTCCAAAGGACGATGACTTCGTAAAGGGTGAGAGCGGATGTACTCCTGGCTTTACAGCTGATGTTCCTTCTATTACTCCCCCGAATCCTACGGCCGACATCCGTATCATTGCTGAGGACCTGAGTGCTGCGCATGCTTCTGACTTCGACTTCAACGATATTGTACTCGATGTGAAGTATGGTAGCCCCGCAACGGTATGGCTGGTTGCTGCCGGCGGTATACTGCCCCTGCGCATCAACGGCAACGACGATTGGGAGACTCACAAGCTGTTCGGTGTTGGTTTGAACGAGATGGTGAACACTAAGGCTGGTCCTACAAAACCCATTGTTGAGATTTCCGGTTTCAACCAGAACATCAACAGCCCTGAGGAGGCAAACGACAAGATTAAACTTGAAGTTTACAAGGATGGCACCTGGCAGACATTAACTGCAGTGAAGGGAGAACCCGCTTGTAAGCTGGCTGTCGACCAGACTTTCCAGATTCTTCCTGAGCGCAAGAGCATCAAGGATGAGTATCCTCTTTTCCTTGACTGGGTAAGCAAAGCAAACTTTAAATCGAAATGGTGGTAATCCGACATCAAATACTGAGTATTTAAGTATATAACAGGAAAGGAACGGTTGCGCGATGCAACCGTTCCTTCTTTTTTGTGCCTTGCCGGTCGGTTGCCGGTTTTTGCGACCTGACAGGGCTGTCGCTGTTACAAATGATGCTAATTTTGTTGCAATGAACGTTTTTTCTTAGTGTTTGTATCATTAGTTATAGGAAAAAAGAAGGCAATTGGCTAATTTTGCAGCAGAATCAATTAATAACTAAAGACAACAACGCAATGAAAAAACTGGTATTAACCCTCGTGGCATTAGTAGTGGCGGTGCTCAGCGCATCGGCTCAGGAGAAGCCACTGGTACTGGGAAAGAGCCACGCCATGCAGCGCGTGGTAGTGAAGAACAAGTATCTGCTGCTGCCCGTGCAGGAACGCGAAGACAACGCCAACATCCGTGTGCTCCGGGATGGTCAGCAGGTGAAGTCGCTCAATGTCCGTCTGGCAGTCGACCAGGTCGACTACTACGTACCGCTGGACATACAGCGCTTAGGCAGCGACCTGCTGTTGGACATCACGTTCTATGGCGACCGCCGCTTTACAGGCGCCATGAAGGACTTCCTGTGCTGGAAGGAGATGAAGCAGAGCAATACCTTCGACACCGCCAACCGCGAGAAGTTCCGCCCACAGTATCACCACACTCCTGCCTATGGCTGGATGAACGACCCCAACGGCATGTTCTACAAGGATGGGGTCTACCACCTCTATTATCAATATAACCCCTACGGCTCGATGTGGGAGAACATGACCTGGGGCCACTCTACCTCGCGCGACCTCATCCACTGGGAGGCCCAGCCCCTGGCCATCGAGCCCGATGACCTGGGCGACATCTTCTCAGGCTCGTGTGTAGTAGACAAGAAGAACAATCAGGTGGTAGCCTTCTACACCTCCGCCGGCAAAGCCCAGGTGCAGTCGATGGCCATCTCGAAAGACAACGGACAGACCTTCGAGAAGTATGCCGCCAACCCCGTGCTCGTAAGCACCGAGGAGGACTTCCGCGACCCCAAGGCTTTCTGGAATCCAGAGATCCAGCGCTGGAACCTCATCCTCGCTGCCGGCCAGGAGATGCGCATCTACTCGTCGAAAGACCTGAAGGAGTGGCAGTATGAGAGCTCGTTCGGCAAGGATCTGGGCTGTCATGACGGCGTGTGGGAGTGTCCCGACCTGATGAAGCTGCAGGTACGCGGCACCGACAAACAGAAGTGGCTGCTCATCTGCAACATCAACCCCGGCGGACCCTTCGGCGGTTCTGCCACACAGTATTTCGTGGGCGACTTCGACGGTCACCACTTCAACTGCGAGCATAAGGACACCCGCTGGATGGACTACGGTAAGGACCACTATGCTACCGTCACCTTCGACAATGCCCCCGACGGCCGCAAGATTGCACTGGCATGGATGTCCAACTGGCAGTATGCCAACCAGGTACCCACCAAGCAGTTCCGCTCTGCCAACAGCGTGCCTCGCGATCTCGACCTGTTCGAGTATAACGGCCAGACCTACTGCGGTGTCACTCCTTCGAAGGAGCTGCTCTCGCTGCGCGGCAAGGAAACCAAGAAGCTGCCTCAGGCCTGCGAGATTGTAGTCGATGTGAAGGGTTCATCAGACATCACCCTAAGCAACGGTATCGGCGAGCAGGTGGTGATGCGCTACGACGCCGCCAAGCATACCTTCTCAATGGACCGCACCCGTAGCTACGCCAGCTTCAGCGAGGCCTTCCCCTGCGTCACCACCGCACCCACCTATGGCGACATCAAGCAGCTGCGCATCTTCGTTGACAACAGCTCTATCGAGGTTTTCGACGCCGAGGGCCGCATGGCAATGACCAACCTCGTGTTCCCCCAGGAGCCGTATAATAACATGAAGGTGACCGGCGGCAAAGCAACAATTTATGGAATAAAGTAAAACATCGAAACTTCGAAATATCGAAACTTTGAAGCATCGAAACTTCGAAACATCGAAGCATCGAAATATCGAAACTTTGAAACATCGAAATATCGAAACATCGAAATAAAAACAAAAACATTATGAACCAAAATAAAAGCATTTATCTAATTCCCGTCATGCTCTGCTTCTTCTGCATGGGCTTCGTGGATTTGGTGGGCATTGCCTCTAACTATGTGAAAGAAGACCTGGGTCTTACCGACTCCGTCGCAAACATATTCCCCTCGCTGGTGTTCTTCTGGTTCCTGATCTTCAGTGTGCCTACGGGCATGCTGATGAACAAGATAGGCCGCAAGAACACGGTGCTGCTGTCGCTCATCATCACCGTCGTATCGCTGTTCATTCCCTTGCTGGGCAACTCGTTTGCCGTGATGTTGATAGCCTTCTCGCTGCTCGGCATCGGCAACGCCTTCATGCAGACCAGCATCAACCCGCTGGCCATGCTCATCATCGGCGACAAGAACCTGGCTTCTACACTGACCTTCGGACAGTTCGTCAAGGCCATCGCCTCGTTCCTCGCTCCTTATCTGGCTATGTGGGGTGCCACACAGGTCATTCCCTCCTTCGGCTACGACTGGCGCGTACTGTTCCTCGTCTACTTCATCGTCGGCATCCTGGCTTCCGCACTGCTCTGGGCCACACCCATCATTGAGGAGCGCGGCGAGCGTAAGGAGGAAAGTCTGGCTGCTGAGTTCGTAGGCTGCCTGCGCCTGCTGGGCAAGCCCATCGTGCTGCTGTCGTTCTTTGGCATCATGTGCCACGTGGGCATCGACGTAGGTACCAACACCACGGCACCCAAGCTGCTGATGGAGCGCGTTGGGATGACGCTCAACGAGGCCGCCTTCGCCACGTCGCTGTACTTCATCTTCCGTACCATCGGTGCCTTGACGGGCTCGTTCTTCCTGCGCATCATGAAGACACGATGGTTCTTCATCTTCAGTGTCTGCCTGATGGCACTGTCGATGATTGGCATGTTCTTTGGCACGGAGCAGTGGGAGCTTTACTGCGCTATTGCTCTGGTGGGCTACGGCAACTCGAACATCTTCTCGATGGCCTTCTCGGAGGCTCTGCTCTCGGTGCCCGAGAAGCAGAACGAGGTAAGCGGACTGATGATTATGGGCCTGTTTGGCGGCACGGTGTTCCCACTCATCATGGGCTTTGCCAGCGATGCTGTAGGCCAGGCTGGCGCCGTGGCAGTGATGGCTATTGGAGTGATTTATCTCTTTAGCTATATTCCGCAGGTGAAGCATTAATTTCGAGGCATCGAAGCATCAAAACTTCGAAACATCGAAACTTCGAAACATCGAAACATCGAAGCATCGAAACTTCGAAATATCGAAACAACAAAACAACAAAATAACAAAAAAATCATAAAACAATGAGCAAACATTATGTAGTCGGGCTTGGCGAGGCCCTGTGGGATGTTCTCCCCGAAGGAAAGAAGCTGGGTGGTGCACCTGCTAACTTCGCTTACCACGCAGGTCAGTTTGGTTTGGAAACGCTGGCAGTCAGCGCCTTGGGCGAGGATGACCTGGCCGACGAGACCATCGAAGCACTGAAAGAACATTCATTAAACTATCTGATGCCCCGTGTCCCCTACCCCACAGGCACCGTACAGGTTACCCTCTCGGGCGATGGTATTCCTTCCTATGAGATCAAGGAAGGAGTGGCATGGGACAACATACCCTATACCCCGGAGATTGCCGAGGTTGCCAAGAACTGCCGTGCGGTATGCTTCGGCTCGCTGGCTCAGCGCAATGTAACGTCCTGGGCTACCATCCGTCAGTTCCTTGACGATACGCCCGAGGACTGCCTGAAGATTTTCGATATCAACCTGCGCCAGCAGTTCTATACCAAGAATGTCATCGAGGAGTCGTTCAAGCGTTGCAACATCCTCAAGATCAACGATGAGGAGCTGGTGGTCATCCAGCACATGTTCGGCTATGAGGGCCTTGACATGCGTGGTGTGTGCGAGAAGATTCTGGCTGAATATAAGCTGAAGATGCTGGTGCTCACCTGTGGCACCAATGGTTCTTACGTCTTTGCTCCTGGCCTGACCTCGTTTCAGGACACTCCTAAGGTGAAGGTTGCCGACACGGTTGGAGCCGGCGACTCGTTCACGGGTTCGTTCTGTGCCGCCATCCTCAATGGCAAGCCGATGGAAGAGGCTCACCGCATCGCCGTTGAGGTGTCGGCCTATGTCTGCACCCAGAATGGTGCCATGCCCACCTACCCTGCCGAACTGGTGGCAAAGGTGAAAGGTTAACTCACGGGAGTTAATCAATCACCGAAGTCTTGGGAGTTAGTCAATCACCGAAGTCTTGGGAGTTAGTCAATCACCGAAGTCTTGGGAGTTAATCAATCACCGAAGTTTCGGAAGATAAGTCTATAACAGAAAGCTTCTGCAACGCTTCTTTATCGTTGCAGAGGCTTTCACTTTTATACGTTTTTTGGCCATTTGCTTGCAGGAATAACAAAAAAGCTATACCTTTGCAAACAAAACGTCAGAAACTGCACACTAGATAATGGAAACAATCAACGACTTCTTTCAGCAGTTGAGCAATGTGCTATGGGGTTGGCCCATGATTATCCTGCTGCTGGGTACCCACCTTTTTCTCACCTTCCGGTTGCGCATCCCCCAGCGCAAATTGCTGACGGGCATACGCTTGTCGGTTACTAAGGAACCTGGCAGTCAGGGCGACGTGAGCCAGTTTGGAGCCTTGGCTACGGCAATGGCCGCTACCATCGGCACAGGAAATATCGTAGGCGTGGCCACTGCGGTGGCCTTAGGCGGTCCGGGTGCCGTGCTGTGGTGCTGGCTGACGGGCATCTTCGGCATTGCCACCAAGTATGCCGAAGGGCTGCTGGCCATCAAATACCGCATCAAGGACAAGAGCGGCCACTTCTACGGCGGTCCCATGTATGCCCTGGAGCGTGGTTTGGGCATGAAGTGGCTGGCTGTGCTCTTTGCCTTCTTTACGGCAATGGCCGCCTTCGGCATCGGTGCTACGGTACAGGCTAACTCGATAGCCATGATGTCGTACGAGACTTACAAGATTCCTCAATGGCTCATGGGCATTTGTGTCTGCTTGCTGATAGGGATGGTTGTGCTGGGCGGTGTCAAGAGCATAGCCCGCGTGTGTGGTGTCTTGGTGCCGTTCATGGCGGTATTCTATGCCGCAGGATGCACCATCCTGCTGTGCATGAATGCCCACTATGTGTGGCCGGCCATCCGACTGATAGTGCTGTCGGCCTTCCAGCCCGAAGCGGCAGGAGGCGGCTTCGTGGGTGCCTCGGTGATGATGGCAGCACGCTTTGGCATAGCACGAGGACTGTTCAGCAACGAGAGCGGACTGGGCTCGGCTCCCATCGTGGCTGCTACCGCCCAAACGCGCAATCCCGTGCGCCAGGCTCTGGTGTCGAGCACCGCTACGTTCTGGGACACCGTCATCATCTGTGCCTTGACGGGCATCGTCCTGGTCAGCAGCATCCTGGCACATCCCGATATCAGCTATGCCGACGGAGGCGCACTGACCAAGGTTGCCTTCAGCAAGATACCCATCCTGGGTGCTCCCATCCTGGCACTGGCCATCTTGACCTTTGCCTTCAGCACCATTCTGGGATGGTGCTACTACGGCGAGAGTGCCATCAGGTATCTCATCAACAGGCGGGCTATCAACTACTATCGCATAGCCTTCATCGCCGCAGTCTTCATAGGTAGCATCACGAACCTGAATGTCATCTGGAACATAGCCGACTGCATGAATGCGCTGATGGCGGCACCCAACCTGATATCCCTGCTGCTGCTGAGTGGTGTTGCCGCCCGAGAGACAAAGCGCTATCTGTGGGACAACCATCTGGACGACGAATAAAAAGAAGAAGCACTTGTGGAAAAATAAAACGAATCGATAAAGCCCTGCCTTCCAAATTTGAAAGGCAGGGCTTTAAAAAACTACTAACTAATACGATCGCGGTGTTTACTGCTGGCAGACCATAAGGTTGCTGATGCTGATGGAGCCACCATAGCTATTGATGCTCCAGCAGTTTTTCTGAATGCCGTAGATGCGCTGGGTGTAGCACACTTTATCGTTAACATACATCACCATTACCGAGTTGTCGGTGTAGATGTCGATGTCGTAGGTATTGTCGGCAGGACGGTCGAAGCCATAGCTGTCAATGCCGTTGACAAAGCCCTTGCCCTCAGCGCCCTCCTGTTCGAAGTTCACCTTGCGCCAGTTCTCGTTCTCATCGTTGAACACCAGGGTGTAGTACTTCTTTGCATCGGTGCTGCGCACGAACGAGATGCCGAACTTGTCTCTGTTGCCAGCGGTCTTAACCGTGAGTGAGATATGGTTGTGGACTCCTAAGCGGGTGTACATGACGTATGCATCATTGCCAGTCAGCGTGCCGTTAGCGTATCCATTGCTTTCCATCACCTCGACTATCTGCGGCATATCGTACTTGTCGTCCATAGCAGGTACGGGTACCAGCACCAGTGTGCCGTCGCTGTTCTGCTGCACCTTGTGGCAGACCAGCGCGCCCGACCAGTTGGGCTCGTCGCCGTCCTTCTCGCCACCCACATTGATGTTCTTCTCGTCAATATCGGCACCTGAGCGGAAGGGGCACCATCCCCAGATGAAGCGGTCGGTACCGTTGGAGGCAGTCTTGCCAGCATAGAAGGCACGGCTGTCCAATACGCCCTCGCGACCATCCTGCGGCCAGCGCGGACCCTGGTTGAAGCAGGCCTTCAGGTCATCCCAACTGTTGCCCACCATATACTTCACCTTGCGGCTCCAAGGGGTACGGAACGACTCGCTGTAGACCAGATACCAGTAGTTGCCCATCTTGAAGATGTCAGGACACTCCAGCATACGGTCCCAGATCATGTTGAACATGCCCACGTGCTCCCAGTTCTTCATGTCGGACGACTTGAACTCGGCAAACTTCGGGTCACCGCCCCATACGGGATAGGTAGAGATGACCATGTGGTACTGTCCGTCTTCGGTCTGGAAGATCTGCGGGTCGCGGAAGTCGTTGCCAGAGTATCCGAAGTCAGGACCGTTGAGTGCCCAGAGGTTGTCCTTTGTCCAGGTCTTGAAATCGCTCGATGTGGCACGCATCACCACCTCACGGTTCCTGCAGTTGCCGTTATGTCCGGTATAGTAGACGTAGTACAGTCCGTCCTTCTCATTGTAGTAGCAGCAGCCAGTACCGAGGGCAGCATCCTGCTGATAGTCGTTGTCGCCAAAGGGGATAATCTCGCCCAGCGAGGTATAGTTGCAACCATCAGTGGTCTGTACGCCCCAGATGGGATGGAAGCGCTTGTCCATATTGTTGTCGTACTCCTGCAGATAGAGCACCTTGAAGTTGCCAGCCTTCTGGTCGTAGAAGGGCATCGGGTCGCCTACACGTCCGATGGCGGGAGTATAGTAGGTGGAGAACCCACGCTCGTCGGTGGGGACGAAACGCTGCGTGGTGCCTGCCCAGTCCTTGGCAGGGTCGCCGTCGACTTTGTTGTCGCTGCAAGCTGTCAGGACTGCGGAAACACCGCAACACACCTGACAAGCGAGGATAATATTGAAAATCTTGGTCTTCATAATTTCTTATTATGCTTAAGTTTCTGAACTATTCTTTTCCTACATATTTGTAAGCATTGAGCATGATGGTGCCCATGTTGTCGTGATAGTTAGAGGTGTAGGGCGTGGGCGAGTTCCAGTCGAGCACACCAGAGCCGAGACAGATGATGCCGCCCTTTCCGAAGTTGCCGTTGGCAGCCTTCAGCTCCCATGCTGACACGTTTCCGTCGCCACCCAAGGCGCGTCCGCCCGTCTTGGCCTCGACAGCCTCCTTGTCAGGATAGTCGCCCCAGAATCCGTACTGCGACGTGGTGTTACAGATGGTGTAGCCCTCGTCGAGCGTGATGATACGGTCGTCTCCCAGTCCGGGTGAGCGCTTCAGACCCTTCCACAGCGGGTGGGCGATGTCGTAGACTCTGTAGGTCCAGGGGTCTGCACCCATCAGGTCGGAACCTTCACCATCGGTACCCCATACGTTGTTGGGATAAGCATCCTCAGGCATAGCACCCAGGGCGATAGCGTAATTGACAGCCGAGCGACCCAGCACGAAACCGACACCGCGGTCACGCAGTTCCTTCATCTTAGAGAGGGCTGTCATGGCCTTCTTCTCAGCATCCACGAAACCATTGTAGGTTCCATAAGGTGTACAGTGACGGTGGAAGAATACGAACTTCACCTCATCGAGTGAGATGTTGTCGCTGCTGATGTCGTCCCATGATACGTATGCAGCACCTGGGATGTTACCAGTAAGCCACTTGGCCGCAGCCTTCTCCTCCGGATTCAGCATCTCCACGTTCTCAGCCTCGCCAACGAAGATGGCAACGGGATTCTGGATGAGGGTAACATATACGGTATAAGTGTTGGAGGCAGTATTGTCGGTGACGACAATCTCCAGCGGCTCAGTGAAGTCAGCCTTCGTTCCGCTGGCAGGGCTGCACACGGCATCTTCGCTACATACGGTCTCGAAGGTAGCGTTTGACAGGTCGATACCGCTGTTGCCAGTGACTGACACAGTGATGGTCTTGTCGTCTTGGTTGATGGCACCCTTGACACCCTCCAGAATGAACGACGACATGATGGCCTCGTCGTTACGGACAGAAATCTGATACTCCATCTCGAGGTCGCCATTCTTGACACGTAAGCTCTTGGCACCGTCCAGATTCAGGCGGTCGCCCACCTTGAAGTTGGCAGTAGCACCCGACGAGAGCTTCAGGCTCGTAATCTCCATGTTGTCCTTGGCAGAGAAGTCTACGGGTACCTTCACCTTGAGCAAACGTTTCTCCAGATTGACAGTAGCCGTATACTGTCCGTTCAACACCAACTCTTCAACCAGGCAGGATCCACCGAGCTGCATGCCGCTGGTGTGGTCTTTGTTGCAGGCAGTGAGCACTGCTACCATGCCGCAGCACAACAAACCTGCAAGGAATATATTCTTTATCTTGGTAATCATAATTATTGATTTCTAATTACTGTTTTCTAATTTGTTTCTTACCACTGTCCACAGTTCTGCTGGTAGTGACCATTAGCTGCCTTGTACTGCTCGTCGGGGATGGGCAGGTACTCGTTCTTGTTGGCAGTGAATGAAGAGCCCGACAGGAAGTTCATCTTGGCGCCCTCCTCGGTATAGAACTTATTGATAACCGTAGCGGCATCGCCCCAGCGCACGAGGTCGAAGAAACGCTCATACTCCATAGCCAGCTCCAGACGGCGTTCCATCTTCACAATCTTCAGTGCTTCGTCCTTGCCGTAGCTGCCGTTATACTTGTTGACGGCATAGTGTACGTTGTACTTGACAGCATAGTTGCTGACGATACTGTTCTTGATCATCCCGATGGCACGTTCGCGAACCTGGTTGACCAGCTGGATGGCCTCCTGAATGTTGCCCAACTGAGCCTGAGCTTCGGCACGCATCAGCAGCACGTCGGCATAGCGGAACACGATACGGTTCATTGACGAAGCCCATTGGTTGTCACAGTTGAAGAGATAGATGTCGGTCAGTGCGGGGTCAACGTTCTGCTTCAGCGAGACGTTCCAACCATACATACCACTACCGGCGCGGCTCCAGGTGTTGCTCTTCTCTATCATGAAGTTGGTGTTGAACATATAGGGAGTGCCAGGCACACCGACAGTGACAAACAGACGGGGGTCAACGGTTTCATTGCTACCTACCTCATAGTCGGTAGTCGGGGCATTGTCCAGAATGGGCAGACCACTACTGTTGGTGCGATAAGCATTCACCAGACTGTGAGAAGGCTTGTAGAAGTCGTTACCAGAGTCGTGCACCTTGGGGATGCAGGGTACAATCAGACGGTTGGCAAAGTTCAGGTTGCCCCATGTAGTACCGTCGTTGCGCGAATACTGAATGGCCCAGATGCTCTCCTTGCCGTTCTCGTAAGCCTCCTCAGGGCGGAAGTTGTTGTGGAGGTCAGCCTCCAGGCCATAGCCAGCACCGGTATAGATAGACAGTGTGGTATACTCCAGCACCTTCTGCAGGTCTTCATTGCTGATGCTGGTCACCTGGTTAGAGCTGGCATCGTCCTGACGATAAGCCTTATAGAGGTACACCTTAGCCAGGAAGGCAGCAGCGGCAGCCTTGGTGGGACGTCCCTTGTCGGCCTGCGTGGCGGGCAGCACGTGGTAGGCATCCTCCAAGTCGTTGATAATCTGCTGCCAGGCCTCATCATTCGTGTACTCCGTGTTCGACAGGTTGTTATAGTCATCCTCTGTCATGTTCGGCTTGTTCACAAAGGGAATCTTCTTGAACAGGCGCTTCAGCTGGAAGTGACCGTATGCCCGCAGGAACTTCATCTCAGCGGTACGCTGCTGGATGGTAGCATCGTCCTGGTTGGCAACAGCCAGCATGTCGAGCGACAGCGATACGCGGGAGAGATATTTATACAGCTTGTTCCAGATAGAGGCGAAGGGCCAGTCCTGAGTCATTACGCCCGTGCCTTTCTCCAGGCGGTGGAACGGTTCACCGTCCGAGAAGGAGGCGCCACCCACGTAGGCATCGTCTGAACGGGTGTCATAGTTCCACAGCGAGAACGATGAGTTCATGTCTTCTATGGCCAACAGTCCGGAGTATGCCGATGTCAGCACATCGTCAATATATTTAGGGTCTTTCACCTGGTCCTGCGTCAGTGTGGCCTGAGGTTTCTGCTCATCCAGGAAATTGCTGCAGGAAGCAAGCATACAGACACCGCAGATGATATATAAAATCTTTGTTTTCATAATCATATTGTATGTTTAGAATGAAACGTTTAAGCCAAATGTCAGGTTCAGAGGAATAGGATAGTTGAATCCCGGGTTCTCAGGATCTGAGCCGGTGAACTTGCCGCTCTTGATGGTCAGCAGGTTCTGAGCCGAGATATAAACGCGCAGGCGCTCCAGACGCAGCTTGTCGGTGAAGCTCTGTGGGATGTTATATCCCAGCTGGATGGTGCGCAGCTTAGCAAACGATCCGTTTTCAATATAATAGGTAGAGAGACGTCCCTCGTTGTTGGTGTCGGCAGTGGTCAGTGCGGGAATGTCGCTGCCGGGATTGGCCGGGCTCCATGCACTCAGCACACGGGTACCCTTGTTCAGATAAGGCACGTTGACCGTGGAGTTTGCCCAGAAGTCGGTGCGGGCCTTGAATCCGTGGGTATTGACATCAACACCCTGTACGCCCTGCCAGAACATCGTGAAGTCGAAGTTCTTGTACTGCAGGTAGATGTTCAGACCCCATGAGAATTTTGGAGTGGGGTCGAAGATCCAGGTCTGGTCGTCCTCGGTGATGTATCCGTCACCGTTGAGGTCCTTATAGCGAATGCGACCCAGTCCGGCTCCCTGCTGAATGGCGTGATTGTCAATCTCCTCCTGGCTCTTGAACAGGCCGTCGGCAACATAGCCCACCAGCGAACCCTTCGCGTTGCCAATGACACTCAGCTTACTGTTGCCGCCAAACTTACCGTTGGCTATCACCGTCTCAGGCAGCTTGGTAATCTCGTTGCGATAGAGGCTGATGTTACCATTGATATCCCAGGAGAAGCCGTTGGCCAGCTTGTGGCGATAACCCAGCGAGAACTCCCAACCGGTGTTCTTCATCTCACCGGCGTTGATCCACTGTCCGCTACCCTCACCCATCGAGGCGATACCCTCCATGAAGAGCAGGATGTCGGTAGTCTTCTTGTAGAACCAGTCGGCACTACCGTAAATCTCGTTGCGCAGCAAGGCAAAGTCAATACCTATGTTGTGCTGTGTAGTGGTCTCCCACTTAATGTCCTCGTTACCGCGCTGAGAGCGCACATAACCCGTAGGAATGGCCGAGCCACCATTCGAACCCTTGATGTCGTAGGCCGAACCAGCCTGGTTCTCGTCCCAGATATTGGCCGACACCAGTGCCTGATAGAGCGTATAACGTGCAGTATTGTCGATGGCCTGGTTACCGGTCTGACCCCATGAGTAGCGCAGCTTCAGGTCGTCGAGCCAAGTGTTGGTCTTCTGCATAAACTTCTCCTGTGTGATACGCCAACCGGCAGAGACAGAGGGGAAGGTACCGTACTGCCTGTTCTCACCGAAGCGGCTCGAACCGTCGTGACGGATGGTCAGCGAGGCCATATACTTGTCGTCGTAGGTGTAGTTTACCTTTCCAAAGTAAGAAACCAGCGAGTATCCGTTGCCGAAGCCCTGTGCTATCTGGCGGCCCGTACCTGCCGACGGCCACATGTAGTCGGTGTTCAGAATAGCCAGCTCATAGCGCTGTGCATCGCTCATGTTGTAGTTCTGGCGGTTCACCTCAATACCAATCATGGCATCTCCGCGATGCTTGTCAATCTCGAGGTTATAGGTGGCAATGGCGTTCCACATCCAGTTCATCCAGTGCTCCTGCTTGCTCTCGGCAGCAGTGTCGGTGCGCTTCATCTTTCCGTTAACAATGGGGTACAGGAAGAAGCGCTGCTGCTTCTGTGTATAGTCCATACCCAGTGTGGTGCGCACGGTGAAGTTCTTGAACGGGGTGATGCTCAGGTGAGCGTCACCGAACATACGCCACTGTGTATACTCGTTGTCCTTGTTGTTATGGAGCATGCTCAGCGGGTTCTCGCGCTCTGAATAGGCACCGAGAGCCTGTGCATACTCGCCGTTCTCAGCATAGATGGGGAAGTTGGGGTTGAACTCCAGAGCGTTCTCCAGGATACCGCCGGGAGCTGCCGTACCCTTGGTGCGGTTGACGGTGAAGTTCTCGCCGATGGTCACCATGCCGTCGAACAGCTTGTAGTCAGCATTGGCACGAGCCGACAGACGGCTAAAGTGCGAGTCCTTGATGGTACCCGTATTGTCGTAGTAGCCCACTGAGAAGAAGGAGTGTCCTTTTTCGTTACCGTTGCTCACCGACAGGTTGTACTGCTGTACCACACCCGTGCGGGTAATCTCCTTGAACCAGTCGGTATCCGACGAGCGCACTGAGGCACCCTCGTCTAGGAACATATTCATGGAGAGGCTGTTCAGCACGGGGTTGCCCAGCTGGTCGTAGCTCCAGTCAAAGTTGTAGCCCAGGTTGTTGTTGTTGGGGTTCAGGCCGTCGTTCACGCTGGCCTGCCAGAAGGCGCGGCCCCACTGCTGGGCGTTCATGGTCTCAATCTTGTTGGTATAGAACGAGGCAGCCACCGAGGTGTCGAAGTTCACCTTCACCTTGCCGTCCTTGCCCTTCTTGGTGGTAATGATGATGACACCATTGGCAGCACGGCTACCGTAGATAGAAGCTGAAGCAGCATCCTTCAGCACCTGGATGCTCTCGATATCGTTACCGTTCAGTTCGTGCATACCCGACTGGGTGGGTACACCGTCGATGATGTACAGCGGGTCTACACCTGAGTTCAGCGTACCCTCACCACGGATACGCACCGTAGCAGCACCCTCCAGGTTACCGTCGGCCTGGATGTTCATGCCCGGCACACGACCCTGCAGGGCCTTCATCGGGTTGTTCTCGTTCTGCTTGGCCAGCTCGGCTACGCTCACCACGCTCACAGCACCCGTCAGGTCAGCCTTGCGCTGGGTGGTATAACCGGTAACCACCACCTCTTCCAGCGACAGGGCATCGTCCTGCATGGTCACATGCATGTTGCTGCTGGCCGGAAGCTCTTGTGTCAGGAAACCAATGTAGGAGAAGACCAGCGTCTTGCCTGCCTCCACCTTCAAGGTGAAATTGCCGTCGAAGTCGGTAATCGTTCCGTTCGACGTGCCTTTCTCCATCACGGTAGCACCGATGACGGGTTCTCCCGTCTTGTCGACGACACTACCTGTGATCGCCTGTTGCGCGTACATTATATTACACAGCAACAGAGCGCAGAAACTTAGAATCAGTCGTTTTGCTTGTTTCATTTGCTTCTTAGGTTTTTTGTTAGTACTCTTGTTATTTTAGAAATATACCGCAAAAGTACTCTCTTTTGCGCACATGGGATGAAAAAGATGTTTCAAGAGACTAAAAAAATCGTTCAATGAAACATTTTTCGTAGCCATTGAACGATTTTTCTTAGTTATAATAAATAATAGCCATAACATTTCTGCTTGTCGCAGAAAAGAACTACCTTTGCAGACAAGAATGGAAGCAGAACGACGAATCATACATATAGACATGGACCAGTTTTTCGCCGCTGTCGAGCAGCGCGATCGTCCAGAGCTGAGGGGCAAGCCTGTGGCTGTGGGACACGACGGTCCGCGAGGGGTGGTGTCGACAGCCAGCTACGAGGCCCGTAAGTATGGTGTCCACTCGGCCCAGAGCATCCAGATGGCCAAACGGCTCTGTCCTGACCTCACCATCGTTGAGCCACACTTCCATAAATATAAAGAGGTGTCCATGCAGATTCGCAACATCTTCCAGGACTATACGGAGCTGATAGAGCCGCTGTCGCTGGACGAAGCTTTCCTGGATGTCACACAGACCCTTCTGGAAGGGAAGACGGAGAAGAGTGAGAAATATGCCGTAGACATAGCCCGCGAGATAAAGCAGCGTATCCTGTCGACTACGGGACTGACGGCCTCTGCCGGAGTGAGCTATTGCAAGTTTCTGGCAAAGATAGCCAGCGACTGGCGCAAGCCTGACGGGCTGACGGTGATACACCCCGACAAGGCACAAGAGTTTATCGACCATCTGCAGGTGAACCGCATCTGGGGCGTGGGGCAGAAGACGGCAGGACACATGCACCGTATGGGTATCTTCACTGGCGCCGACCTCCGCAGGGTACCGCTGCAGCACCTGAGCCATGAGTTTGGCAAGATGGGGCAGGTGTTCTACGACTTCGCCCGAGGCATTGACCACCGCCCCGTGATAGCAGAATGGGAGCGCAAGTCGGTAAGCTGCGAACAGACCTTCGAGACAGACATCTTCCAGCAGTCTACCATCATCATCGAACTGTACCACACGGTAGAGGAACTACTGCGACGCCTGGAGAAGAGCGGTTTTGAAGGACGCACACTGACACTGAAAGTGAAGTTCGGCGACTTCCGCCAGGTGACACGAAGCATGACAGCAGGAGAAGTGCTGAGCACAAAAGCCCGGATACTGCCCCTGGCCAAGCAACTGCTGAAAGAGGTGGACATCAGTCATGAGCACCCCATCCGCCTGCTGGGATTGGGCATCTCGCACGCTGCGGCAGACCTCACGGGCATCGCGGTGCCTACAGAACCAGAATGGAGGGAACTGGAGCTTCAGTTTGAACCCTGGCCCGACGAATAAGGCAGTCGGAGGATGAAGCGGGCGCCGTCAGTATAGGTTGTGTCGAGCACCACATCACCACCCATGCGGCGAGCAATGGAACGGGCTATGGTAAGCCCAATACCGGTACCCTCATAGAAGCTGTCGAGCTGGACAAACTCCTCAAAGATACGATTGGCCTCCTGCTTAGGCACACCAATGCCGTTGTCCTGGACAATAAACTGAACATATTGCGAACCGACTGTAACGTTGAGCAATACGCGCCCCTTCTCGCCAGGACCAGCATTGGAGTATTTGCCATAGGTGAACTTCTGCGCATTGTCGAGCAACATCCCAAGAGCCTGGGTGGCCTGTTCGACATTAGTCTGGAGCATCGCACTCTCTGCCTCAGGACTAATCTGGAGGTCGAAGTCAATCTTGGGGTTCTGCCCTATCTGCAGCAGCTCGGCAGCCTGGGCGGCAATCTGAACGGCCAGCACGTGGTCGTTGCATTCTATCATCGTGCGACTGCCAGCATCGCTCAACGACAGCATTTTGTTGACAAGACCTGTAATACGCGCTGTATTCTCAGTGATGCGCTCGCTGATGTCGCGCTTGGTGGCATCGTCCATCTCCATACCTGGAGTAGTGAGAATCTGGGTGAAGCCGGAGAGGATGTTCAGGGGAGTACGAATCTCGTGGGAGATCTGCTGAATGAAGTTGGTTTTCATCTGCGATGCCTCCTCAGCTCGCGTGTTGGCCACCTGCAGCTCCTTATTGCTCTGCTCCAACTTCCGGTTGCTCTCCTGCAGCTTGTCGTGCTCAGCGGCAAGTCGCCTTGCATCGCGGAAACGGTAGTGGGTGAAGACGAGCAGTCCCAGGATGACAAGGACCGCGAAGATGGCAAGATAGCGAGTGGTCTGCAGCTTGTTTTGTATCTCCAGCTCCTCGACCTTATAGAGTGTGCTGAGCTCGTTGAGCTGCAGTCGCATGTCACGATTGAAGATGGAGTCTGTGCTCTGGTATAGCTGACGGAAGAGCTGGGCAGCCTCAGCAGGCCGGCCCGCCTTGAGGAAGATATCGCCCTGAAGCAGCTGGATGTTTCCCCCAGCGTTGAGTCCGAGTCGCTGCAGACTGTCGCAGTAGTCCTGTGCAACATGGGGCATTCCCTTGTCGAGGGCATGTATGGCTCTGACGAGTAGAATGCGATAGCGCGCCAGAGGTGTGTCGCTCTCTTTGAGCATCTCCTCTGCTTGCGAGAGCTCACTGTCAGCATCGGCATAGCGCCCCAGCTTGGTAAGGGCCAAGGCACGATTGCACCGACAGACAATATAGTTGCTCTGCATAGACCTTGATGCCACCTTACCGGATGCAAGCCGTTCCTGAATGGTTTTCTCCCACTCGTAGGTGACATTGAGCTCCTCCTGATAGCGGTAGCACTCGTCGAGCGTCTGGCAGAGGTAGTCGTAGGCATTGGTGATGACCTCTGAGTCGCGGTAGCTGTCCTTGAGCTGCCCCAGACACTCCTTGAAGACGAGCACGGCACGGTCGTACTGCCCCATCATCTCGTAGATGACACCCATCTGCATGTAAGCAACGGCACGTCCGAAGTTGTTGCGGCGCACATTGGCGTCGTCCAAGATATTCTGAGCCTCGCGGAGGGCTGTCTGCAAACGGTTGGTATAGATATAGCTGTTGACCTTGCAGTCCCAGGCATCGTAGTAACGCTGCCACTCGTCGTGGTGCATAAACCAGTTCATCTGGAGTGTGGCCTCGTCGAGCATGAGACTGTCTTCACCATAGTTGGCTATGTCGACGAGCTTGTACCAGCGCACCTTGGCCTCTTCCTTGGTATTGCCCTGACGAGCCTCGTGCTCTATCCACTGGTCAAGACACTGGAGCAGGGGTTCGAGCTGATTGCCGTCGGAGAGGGTCTGATAGAGTTGCTGGTAGGCTGCTGACTTCTCTTCGCCGCTGAGCTTGGGAATCTGTCTGCGCAGCGAGTCGGCGGTGGAGGCGAGGGCGATGGCCCCCATCATAATGGCTAAGGATAATAAAAGGTTTCGTTTCATCTGTATTTATGTTTTCTTGTGGCAATAAAAAATAGATTCGGGTCCCATGCAAAAGAGCAAGTCGAGGATGGAGAGATTAGGCAGGAAACCGTACTTGTGCTGAAACACCTGCCAATAGGGCGTAGCTTCGAAGTCTGGGTCGGGCAGTGGATGCTTGGCGTGGATGACTTCGCGGAAGTCGGAGATTTGGGAGGAGAGATTTGGGAGGAGAGAGGAGGGAGACTTGTCCGTTGAGGAAGGAGACAGGAACGAGCAGGTATAGGAGACGTGCGGATGGATATCAATGAGTTCGCACATTGTCTGGCGGATGGCCTCGTTGAAGTCGATGAGGAACTCGTATTTCTTTTCGAAAAAGGGGCGGATGTCGTCAGCATAATAGTCGAAGAAGGGACTTTCGCTATAGGCACTTTGCAGTGCATTCCAATGGATGCGCCGCCACTGGTTGTGGTCGCTGATGCGCAGGTCTTTGACTGTCGTCTTGTCATCACTATGCTCAACGGGTACCGTCAGTGCCTGTAGTCCATTGGCTGTAGCAATGATGCAGCGGTTGCGGTAGGTCTGCTTCTGGTAGGAGTCGTACTGCTCGATGATGCTCTGGTCGTAGCGGCAGAGTTTCTGGTACCATTGGATGGGGCCGAAGTAGGTGGTCTGTAGCAGTGCTGTGGTCATGGCAAGAACGAGTTGTAACGATTATACAGTACGGTGACCACGCGACCTATGATGTCCTGTTCAGGGATGAAGCCCAGATACCTTGAGTCAACAGGATTCTTGTCGTTGATGGCTTCCAGCCAGTAGTAGTCAGTCTTGGCACAGTTGTATAGTCCTGGGATGACGGCCACGCCGCTGTCTGTACGAACGGTATCACCGGGTACTGCCTTGCAGCGGGCTATCATCAGACCAAAGGAAGAGACATCTTCAAGACAGCCCAGCGAGCCTCTTGGTATGTTGAACGCCACGATGTCGCCCCGTTCGACAGGTTGGCGCATCAGACGGCTGTATGGCAACAGGCCGTTGCCCTCAATGCGCAGGCCATAGCTGCAGCGATTGATGAGCAGACGGTCGCCATTATGATAGAGCGGGGCCAGCCCATCGCCTATGACCCCATGAACGGAAAGCACCAGAGAACGGATAGCCAGCATCAGCGCAAAAGCTGATGCAAACGCTATCATATACTTCAGCCAGCCTGCCATTCTCTCAATAATCAAGTCTACTTGATGTCATCGACAAAGGTGAAAAGGCGGTTCCAGCGGATGCCAGCGAAACCATGACGGTCTGGGTCGGAGCTCCACCAGATGAAGATGGGCTTGCCCACGATATGGTCTTCAGGCACAAACCCCCAATAGCGGGAGTCGAGCGAGTTGTGGCGGTTGTCGCCCATCATCCAGTAGTAGTCCAGACGGAAGGTGTACTTCGTAGCCTCCTGGCCGTTGATGAATATCTTGCCGTCCTTCACCTCCAGCTGGTTGCCCTCATAAGTTCGGATGCAACGAGCATAGACGGGGAGGTTCTTAAGCGTCAGGTCGATGCTCTCGCCTTTCTTTGGAATCCAGATGGGTCCGTAGTTGTCGCGGGTCCAGTGCAGATTGCCGTCCAGGGGATAGATGTCCGTCTGGCTGGCATCGGTGTTCAGGGTGACGCTTTCGGCAATGCCACGAGCCGTCAGCTCCTTTGCCGCGTAGTTGGTCAGCGGCATATAGCCTGCGGTGTTGAGACTGGTAAGGTCCTCCATCGTGATGCCCAGCTCCTTCATCGTATCATCGTCGAGGCGCTGCTTCAGCTTCACGTGGTAGGTATACTGCACATACTCTGGCTCCTTGTTCTTCTTCCCGTCGATATAGATGATGCGGTCCTTGATCTGCAACGTCTGTCCAGGCAGCCCCACACAGCGCTTCACGTAGTTCTCGCGACGGTCGGTAGGACGGGTATCGATGATGCCGTACTCCTGGGGATTCTGCACAATGGTCTGACGCCCGGCCTGATAGATGGTGCTGAAGTAGAGGGGCAGCTGCTCCTGGGTGAGCGAATCAGGATTGGGCCGCTGCGGATACATCTGATAGCCTATCTGATAGCACATCTGATAGAAGTCGTAGGCCTGATAGCGCGGATCCGAGCAGATGGTGTCGCCAGCGGGATAGTTGAACACCACGATATCGTTGAGCTGTATCTTGCCCAGTCCCTTCACCCGTCGGTAGTCCCAATGAGGCCACTCGATATACGACTTGCACTCGAAGAGGGGCAGGGTGTGCTGCGTGAGGGGCATGGTGAGCGGCGTCTCAGGAATGCGAGGGCCATAGGATACTTTGCTGACGAAGAGGTAGTCGCCCGTGAGCAGGCTCTTCTCCAGCGAGCTGGAGGGGATGACATAGTTCTGGAAGAAGAACAGGTTGATGAAATATACGGCCACGAGGGCAAACACGAGAGCATCGACCCACGACATGACCCACTTGACAGGTCCCTCAGAGTCCTTCCACCACTGCCACTTGATTTTCTTGGTGATATAGATGTCGTAGATGAAAGGAATCACGAGCAGTCCCCACCAGGACTCCACCCAATAAAGGAACAGCAGGTATAGAATTAGAACGCAGATGAACTTTGTCCACTGCTCTGATTTAGATATAGTATTACTTTTTAATGCCGGCCCGTATTCGTTTTCTTTATGCTCTCCGTCTATTATCATCATCATTGCTGGAGCAAAAGGTATTAATTGCCACCATCCGCTATATCCCAAGTCGTGCATACGTTTTGCGCCTTGAGAGAGCAAAAACCATGATAGTATAACATAAATAATAAATGCTATTATCGGAATGATTGGCGTATCTGATTCCCAAGAAGAAAGATAATTAAATGGGATTAATGGTAATCCTACGATTAAAGCCGATAGAAAATATTCTAACCTTCCTATTCTACCTTCAAAAGAAAAGAATCTTCTAAACATATCTTATTTAAAAGTTAAACATATTACTAATGGTCAGCAAGCCCTGATGGTCTTTGGTGTACTCTGCAGCCAGCACGGCACCAAGTGCAAAGCCCTTGCGCGAATGGGCATCGTGGGTAATGGTGATGATGTCGGCCTCTGAGTCGTAGCGAACGGTATGAATGCCTGCCACCTCTCCACGGCGGATATGGTCGATACGCAACAATTTGGGGTCGGTAGTGTCCTCGGCCCAGGCCTCCTTGCGCTCCAGATTCTCCAGAATGCCCTCGGCAAGCGTGATGGCTGTACCGCTGGGGTGGTCGAGCTTGTGCACATGGTGGGTCTCCTCCATCTCCACGTCATACTGGGGGAACTGGTTCATAATCTTGGCCAGATACTTGTTGACTGCTGAGAAGATGGCTATGCCGATAGAGAAGTTCGAGGCCCAGAAGAGCGTCTTGCCCTCCTCCGTGCAGGCCCGCTTCACGTCGTCGCCATGTTCCTTCATCCAGCCCGTTGAGCCAGAGACCACCTTCACGCCTGCCTTCCAGGCCTTCAGGTAGTTGCCGTATGCTGCCTGGGGGGCAGTAAACTCTATCGCTACATCGGCACTCTTGAAGGCCTCGCTGTCGAAGTCCTGCTGATTGTCGATGTCGATAATACTCACAATCTCATGGCCACGGCTGAGGGCTATCTGCTCTATCATCTTGCCCATCTTGCCATAGCCGATTAAAGCTATTTTCATAATGTTTGCGTATTAATACGGCTGCAAAATTACGAAATATTTTCCGTTTATCCCTTTCTCTATCTCTAAAGTTAGTTAAAAAAGCATGACTGCCACGTAGTTTTACCTTAAAAATTGCCTATCTTTGCAAGGAAACTACCAGGACCAATGCACTACTTATGATGGAGATACTGAACCAACAGACCCAGAACTTTATACGTCAGCACCTGGACGGCGACATCAGACAGCTGGCCCTGCAAGGAGCAAAAGACCCCGAGGTAGACCTCACGCTGGCGCTCGAGCAGATAGCAGGGCGGCAGACAGCTCGCAAGAAGCTGCCTTCATGGGCTGAGACGGAAGGTATCGTCTATCCACCACACCTCAACATGGAGCAGTGTTCCTCTGAACAGACAGCACGCTATAAGCAGCAGGTGGTGGAAAGGCTCTGTGGCGAGGGCGAGCGTCAGCTGCTGGTCGACCTGACTGGAGGCTTTGGCGTAGACTTCTACTGGATGTCGCAAGGTTTCCGGCATCGGACTTATGTGGAACAAAGCGAAGCACTCTGCCTGCTGGCCGAGCATAACTTCAAAGTGCTGGGCCATACCTGTTCCGTATGTTGCTGCTCCACAGCAACCTTCCTTCCCACCATCAGCCACGCCGACGTCATCTTCCTCGACCCAGCCCGCCGCGATGACCACGGAGGACGCACCTATGGCATTGCCGACTGCACACCAAACGTGCTCGAACTGATGCCTCAGTTGCAAGAAAAAGCCCATTTCATCGTGCTGAAGCTCTCGCCCATGCTCGACTGGTGCAAGGCTGTCGGCGACCTGCAGCAGGCCGCTCCCGCCCAACGGGTTCACGTCAGCGAGGTACACATCGTCAGTGTAGACAACGAGTGCAAGGAGCTGCTGCTGGTGATTGACAAGCACTGCGGGGAACCTCTGCGCCTGGTGTGCGTCAACAACGCACAGCGCACAGAATTTATTCCCAGCGTGGGAATGTTTTGTTCCCAAGGTGGGAATGTTTTGTTCCCAGGGTGGGAATTTTTATCGGACTACGACCCCGCTGAGCGCGCACTCTACCTCTATGAGCCCAATGCCTCGGTGATGAAGGCTGGCTGCTTTGCCGAGTTGGCAGCGCGCTATGCCATCCAACAGATGGAACAGAACTCACATCTCTTCCTCTCCCTTGAAAAGATATCCGACTTTCCTGGGCGAGGATTCCTGGTTGAAGCTGTAACATCGATGAACAAGAAGGAGCTGAAACAGGCACTTGCCAACATCCGGCAGGCCAACATCAGTGTGCGCAACTTCCCCATGAGCACAGAACAGCTGCGCCAGAAACTGAAGCTCAAGGACGGAGGCAACATCTATATCTTCGCCACAACTGTTCAAAAAGGAAACCACAGGCTCTTCATTTGCCGTAAAATTAGTTAAAGATTTTGGGCATTTCAAGCTTTTTCCCTAACTTTGCACATCGATTTATGCAAGAAACGATTCCATCAGTTGAGATTAGAAGCGAAATACTATGCCATCAGTAGAGATTAGGAAGGTAACCAATAGGAAAGAGCTGGACGCTTTCATCCAGTTCCACTACGACTTATATCGTGGCAACCCATACGATGCCCCCAACCTCTATCAAGACGAGCTGCACACGCTGCGCAAGGACAAGAATGCAGCCTTTGAGTTCTGTGAGGCCGAATACTATCTGGCCTATCGTGGCAACAAGGTGGTAGGTCGCATAGCAGGCATCATCAACCACAGGGCCAACGAGCGGTGGAACACCAAGAGCGTACGCTTCGCATGGGTCGACTTTATCGACGACCTGGAGGTGTCGAAGGCACTCTTCGAGGCCGTAGGGGCCTGGGGCCGCTCGAAAGGAATGACCCAGATGGTAGGTCCGCTGGGCTTCACCGATATGGATCCAGAAGGCATGCTCATCGAGGGCTTCGACCAGCTGGGCACCATGTCGAGCATCTACAACTACCCCTACTACCCCCGCCATATGGAGCAGCTGGGAGGATGGGAGAAGGACAACGACTACGTGGAGTACAAACTCATTGTACCCAAGGACGGCATGCCCGAGAAATACCAGAAGGTGGCGCAGATGGTGATGAAGCGCTACAACCTGCACCCCATGCACCCCAAGCGCAACCAGATCATGGGAAAGGACCAGATAGGGCGCAAGGTGCTCGAGGTGGTCAACAAGTCGTACCAGAACATCTACGGATTCTCCGAGATGACCGAGGTTCAGATTGACGAATACCTGCGCATGTATTTCCCAAAGCTCGACATGGACATGATATGCCTGATAGAAGACTGGAACACCCCCGGGCACGACATCATCGGCGTGGGCATCAGCATCACCTCCATGTCGCGGGCACTGCAGCGGTGCCACAACGGACGCCTGTGGCCCTTCGGATGGTGGCACTGCCTGCGCGCACTGAAGTTCCATCAGGCCGAGTGCCTCGACCTGCTGCTCATCGGCGTGCTGCCTGAATACCAGCAGAAAGGTGTCAACGCGCTGATGTTCTACGACCTCATACCGCGCTACCAGAAGTTCGGCTTCAAGTGGGGCGAAACCAACGTAGAGATGGAGACCAACGAGAAGGTGCAGAGCCAGTGGCAATATCTGGAGCACGAACAACATAAGAGAAGAAGATGCTACAAGAAGAACCTATGAGCGAAGACAATACTATCAACGGACAAAACCTAGAGCAAGTAGAATATACCGACGACAACATCCGCCACCTGTCGGACATGGAGCATGTCCGTACCCGACCAGGAATGTATATCGGACGACTGGGCGACGGTTCGCTGCCCGAGGACGGTATCTACGTGCTGCTGAAAGAAGTAATAGACAACTCGATAGACGAGTTCAAGATGAACGCTGGCGACAGGATAGAAATCAACATCACCAAGCCAGAGTCCACAGCCGCAGGCGAAGCCAAAGGCGGCTCCGTCTCCGTGCGCGACTACGGACGGGGCATCCCCCAGGGCAAGCTCATCGAGGCCGTCAGTGTGCTGAACACCGGAGGCAAGTACGACTCGAAGGCTTTCAAGAAGTCGGTAGGACTGAACGGCGTGGGCGTGAAGGCTGTCAATGCGCTCAGCACACATTTCGAAGTGGCCAGCTATCGCGACGGCAAAGTGCGCAAAGCCGTCTTCGAACGAGGCATCCTGCAGTCGGACACTACAGAGGACTCGCAGGATGAGAACGGAACATACATCTACTTCGAGCCAGACAACACACTCTTCAAGGACTACTCCTTCCACGACGACATCGTGGAGAACATGCTGCGCAACTATACCTATCTGAATACTGGGCTGGCCATCATGTACAACAACCGCCGCATCCTCTCGCGCCACGGACTGGAAGACCTGCTGAAAGACCGCATGACCAATGACCCACTCTACCCCATCATCCACCTGAAGGGCGACGACATCGAGGTGGCCTTCACCCATGCCAACCAATACGGCGAGGAATACTACTCGTTCGTCAACGGACAGCACACCACTCAAGGCGGTACACACCAGAGTGCCTTCAAGGAGCACATCGCCAAGACCATCAAGGAATTCTTCGGCAAGTACGAGTATGGCGACATCCGCACAGGTATCGTGGCCGCCATCGCCATCAATGTCGAAGAACCCGTCTTCGAGAGCCAGACCAAAATCAAGCTGGGCTCTACCCTGATGGCCCCCGATGGCGACACTATCAATAAATATGTAGGCGACTTCATTAAGCAGCAGGTAGACAACTACCTGCACATCCACCAGAACGTAGCCGAAGTCATCGAGGGCAAGATCAAGGAGAGCGAGCGCGAGCGCAAGGCGATGGCTGGTGTCACCAAACTGGCCCGCGAGCGAGCCAAGAAGGCCAACCTGCACAACCGCAAGCTGCGCGACTGCCGCATCCACTTCTCCGACTCTAAGAACGAGCGCAAAGAGGAGTCGTGCATCTTCATCACCGAAGGCGACTCGGCCAGCGGCTCCATCACCAAAAGCCGCGATGTCAACACTCAGGCCGTATTCTCACTCAGGGGCAAACCGCTCAACTCGTTCGGACTCACCAAGAAGGTGGTCTACGAGAACGAGGAGTTCAACCTCCTGCAAGCCGCCCTCGACATTGAGGAAGGACTCGACACCCTCAGATATAATAAGGTAATAGTAGCCACCGATGCCGATGTCGACGGCATGCACATCCGACTGCTCATCATCACCTTCTTCCTGCAGTTCTTCCCAGAGCTCATCAAGAAAGGCCATGTCTACGTGCTGCAGACACCGCTGTTCCGTGTCCGCAACCGTCGCACGAAAATCCGTAAGAAGGAGATGCGCGACGACGGAAAAAAGGGCGACTTCGTCACCCGCTACTGCTATAGCGAAGAAGAGCGCCTCCAGGCCATCCACGATCTGGGACCAGACCCAGAGATTACACGATTCAAGGGACTGGGCGAGATATCCCCAGAAGAGTTTGCCGGATTCATTGGCCCTGACATCCGACTTGAGCAGGTCACCCTGCATAAGAACGACCAAGTGCAGAAGCTGCTGGAATACTACATGGGCAAGAACACGATGGAGCGCCAGAACTTTATCATCGACAACCTCGTCATCGAGGAAGACCGTCCAGAAGAACAAGAAGACTATGCCTAAATACTATCACTCCCTCCTTATCGCTGCTTCGCTGCTGCTCAGCCTCTGCAGCATCCAAGCACAGACCACGCTACGCCTGGGGCCTGACGCACCCCTGCGGAAGCTGCAGATAGCCGAGATGGCAGTCACCAACCTCTATGTTGACAGCGTCGACGAAGAGAAGCTGGTAGAAGATGCCATCCGAGGCATGCTGGAAAAACTTGACCCCCACAGCAGCTACATGACAGCCAAGGAGACCAGACAAGCCAACGAGCCGCTGCAAGGCAACTTCGAAGGCATCGGGGTACAGTTCAATATGGTAGAAGACACCCTGCTGGTCATCCAGCCCGTCACCGACGGTCCCTCAGAGCGTGTGGGTATTCAGGCTGGCGACCGTATCGTCAGGGTGAACGACACCATCATCGCAGGCGTCAACATGCCCAAGGAGGAAATTATGCGCCGTCTCAGAGGAGCCAAAGGCACAAAAGTACACATGGACATCGTGCGCCGAGGCATTGCCGACACCCTACAGTTCACCGTTGTGCGCGACAAGATTCCCGTCCATACCATCGATGCTGCCTATATGGTGCGCCCAGGAATAGGATACATCCGCATAGGCAGTTTTGGAGCCAACACCCACGAGGAGTTCACTGAACGCCTGAAGGAGCTCAAACGGAAGGGCATGAAGTCGCTCGTCCTCGACCTGCAGGAGAATGGCGGAGGCTATCTGCACAGTGCTGTCGAGATAGCCAACGAGTTCTTAGAGCGAGGCGACCTCATCGTCTATACCGAGGGGCGACAGGCTCAGCGTCGAGAATATCGGGCAGAAGGCGGAGGACTCTTCTCCAGAGGCAAAGTCGTCGTACTGGTTGACAGCTATACTGCCTCTGCTGCCGAGATTGTATCTGGGGCCATCCAAGACCAGGACCGCGGACGTGTGGTTGGTCGCCGCACCTTTGGCAAGGGACTCGTACAGCGCCCCATCGACCTGCCCGACGGCTCGATGATCCGACTCACCATATCCCACTACTACACCCCATCAGGCCGTTGCATACAGAAGCCTTACGAGAAAGGGAAACAAAAGGACTATGCTGAGGACATCCTCCACAGGCTGAAGAGTGGCGAGCTGATGTCGGCAGACAGTGTACACTTTGTCGACTCGCTGAAGTATTACACCCTGAAACAGCATCGCGTGGTATATGGCGGAGGAGGTATCATGCCTGATGAGTTCGTCCCACTCGACACCACACGCTATACCCGATTCCATCGCGAGCTGGCTGCCAAGAGCATCGTCATCAACGCCAACCTACACTATGTCGACCAATACCGCAAGTCGCTGCACAAGCAATATCCCAACTTTGACGACTTCCGCCAGCATTTCGACATTCCCCAGCAACTGATTGACGACATCTTTGCTGAAGGCGAGAAACAAAACATCCGTCCCAAAGACGAAGCGGAACGACAGCAGACCCTCCCCCAGCTGCGCCTACAGCTGAAAGCCCTCATCGCGCGCGACCTCTGGAGCATGGACGAATACTACAGCATCATCAACGAGACCAACGCCACGATGCTCAAGGCTCTGGAGCTGTTATAAAACAAGCCCGCCATACCAGCTGTTATATAATAAATAATGAGCCCACTCGAAATGGTGGGCTCACTATTTTTTTCTTCTATATGTTATAGCAGGTTCTTAATTGCCTGCTCAACATCCTTAATCGTCTGCGAGCGACCCACGATATTATTGCCACGGTCTATCAGGAAGAACTCAGGCACACGCTGCACATTATAGAGTGTGAGCGTAGACGAGGCATCGCTGCCCAGTACGTTGATCCAGGGCAGGGCAGCTGTCTGCTGCTTCCAGAAATGCTCATCGCTGTCCAGGCTGACCTGATAAATCTCCAATCCCTGTCCATGATACTTGTTATACAGCTCGCGCAACATCAGTATACGTGCAGGCGATTCTGGCGTAGCAAAGACATGGAAGTCGAGCAGTACCACCTTTCCTTCCAGACCCGTCAGATGGCGTATCTGACCATGATTGTCCCTCAGGGCAATGTCTATAAGACCCGCCTCGCGCACCTTCGAAGCATCAATGGTACGCGAGCTGTCGGCTGCCGCACTGCGAACATTCTTCATACCCTCGATAGCGATGTTGTGGAGGTTCTTGCCGCGCTCTGCCGTTGGCCAGAACGTATCCCAGCTGGTGGCAACTGCCGCAAACACCTTGACATCGTCCTTATCCGTCTGCGGATTGAACAGCAGCATACCTCCCAGTGTCTGGAACAAGGCAAAGTAAGCCGATGGACGACCAGGGTTGGGAAAGATATATTGTCGTTTCACCTCATCCTTATATTGCTGCACCATCTTGAGAATACTGTCGTTCACCTGATCGACGCTCAGTGCCTCATCCTGGTTTACCTTAATGGCGCGCTGCTGAAGGTCCATCTGCTTGAGTGCCAGCTCGCGGATGGTCTCACATTCCTTCGACCCGCTCACCTCATACTCCCTGGCCATCTGGGGCCACTGTCCGCGCACCGTCACCGTCTCCGTAGAGTCGATGGCGAGCGAGATAATCTGGTCGTGTATGCGCAAACGGTAGAACTCTGGCGCATCCTGCTTTTCGCCACTGAAGCTGAAGCTGCCCTCATCGTCCAGACGTACGGAGTCCAACACCTCGACACCAGCCAAACCCATGTTCTCGAAGTAGAGCACGGAGTCCTTGGCATTGGTTATCTGTCCTTCTATCTGGAATTTCTTCTCACTACATGCTGTCAAGGCCAAAACCAGAACAGCGCATAATACTGATTTCTTCATTTACTCATTCGTCTTTTGGGGGGGTATAGGTGCAGCATACACTGCACAGCCCCCAATTAATCACTTATGCTTGCTTCAGCCGCTCTGCCATCGCACGACCTAAGGCCTCACACTGAGCCTTTGTCTCGGCTGTCAGGCTCTGCTTGATTTCCACCGGTTCGCCAACAGCCTCGTAGTGCAGACTCTCGTCGTTCCACCTCTGGATCTCGGCAACGGCCTTCGAGGCCCAGCCGTAAGAGCCGAACCATCCCAGCAGATGGTTCTTGATATCCTTACCTGCCAGCTCAGACAACAGTACGTCCATCTCATGATAGAGGGCGGTATTATAGGTGGGAGCACCCACGATAAGGCCCTTATAGCGGAACACATCGCGGATGATGTAAGAATGGTGGGTCTTCGACACGTTGTACATCACGATGTTCTTCACGCCAGCTTCAGAGGCAGCACGGGCTATCACCTCAGCAGCACGCTCCGTATTGCCATACATCGTACCATAGCAGATTACGAGTCCAGGCTCTGTCTCATACTTGGACATACGGTCATACTCAGCCACCACCTTATCAATATACTGGTGCCACACGGGTCCGTGGGTGGCGCAGATATAGTCGAGTTTCACCCCAGCCAGCTTCTTGAGCGCATTCTGTACTGGCGTACCGTACTTGCCAACGATGTTCGAGTAGTAACGCACCATCTCCAACCAGAAGGTATCGCAGTTAATCTGCTCGTCAACCACACCGCCGTTCAGTGCGCCAAAGCATCCAAAGGCATCGCCGCTGAAGAGCGTGGTACCACAAAGCGTCACCATCGTCTCAGGCCAGTGCACCATTGGCGTCAGCACAAAGCTGAGGGTCTGCTGGCCCAGGGCCAGCGTGTCACCATTCTTCACCTCCAGCGTCCCCTCGCTAATGCCATAGAAGCCTTCCATCATCTGGAACGTCTTCTTGTTGCCTACAATCTGGATGTTGGGGTAGTATTTCTTGATAAGTGCGATGCTGCCACTGTGGTCTGGCTCCATGTGGTTGATGACCATATAGTCAATGGGGCGGTCGCCAATCACCTCGTGGATATGCTCCAGAAACTGCGTGAAGAAATCCACTTCTACAGTATCTATCAGGCACACTTTCTCGTCGTCGATGAGATACGAGTTATAACTGACACCATTGGGCAACGGCCAAAGGCCTTCGAACAGCGACTTGTTGCGGTCGTTTACGCCTACGTAATAAATGTTTTCTGTAATCTTCTGCATAATATTCTTTATCTTTATTGAGTCCTTACATCTTCATTTTTGCCCCAAACTCAGGAGAGATATAGTTATAGGGGCTGCGACACGCCTCAGCCGAGAACTGCTGGGCGCATTGGATAATCTGGTCCCACTGCTCCTCCCGCAGCCCCGTCTCCATTTCCCTGCGGGTGATGCCATAGCGTATGAGTCCGTACAGCAAGCCAGCGTTGAAGTTGTCGCCAGCGCCAATGGTGCTCACCGTTTCTGTAGGCTCCACGGGATATTGCTTCTTCAGTCCTCCGTCAGCCCTCAGCTCCACAGGGGCTGCAGCCTGGGTATAGATAAACTTCTTGGTATAGAACATGATCTGCGAACGGTATACCACATCGGGGTCGTCCTTCTTGAAGAGTATCAGGAAGTCTTCCGACGAGCCTCGCACAATGTCGGCCAACTCGAAATTCTCCAGCAGGTTGGGTGTCAGCTTCATCACCTCATGCTGGTGGGAAGCGCGAAAGTTTACATCGTAGTACAGGATGGCTCCCCTGTCGTGGGCATAGTCCAGAAAGCCTTTCACCTGTGGACGAATGACAGGATTCAGCGCATAGTATGAGCCATAGAGCACAATGTCGTCAGGATTCACCTCTGGAAAGGTGAAGTCCAGGCGGTCGTTGGGGTGATTCTTGTAGAACAAGTAGTCTGCATCGTTCTGCTCGTTAAGAAAGGCCAGCGAGAGGGGAGACTTCGAGTCGGGATAGACATTCACGCAGTCTGCATCGCAGCCGTTGTCCTTCAGAAACTGGATGATCATCCTGCCCACGCGGTCGTTGCCTGTCTCACCGATGAAACTGGTCTTCACCCCCGCCCGCCCCAGCGAGATGATGGCATTAAATGTAGAACCGCCCGGAAGGGCATGAATGGGTTGCTCGTTCCTGAAGATAATGTCGAGCACGGTCTCTCCTATTCCAATAACTTTTCGCATAGTTTCAGCATTTTGGGTGCAAAGATACAAATAAATTAAGAATTAAGAATTAAGAATTAAGAATTATTTCGTACTTTTGCACCCGATTTATGACTAACTACAATACGACTACGCTCCCCAACGGGATGCGCATTATCCATTTTCCGTCGTCTTCGCCTGTGGTCTATTGCGGCATCGGCATCCGAGCCGGTTCGCGACAGGAAGCCCTGGGCGAAGAGGGGCTGGCCCACTTCTGCGAACACACCACGTTCAAAGGCACCCGCCGCCGCTCTGCTCTGCAGATCATGAACTGTCTGGAGAATGTTGGTGGCGAACTGAACGCTTTTACCACCAAGGAGTACACCATCTATTATGCTGCCATCCAGAGCGAGCACTTCTCGCGAGCCGTCGACCTGCTGACCGACATTGTCTTCAACAGTCAGTATCCGCAGTCTGAGATAGCGCGCGAGGTAGATGTCATCTGCGACGAGATAGAGAGCTACAACGACTCCCCTGCCGAACTGATCTTTGATGAGTTCGAGAATCTGCTCTTCAAGGATCATCCCCTGGGACACAATATTCTGGGAACACGTGAACGGGTGCTCTCCTTCACCCACACCGATGCCCTGCGCTTCACCAGTCGCTACTATCGGCCCGACAATACCGTATTCTTCGTCAATGGCAGCGTCAGCACTCCCCACATCGTGAAGACGCTGGAGTCAAAGATGAGCCGACTCGTGCCGCCAGGCCCGCTGGCATCGTCGCCTTTGCCACAAGCCGCAGACACTACAGCCAGCTCCCAGCAAGCCGACACATCAGCCGCGCAGCACCATCAGGCCCATGTGATGCTGGGCAGCAAGGCCTATGCCTGGGACGACGAGCGTCGTCTGCCGCTCTACCTGCTCAACAACATCCTGGGCGGACCTGGCATGAATGCCCGTCTGAACCTGGCGCTGCGCGAACGCCACGGACTGGTCTATACCGTCGAGAGTTCGATGGTCAGCTACAGCGACACAGGATATTGGAGCGTCTATT
Organism: uncultured Prevotella sp.; assembly: GCA_946548065.1. GTDB lineage: Bacteria > Bacteroidota > Bacteroidia > Bacteroidales > Bacteroidaceae > Prevotella. Next base: position 59,275 of record CAMNPM010000001.1, on the reverse strand, counting down.
TTGGCTGCGACCATCACGACGTGAAACGCTGCCTGCGCCTGGTACGGCGCGAATTAGACCGCATGATGCAACATCCCCTGAGTCCTCGACAGCTCTCTGCAGCCAAGCGGCAGCTGAAAGGTCAGCAGACCATTGCCCGCGACAATCGCGAACAGTTCACACTCGACTGTGCACGTCATTTCCTGTTTGGAGGAGAAATGCGCGACATCGACCTGCTACTGCAACGCATTGATGCCATCAGTGCCGACCAACTGCAGCAGGTGGCCCAGGAGCTTTTCGCCCCTGACCGCCTACAGCTGCTCATCCTGTAAAGGGCTGATGACAGAACGGCTTGTTGTCCGTCTCTTTTTAGTGTAATAGCTATTAACTGACAGACAATGAGAACACTTCTGATAGCAGCCCTGATGGCAATAGCGCCTATCGCTAAGGCACAGACATTTGAGACCCGATATGAGCGGCCAGTACACAACCTGATGCAGGATGTTGCCCAACGCTTTGGTGTAAAGTTTAAGTTCGACGGCAATGTCGATACGGTGGGCAAGCTACTGCCCTATGCCGATTTCCGTGTGCGCCCCTACTCGCTGGAGACCACGCTCGACAACATCTGCAAATACTTCGACTGGAACTGGTGGAAGCAGTCGGGCAATCTCTATAAAATCAAGCGCTATGAGTATCCCCGACGACACGAACAAGAAGGCAAGTTGATGCTCGACTATCTCTCTACCTTATACCATAATAAGGCAGAGTGGGAAGCCCGCCGCGACTCACTGCGGCGCGAAGTGCGCCAGCGTCTGGAGCTTGATGCCTTTCTCGACTCGTGCGTACTGACAAAGGACAAGAAAGGCAACAGCCAGCGCCCCGTAGTCCTCTCCAAACTGCGCAAGCACGATGGCTATACCACCCAGAACATCTGCATAGAGCTCACCCCAGGACAGCACCTCTTCGGCACCATCTATGCCTCGACCAAGAAGGGCAAGCACGCTCTGATAGTCTGCCCAGACGGCCACTGGCCGCTACGCTACCGCAAGGACGAGCAGCAGCGCATGGGAACGCTGGCCCGCATGGGGGCTGTCTGCGTAGACTTCGACCTCTATGGCTGGGGCGAGAGCGAGAAGGAGGTGGGTGCCGAGGCTCACCACTCCAGCCGCGCCCATGTCTATCAGGCAGCCTGTGGGTACATCCTCCTGGACTATATGCTCAAGAACCGAAAGGATATTGACACCACCCGTGTGGGCGTGATGGGTGGCTCAGGCGGTGGCACACATACCGTCCTGCTGTCGTTGCTCGACGAGCGCGTCACGGCCTCTGCCCCTGTGGTGCATCTGGCCTCCCACTTCGACGGTGGATGTCCCTGCGAAAGCGGCAAACCTGTTCAGCTCTCTGCTGGCGGCACGTGCGAGCCGGAGCTGGCTGCCGTAATGGCTCCCAAGCCGATGCTCATCGTCTCTGACGGAGGCGACTGGACCTCGTCAGTACCCACAATCGAGTTTCCCTACCTGCAGTATGTCTATTCCTTCTACGGTGCTACCGACAAGGTGAGAAACGTCCACCTGCCCAAGGAGCGTCACGACTTTGGCAAGAACAAGCGCCAGGCCGTCTACAGCTTCTTCATCGATGTCTTTGGCCTTGATGCTACGATGCTCGACGAGAGCAAGATAAAGATAGAACCCGACGACGCATTAAAATCACTCTACAAATAACTGACTTATGAGAAAACTGCAGCTGACAATACTATCACTCGTCATTTACCTCCTCTCCCCTGGCCCGGCCTGTGCGCAATACCGACTGTGGTACGACAAGCCCGCCCAGACCTGGACACAAGCCCTGCCTGTGGGCAATGGTGTCATAGGCGGCATGGTGTTTGGCACCCCAGCAGTGGAGCATATCCAGCTCAACGAGGAGACCATCTGGGCTGGTCAGCCCAACAATGTCGTCAACCCCCATGCCAAGGAGTATCTGCCCCAAGTACGCCAACTGATTTTCGAAGGCCGCTATCAGGAAGCCCAGCAGCTGGCCGACGACAAGGTGATGCCGCTGGGTGCAGGCAAGAATATGGGTATGCCCTACCAGCCCTTTGGCGACCTGTATATCTCGATGCCCGGACATGCTGCCTATCGGAACTACGAGCGTCTGCTGGATTTGGATCACGGACGCGTCCTGGTACGCTACGAGGCTGACGGCACCCGCTACGAGCGCGAGGTCATTGCTCCGCTGGGTGGCCACCACGTGCTGACGGTACACCTGACGGCCAGCCAGAAGGGCAAGATTTCATTTACCGCCAACATGACGTCGCCCCACGACAATGTGCTCATCGGCAGCGAGGGACAGGAGGCCACCCTGCTGGGTGTCTCCGCCAAGCACGAGGGCCTAAAGGGTAAGGTGCGCTTCATGGGACGGTTGGCTGTCGAGACGCAGGGCGGCAGCGTAGCCTGCAGCAACGGCCAGCTCAGCGTGGTGGGAGCCGATGAGGCTACGTTATATGTGGCTATTGGCACCAACGTAAAGAGCTACAAGGACATCACGGGCGACGAAAGCCAACAGTCGAAAAGCCGTCTCATCGATGCGATGAGTAAAGGCTACCAGCAGCTCAAGGCCACACATACTGCTGTGTATAAGAAATATTTCGACCGTGTGAGCATCAATCTGGGAGCCGACCGCTATGCCCACCTGTCTACCGACAAGCGTGTGGAACAGTTTAATGCCGTCAGCAGCTCGGCACCCGACAATCACCTCGTAGCCACCTACTTCCAGTATGGGCGCTATCTGCTCATCGCTGCATCGCAGCCCGACAACATGAACCCTGCCAACCTGCAGGGCATCTGGAACGAGAAGATGTTCCCCTCGTGGGACTCGAAGTTCACCACCAACATCAACCTGGAGATGAACTACTGGCCTGCTGAGGTATGCAACCTGACAGAGCTCAACGAGCCTCTGTTCCGGCTGATTCGCGAGGTCAGCCAGCAAGGTCGGCAGACAGCCCGCGACATGTATGGGGCCGACGGCTGGGTGCTTCATCACAACACCGACCAGTGGCGCATCACGGGACCAGTGGATCATGCCAATACCGGTTTGTGGTCCACAGGTTCAGCATGGCTCTGCCGACACCTCTGGGAGCACTATCTGTATACGGGCGACGAGGCGTTCCTCCGTCAGTACTATCCCATCATGCTCGAGTCGGCACGCTTCTATACGCAGACGCTGGTCAAGCATCCCACTAAGGGCTATCTGGTCATCTGTCCGGGTGAGTCGCCTGAACACGGTGGCGGCGGTCGTCCCACCTCACTCGATGCAGGCGTGACGATGGACAATCAGATCATAGCCGAGCTCTACACCAATGTCTTGGCTGCGGCCAAGATACTGGGTAACAATGACCCCCTGCTCACTACTATTGCTCAGCAGCTGCAGCAGCTACCTCCCATGCAGATAGGACGGTGGGGCCAGCTGCAGGAATGGCTTGAAGACCTGGACGACCCTAAGGACGACCATCGACACTTCTCGCATCTCTATGGCCTCTATCCCTCTTATCAGATATCACCCCGTCGCACACCAGCACTGTGGAATGCCGCCCGTGTATCGCTGGAGGCACGTGGCGATGTGTCTACAGGCTGGTCGATGGGCTGGAAGGTATGCTCGTGGGCACGCTTGCTGGACGGCGAACATGCCTATAAGCTCATCAAGGACCAGCTGACACTGACCACCGACACCTTCCTCATCTTCGGCACCGTGAAGCAGCGTGGAGGCACCTATCCTAATATGTTCGATGCCCACCCACCGTTCCAGATTGACGGCAACTTCGGCTGCACGGCGGGCATTGCCGAGATGCTGATGCAGAGCTACGATGGCTTTATCTACCTGCTACCTGCCTTGCCTGCTGTATGGAAGGACGGCAGCGTCAGGGGATTGGTGGCTCGCGGAGGCTTCGAGGTAGACATCGACTGGCAGGATGGGCAGCTCGTAAAGGCTGTCATCCGTTCGCGTCTGGGTGGCAAATGCAACATCCGCTCCCTCGTTCCCCTCAAAGCTAAAGGTCTGAGGAAAAGCAAGGAAGCGGATATCTATGAACTGCAGACCGCTAAGGACGGTGAGTATGTGCTGACTCGTCGCTGAGATTGAGGGTCAGCGAGTATATGCCGACTCGTTGCCGAAGAGGAACGACGGCTGGTAGCCGCCAGCGTCGACCACAATCTTCTCGAACACGATAGCAGGATCTTCTGGGCAGAGCACCAGCTGGTGTTCTGCCTTTGTGTTGTCGATAGGCAATGTGACCACCATCTCAACAATGCGGCGGGCGACTGTAGGATAGAAGATGCTGTAGATGTTCTCCTTCGCCTCGTTCAGGTTGTGGTTGAAGTTGATGCGCTGTGGCTGACTGCCGTCCAGGCTGACGGTATAGGTCAGTCCGCCCTTGTTCAGATAGTCGAGTGTCGACTTCACTACTATATGCACCTTTACGCTGTCGGCTGCTGCTGAGGGCTGGGCTTGTGGTGTCCACTTGTATTTCAGCGCTGCACCGTCTACCGGCTCCGTATAGGGCATGAGCGTCATTCCGCTGAGGGTGCGCCCGAAGAAGGGCAGCACGGTCCATTGTGCCTTTGCGGCGGGAGTGGCCTCGTAGTAGTGCTCGGCCTCCATTGCCACATAGCCGTTCTTCATCTGGAAGCTGTAGCCGCCCTGGCCTTCGGCCACCGTCATCAGCTGGGGCAGACGGTCGGCAGGGAAGTCGTCGTTCCATATCGTATAGCCGATGTGCTTCTGCGTCATCATGCCGTTCCACTTGCCGCCAGCTATGTCATGATTATAGGCAGCACAGAGCAGCGAGTCGCGTCGGAAGGCCTTCCTTGCCCGCTCCGCCCACTCGTTGGCTGCAGGGTCGTTGCGCTGTCCCAGGTAGCGGTTCATGGCTACGGCATAGTACATCTGATAGAGGTTCGACATCGCCTGTATGGGGAAGAGGATAAGTTGCTGGTAGGCATCGCGCTGCTCAGGGCGCAGGGTGATATACTGTCGCAGGGCCTCAGCCTCCAAGCGCATGTATTCGTCGGCCACCTGTCGCCATTCGCCCGTCTCCACGTTGTAGGTCGAGGCATCCATCATCTCTGCCGTAGTGCGTCCGGCATACTTGCAGCACAGGTTCAGCAGTCGGGCAGCCTCTGCGGCCTGCTCGTCGCCAAAGAGCTGTCGGCAGAAGGGCTCGGTATGGGTCTTCACTACGTCGCAGCTGACCGTCCGCGGATTCCACGCCATATCCATAAATAGGGTGATGGGATATTCCATCGGCTTCAGGTCGCCCACGTTGAGTATCCACATGCGGTCCAGTCCGTAGTCGGCAGCCAGCGTCAGTTGTTCCCAAATGTTCTGCGAGGGCGTGACGTTGAGCCACTTCGAGTTGCGCGGTGCTCCCACATAGTCTACGTGGTAGTAGAGTCCCCAGCCTCCGGGATGCTTGCGCTCCTGGGCTGTAGGCACGCGGCGCAGGTTGCCCCAGTTGTCGTCGCACAGCAGGATGAGCACGTCGTCAGGCACACGCATGCCTTTGTCGTAATAGTCGAGCACTTCCTTATAGAGCGCCCATACCTGTGGGGTCTCCTTGGCGGGTCGGCCCGTCACCTCCTTGATAATCTTGCGCTGGTTCTCCACGATGCGCTGCAGCAGTCGCGTGTCGGCATCCTCGCTCATCGCCTCGTCACCGTCGCCACGCATACCGATGGTCACGATGTCGTCGGTACCCTTCATGCGCTCTATGCCCTCGCGGAAGAACTGGTCCAGCCTCTTTTGGTTCTTCTGGTAGTTCCAAGGCCCCCACTCACTGCGCTTGCGGGCATACTCCTGATGGTTGCGGGCCATCGGCTCGTGGTGCGATGTGCCGATGATGACACCCATCTCGTCGGCCGTCCGCGAGTTCAGCTCGTCGTCGGCATAGAAGGCCCACTGCCACATGGCGGGCCACAGGAAGTTGCCCTTCAGTCGGAGGATGAGCTCGAACACCTTGGCGTAGAACTCATGTCCCCCAAAGCGGGTGCCGAAGGTGTTATAGACCCACGATGTCAGGCAGGGAGCCTCGTCGTTGAGGAACAGTCCGCGATAGCGCACCAGCGGCTCGCCGTCGGTGTACTCGCCGCGCTTCACATACAGCGCCTCATGCTTCGCCACTGGCACGTCGGCCCACCAATACCAGGGCGACACACCTATCTGCTGGCTCAGCTCATAGATGCCGAACACGGTGCCGCGCTTATCGCTGCCAGCTATCACCAGCTGCTCACCGATGGTCTTGATGATATACTTCTCACTCTTTCCTTTCAGGTCGCGCAGCTCGCCCTGCTTCACCCACTGGTCTATCTGTTTGTTCGAACCCACGGTGCCAATCAGTATCGTCGGCTTGCCGCTGGCAGCACCACTGCCGTTCGTCACGTTGCTGCTGAGCGCGGGCTTCACACCCGTCACACGCTCAAAGTCGGCCACCAGATTGGCAGCAGCCAGTTCCACACTACGATGCTCGCCCTGACAGTAGCCTATGCTGGCACCCGTCAGCGACAAGGTAGCCGACTCAGGCACAAACACCACAAAAGGCTCTGTAGCCCAAGTCAGACAGGCCACACACATGGCCCAGATTGTACATAAGGTTTTCTTCATCATTCTGCTTTTAGTTATTTTGGCTGCAAAGGTACGTATAAAATGCCGAAAAACCTTGCCCCATTGTATCAAAAAACTTATCTCATGTATCGCTGTCTTGTTCTACGGCGACAACGATATGGAGTATCCGCGCTCCCAACGAGCCGTAACCTCGTGGGCAATGAGATTACGTCTCGTTGCCACTGAGCCGTAACCTCGTGGCCTGTGAGACTTCATATCAGCAAAAGTGGCCAACACTCCCCTCAATCGTTCGGAAAGCCTTTGTACAAAGGGCTTCCGGCGGGGTGGGTGTTTGCCAAACACTACACCAAACACTCCCCCCAACACTCCCCCCACTGAAGTGACCCCCAAAAGTTGGACGGATTAATAATTAGTATTCTGTTCATATTGTGTCCTGTATTCTACAGGGCTCATTCCTTTTAACCTGTTTTTGATTCTTTTATTGTTGTAATATCCAAAATATTCTATTAAATCTTTCTTAAACGTGTCCATGTCTTGATAGTCATTGGCATAGAGAAGCTCCGATTTCATCAGTCCGAAGAAGTTCTCCATCATGGAGTTGTCCAGACAGTTTCCCTTTCTTGACATGCTTTGTATGATGTTGTTGTCTACCAGCAATCTCCTGTATTTGTAATGCTGATAGTGCCATCCTTGATCTGAGTGGATGATAAGGCCATCCGTGCCCTTTCTTCCCCTCAGGGCTTTCTTAAGCATGTCCGTCACCATCTTCAAGTCAGGTCTGTCCGATATCTGGTAAGCCACGATTTCTCCGTTGAACATATCCAATATGGGTGATATATAGCATTTGCTGTCCTTGATTCTGACCTGTGTGACGTCTGTCGCCCATTTCTGGCAAGGTCTGTCTGCCTTAAAATCGCGTTCGAGGACATTAGGTGCTATGCGTCCGACTTCGCCTTTGTAAGAGCGGTATCTTACCTTGCGCAGCTGACACTTCAGTCCCACTGACTTCATAAGACGCTGCACTGTCTTGTGATTGATAACATACCCTCTATTTCGCATCTCGGCCGTAACGCGTCTGTATCCATAGCGTCCCTTGTGCTCATGGAAGATATTTCTTATCTCATTGACCTTATGTTTGTTCTTGTCCTTGCCTGTCCTTATCTGCTTCAGATGATAGTAGAATACTGACCGAGCCATCCCCTTGATCTCCAGTAACATCCTGAGACCAAACTCAGGCCTTAATGCTTGGATGGCTTCCGTCCAAAAGATTTGAGCCTGGATTCCTCTTCTTCCATTAAGGCCTTTGCTTTTTTTAGCAGTGCGTTCTCTGCACGCAAGTACAGAAGTTCTCTCTGCTGAGCGACCTCATGCCTGAACTCTTTTCTTAGTCGTTCGTTCTCTGCCCTCAGGCCTTGGTTTTCCTTCTCAGCCTTGCTAAGCTTCTCCAAAAGAATATCTATGTCTGACTTTACCATATCGTGTGGGTTTGATGGATCCTCGCTTATACCATATAAGGCACAATAGCCGCCCTGGCGAACCTTGCGAATCCAGGACTTCAGCGCATCGCGGCTGACATTGTTCGAAATGTATATCCGCAGCAAAGGTACACCTTTTTCTAAATATAAACGACACATACGCTCTTTTTCTGAATTAGAAACAATATTTGGCTTACTCATCAAACGAAGGCGCTCCGTGCCATACTGCTCATACACACGTACCCAGTCCCTAAGAGATAGATAAGCCACTCCAGCCTCCTTCGCTAGCCGTTTCATAGGATAACCGCTCATCACCTTCATTACTAACTCCAAACGTTCCTCAAACGGATGTCTTTTCATAAATTGTTCTCCATTCTTTGTGTCCAACTTTTGGGGTGCACTTCACCACCCTGAGACAAAAGAGTTGAGACAAAAGCGTCAAGACAAAAAACACTAATGTCCGTAATTTTCATAATCTAGAAGGGTCACTTCCGAATCGCTGTTTTTGCTACGACACGTAGTAAAATTTGCGCTATCGGGAGGGCGCAAAAATTCCCACCCGTGGGAATAAACAGGCGGCCACTAAGCCCATTTTTGCCGTCAGCAGAAATGTCATGTTTTTTAACCTGCACAGAGCATGACCACCAGCATTACTAATGGGTAGTTCCCCATACGGCTGCCCGACCCTCAGCTGGAGGAGCGTTGGGGGGAGTGTTGGGGGGAGTGTTGGGTGTAGTGTTGGGTGTAGTGTTTGGCAAACACCCACCCCAAAACTTTCCCTTTATACAAAGGGCTTCCGGCCATATCGGGGGGAGTGTTGGCGATTTTTTAGTAAAACTGTTTCTAGATAATCAAAATCAACATCTGGTGAGGCTGTTGATGAAAAACCAATCTGAAGTTCCTCTGACATCATACATTCATGTTTTAGGTGCAAAAATAAGTGAAAATTCCAGAATCCCCAAATTTTATCAACATAGCCTTCAACAAAAACGGAACAGCTACGATAGCGTGTTCACCCCCTCAAACGAGTGTTGGGCTAACAACCAATCAAAAGGTATTCAATTTCTCCTTCACCATTTTTTACAACTCTTCTAATGCATTTTCCCATTCAATTTCTTTGCCGTTTCAAAAAAAATCTTTAAATTTGCAAAAATCTAAAATTATCTTATGAAGAAAGTTGTTGCTATCTTGTTTCTTTTTTTATGTTTAGGAGCCAATGCACAATATCAAAGTGAGAATCCTAAATATATGACAGTAGGCTCAAATGTTAAGTTCTGGCCATATATTTTTGATGGAAATACATATCTTGTTATGCAGTTTACAGATTCTGACGATTGCTCCTTAACGGGTAATCCAATTGTAAAATTTAAAATGAAAGATGAGAGTATATTAAAACTAAAAGGCCTAATTTCTAATAGTGAAACAAGTAGTTCAGCATTTAAAATGGGATATACTATCATTAATAGTTCTTCTACAACACATTGTGTTGCTTTGCCTATCACGAAAGAAGAAATTGAGAAATTGTTGATAGGAGTTGATAAGGTTTCTATCAACTCTATTCCTGTTGTTTACAAACGAAGTAAATGGGCTAGAAAAAAATCTTTTGGCGAGACCCTTTATAAAATCTTTCATAATCTTAAAGATGACTTCGAGGAATAAAATCTCTGATGTCATTCCCACCGATTATCAAACATAGACATTGTCATAAGAATAAATAACATGAGCAGAACGGCAGAATACCAATTAAAAAAAGGTGTAGTCGAGGACCCTACACTTATCGCCCATTTCTTTGACACGCATTTCTTCTATCCATATAAAGACTCGAAGGGAGCATCGCGTCTTCCTGTACTTGCTCTATATGCCATATACAAGGTGCTGATGAAGGAGCTGCGCAGATTTGAGGGGAAGCAGCTGAAGGCTTTGGAGCCGCATTCTGCAGCAGACTCTCAGACAGGTTCCATAGGCGATATTGAGATTCTGAACGCAGATGGCTCACCTTTCGAGGCCGTAGAAGTGAAACACCAAATTGTAATCACCAAGGCTATCGTTGACAGCTCAAAGCAAAAAATCAGAGGAAGCCGGGTTGACAGATACTACATTCTGACCACCAGTCACCAGCACGAACCTTCCACTGAGGTACAGGAAGAGGTGGATAATGTCAAGAAGCTCCTGGGGACGCAGATGATTGTCAACGGTGTCGTTCCGACGATAAAATACTATCTGCGACTGCTTACCAATCCAGCATCGGTGATTCCAGAGTACGTAAGTCTGCTGGAGTCAGACCGCGCCATCGGCTTCGAGCATCGTGACATCTGGAACCAGATAGCGACAGGCAATATATTATAGAGCAACAGGGTCAACGATATGTGATAAAAAGTGTGAGAATAATGCAAAAACTCAGAGCTTGTTAATCTTGTTTTATAGAATTTCTGTCTCGGATTTCACATACTCTACCCAAGGTGTACCCAAGGTGTACCCAAGGTGTAGCCAAGTTTAAAAGGCTGACATTACCTTGGGTAGTACCTGAGTACTACCTAAATAGGGTATGGGTAGAGCGAAGGAGCTTCTAAGCGGTCCTTGGCTGGTCTGGAAAGGAAACCAGGCGGACTCCGATGAGGAAGTCCGCCTGGCTGGTTGATTTAGAGGGAGAGTAGGCTATTTATTGCTTGACGATAGCAAACTCGCCCGTGATGTCGTTGAGGAAGAAGGCATAGGTGCCTGCGGGTACCCAGATGTTGCTGCCTCCCTGTGTGCCTCGGCCGAAGAAGTTGCTGTCGCTGACCGACAGGTCGGCACCCCAGTTGATGTCCCATCCCTTGTTGGCGCGGAACTTCAGGCCGCCATCGGTGACGGTACCTACGACATACCAGTTGTGCGGAGTGACCTGCGTCATAGCGAGGTCGCCACCCCAGCCGTTGAAGTCACCGATGACACCCATTGCGGTGTACTCGGTAGGCGTCTGGTTGTCGAGCTTGGTCCACTGATAGGTCATAGCGGCCAGGTCGACCGTGAAGGTATAGTACTCAGCACTTGGAGCCGAGATAGCCTGAGCTCCAGCATTGATGAGCGCTCCGCTGGGTGAGTTGTCGCCATCAACCACACTGCCGTAGCAGGCATCCCAGTTGCCCAGGTCGTTCTTGTTCCAGAGCTTGAGGTCCCAGGCTCCCGTATACTTAGTGGTGTAGGACATGACGGTAGCCGACTGCGGATAGAGCAGTGCCTTTGACGCGCCCTCCACATTCCAGCCCGGCACGGCACCCACCATGAAGAACTGCGGGGCCACGCTCTTGATGGAGTAGGTGTAGTTCATCATGTTGATGGTCATGATATACATGCCTGGCTGCTCAATCTTACCAGCCTGCGGACTGGTGGTGGTGAGGTTGCCCTCGAAGCTGGTGTCGCCGTCGGTGACGGTACCTACCACACCCTTCTCGCCCTCGCTCCAGAAGTCGCCGTTGTAGTTGGTGCCGGAGATAATCTTCCAGTACTGGTTGGCAGCGGTGACGGTGAACATAATCTGGAATTCAGGATTGTCGTAGACATCGCCGTCGCCCAGGTGAGTGAAGGGCAGCGCGCCATCCTTGTTCCAACCGGCAAAGTCGCCCGTCAGGTAGTAGGCTGTGTCGATGAAGGGAGCCTTTAGCGTTACGCTGAGCTTGGCCTTGGCGGTGCTGGCGATGGTCTGCTGTTCGTCGACGGATGTATAGGCCAGAATGTCAATGTTGACATTGCGGGCCACCGGACGCTTGCCATACAGCTTCTCGACGATGTCCTTCAGCTCGCTGGCAGGTATCTTAGCATCGTCATTGCCGATATGAAGCTCAGCGCTGACCGTCTGGTCGTCGTTGTAGAGCTTGACATCGTAGCGGTTAACGGGGGTTGCCCCTGTTGTGACAGAGGTGTTAGGTATGAACAGCTGTACGCTGTCAGCTGTCAGTCCGTCGTAGTTCACATCAGGAGCATTGCTCACGGTGAACGATACACTCTGTGCGGGTTCCTCTGGATTGCTCAGAGGCTTCGCCCAGTCTTTATAATCATCTTTACACGATGCCACGACGGCCATCAGTGTAAGTGCATATAATATCTTCTTGAACATAATCGTTTACTCTTTTAAGTGATGATACTACTGTTTGATGAAGCGGATGAAGCCCGTGATGTCGTTGAAGAGGATGAGGTATTCGCCAGCCTCCTCAACAATCAGATCGTCGCCGCCACTGACACCGTAGACATACATGCCATTGCTGAGGTTGACGAAAGAGCCACCCTTGTTGAAGTCCCAGGAGCCTGCCTGCTTGACCTTGATCTTGGCACCGGCATCAAGCGACTGCGTGATGTACCAGTCGTGGTTCTCGGCATTGGTGGTGCTGGGGTTCATAGCAGTGTCGCCCCAGTCGTTGAACGTACCAGCAATGGCCATACCGTCGAAGGTCTTGACGCTGCCTGTATATTCCTCTATCGTCACCTTGTCCGACTTGGTGTCTACCTTGACGGTGTAGTAGCCGGCTGTCTTGATGCCGATGTTATGGTTGTCGCCATCCAGGTCGTCGGCCAGTTCGCTGCCCTTGGTGATGTTGGAGTAGTTGAGCTGGACGTCCCAGCTGCCAGGAGTCTGGATCATCTTGAACTGACCACCAGCGGGGAAGTAACCCGTGTAGCCGATGATACCTGTACCTGTGGCCTTGTCGTACTCCTGACCCTCGATAGGACTCAGCGGCAGCAGGGTCTTGCCCACACCGTCGGCATTGTTGCCCCACGAACCGTCGGCAATACAGTCGCCTACGAGGTACCAGAGCACAGGATCAGCATCTTTCAGCTCTACATAGTAAGGTCGCACGATGATGGGTACAATGTTGGAATAAATCTCGCTGCCTGCATAGTCGGCCACCAGACGCGCATAGATGGTAACCGAGGCTGGCACCTCGTCGCTGGACCACTGTGCAATCTGCATCAGTCCCTTGGCCAGCTGCGATGTGTTGACAGTGCCTGAGCAACCATTATAAATCTGGTCGAGGGCTACATAGTCGGCTTTGGTGGCTCCTGTCTCGTCAGCCTGGGCCTCGGCCACAGATACGGTATAGCTCTGGTTGAACGAGAACTGCATCTGATACTGGGCAGCAACGGGGAAGCCGCCATAGTCGGGCTGCGACCAGGTGAAGGGCAGTGCAGAAGAAGCACTCAAGTCGGTAACGGCCTGTGAGAATGCCGGTGTGTTCAGCTGGAACGTGGTCGGCATCGTGAGCGTAGGATTGGAGTCATTGTCGTCAGCACAAGCGGCCAGCAGACATATACTGCTCAGCAGCAGTAGGGATGACTTAAATATATTCTTCATAATCGTTATACTTTTTTACTGTTTGCATTAGTAACCAGGATTCTGCTCGTTGTTGTAGGTAGGCAGCTGAGCAGCGGGGATAGCATAGATGTTGCGATAGCTGTCGAAGTTGCGTCCGGCATAGGTGCCGCCCTTCCATTGCCAAGTATAGTCAGTGTTGCCGCCAAACTTGTCGAAGCGGATGAGGTCTACACGGCGACGTCCCTCGAAGTAGAACTCGCGGGCCCACTCGTCAAGGATGTCGTTGAGCGAGTAGCCACTGCGCTGTGTGGCGTGAGCACGTGAGCGGAGGGCATTGATGGCCTGGATGCCTTCGGCTGTTGCCGTACCGCCGTTCTGACGTGCTGTAGCCTCAGCATAGGTGAGATAGGCCTCGGCCTTGCGGAAGAAGAAGAAGTCGGTATCGATGAACGTTGCGTCGTGTCCTGCGCTGCCGTCGCTCTTGTAGTTGATGAACTTAGCCACAGCGTATCCGTTCTTGAAGGTGGCACGGTCGAGGTTGTTAATCTCGCGGCCCACACCGTCGAAGATGGCACGGTCGTCGCCTGCTACGATAGGCATCTGGTAAGAAGGTACCTGAGGTGCGTCGAGGTTGGGGAAGAACTTCTGTATGAGCTGTGGACGAGTGCGGTTGCCGCCCCACACCTGACCAGAGAGTCCGTTGGTGCCTTCCGGATCGTTGGGGTTGGCATGCATGTCGGCATCGAAGCTACCAGCCGAGAGAAACTGTGATGTACCCCATGAAGTAGTGCGCAGACCGTCCTGTAGCAAGGGGAAGATGGCCTCATAGGCAGCATCGGTCTCCCCGTTGTCACCCATAAACAGCATCTGATAGGCACTCCAGCCGTTGGAACCAGTGGTGTGGAGCTTGTAGGCAGAATCCATCACCTTCTTGGCATAGGTGGCAGCCTCGGCCCAGTGTTCCTGACCGATATACACCTTAGCGTTGAGATACAGTCGCGACAGGAGCAGCCAGGCAGCAGCCTTGTCTACACGTCCGTAGCCGGCCTCAGTCGACTTCTTGGGCTTGGCCTCAGAGAGGTAGGGCTCGACGTTCTCAGTCAGCTCAGTGACGAGCCAGTTGAATATCTGCTCGCGGCTGTAGATCACAGGAGTAGAGAGGGTCTCGGCAAACGGTACGCGGCCGAAGGCATCCATCAGCAGATAGTAGTGCAGACAGCGCAGGAAGCGAATCTCCGCCGTCATCGTTGCATCGTGGTCGGCTGCTACGGCCAGATACTGGTTGCAGTAGGTGATGCTGGTGGTAAGACGTGCAAAATAGCCGTTGAGCATGGGGTGAGACTCGTCGTAGGTGTTGAAGCACGACTGCTCGATACCGTCGTCGCCCCATCCGTTGATGGCCTCGTCGGTGGGCAGCTCGTTGGAGTTCCACATCTGGCGCACATAACCTGAGGTACCACCATCGATACCGTCGATGTCGCAGTCGCCGTTGCCACCTCCGTTACCAGCCATAGCGATAGTGGCATAGCACTTATTGAACAGGCCCTCGTAGTTGACCGATGTATCCATGTTGGGATCCAATGGCGTCACATCTAGGTCCTTGGTGCAGGAAGTCATTCCAAGCAGCATGAGAGCTGCTACGGGAACTATATTCTTGATGATTCTTTTCATGACTTTATTCCTTGAATTATAAATAGTTGCGGATTAGAAGTTGAGGTTGAGACCGAGGATGAAGGACATGGGTCGCGGATACATGTTGCTGTCGAAACCGTTGGCCACCTCAGGATCCAAACCATCGTACTTCGTGATGGTAAACACGTTAGAGCAAGTGAGATATACACGACCATTGAGATAGTCGTCAAGCGTCTTGAACGAATAGCCGATGGTAATGTTGTCGCACTTCAGGAACGATGCGTTGTGCACATAGAAGTCGGAGAGCTGTGAGGTGATCTGATAGGTCTGCCAGTTGCGGTTCACAGCCTCGTAGGTGTAGTTGTTCATATAGAGCAGCGAGCTCTTCCAGACCTCCGTAGGATTGACGTTGGCCATACCCTGCTCGTTGTTGTTGTAGACATAGTTTCCAAGGCTGGCGCGCAGCGAGAAGCCGAAGTCCCAGTTCTTCCACTCCATGCGCGAGCTCAGACCCATCGTGACAGGTGCTGCGGGACTCTTGTAGAAGTACTTGTCGGCCTGGGTAATTTGTCCGTCGCCATTGCGGTCGACAACAGCGTTCTCGATGGGCTTGCCGTTGGTGTCGTAAGCCTGCTGGAACACATAGAACGAGTTGATGGGGTGTCCCACCTGCTGATACTCGAGATAGCGGTCGGTACCAATCTTGATGCCCGTGTTGGGAACGGGCGAGCCATCCTCAGACACACCGCTCAGGTCGGTAATCTCGTTCTTGTTGTAGGTGATGTTATAGTCGAGCACCCAGTAGAACTCTTTGCTCTGGATGGCCTTCCAACTGATACTGGCCTCGATACCCTTGTTCTCGAGCGAACCGATGTTCTGCCAAGCCTGGTTGCGGTAAGCCGAGAGGGCCTTGGTGGGAGCATAGTTCAGCAGGTCGGTGGTCTTGCGCTTGTAGAAGTCGATAGAACCAGAGAGTCGCTGATTGAGGATGCCCCAGTCGAGACCGATGTTATAGGTGGTGGTGGTCTCCCACTTCAGCGAAGGAGTATAATTGTCAGGACGATACAGCGTACCATCGCCTGTTACGGGATAGGCACTGTCGGTGCCTGTGTTCTTCGAGTAGGTAGCTATCCAGCTGTAGTCAGGCACGGCACCGGCCTGCTGACCGGTCTCACCATAGCTGAGACGAACCTTCAGGTCGGAGAGCCATTTGGCACTTCTGAGGAACGGCTCCTCGTTGGCTTTCCAGGCGAAGGCGAACGAGGGGAACGTTGCCCAGTGGTCCTTGAAGCGTGAGGTACCATCGCGACGTACGGTAGCTGTCAGCATGTAGCGGTCGAGCAGCGTATAGTTGGCTCGTCCGAAGAACGATACCAGATAGTTGTCGGTGGTGAAGTAGTAAGGCGTATGAGGACGAGCGTGGTCGGGTGTCGAGTCATACTTGGGGCTGGTAGTAGGATAGTAGCCCACATAGTCGTTATGCTGGTCGCGCCAGAAGTGCTGCCACTCATAACCTGCCATAATGTCGAAGTGATGATACTTGGCAAAGTCCTTAAAATACTGTGCATAAGCAGAGAGCTGAAGGTTGCGCTTCAGGATGCGGTCGCGTCCGTGACTGCCGTAATAGATAGAGCCTGTGTACCAAGGCTGGTTGTCGGTGTACTGCTTACCTTCCGAGATGTCGGCACCAGCGGTGACGTGCAGGCGGAGGTCCTCGAAGCCGTGAATCTTATAGTCGATGTCTGCACTGCCGATGAACGAGCGGCTGTTGGCGTGCTCGTCGCGTCCGTAGAGCAAGGCCAGTGGGTTGGGCATGTTGGCCACACCATTGAAGGTATAGGGCCAAGAGGTGTCGCCCTCATAGTCAGCGGCTACAGGCCACTGGAAGTAGTTGCCCAGATTCTTCAGGGTCTGATCCAGACTGCTGCCTAAGAGGTTCTTGTGGTAGGTTGAGGTATAGTTGTGGGGATCCTGTGTGGGGTCGAAGTAGACAGCAGCACTGACTGCGCCTGTGTCGGCATACTTCGTCTTGGCAAACATACCCTTTGCATTCAGGTTGATGGTCAGGTGGTCGTTGAAGAGCGAAGGATTGAGGTTCAGCGAGGCTGTGTAACGCTCGAAGCTGGAGGTTTTCAGGATACCTTCCTGGTTGGTGTAACCCAATGACACACGGTAGGGCAGGTTCTTGAAGGCACCCGATACAGTGATGTTATGATCGGTGCTGATACCAGTCTGGTAGATCTGGTCCTGCCAGTCGGTATTGGCTGTTCCCAGAGCACTGTAGGGAATGCTTTCCGTGCCATACATATTAGTAATGAACTCGCGATACTCGTCACCATTCATCACCTTCAGCGACTTCTGGCGGAAGCTGGCCGTCACACTGCCTGAATAGGAAATGGTAGGCTTCAGGTTCTTGCGTCCCTTCTTGGTGGTGATGATGATGACACCATTAGAACCACGACTACCATAGATAGCCGTAGCCGAAGCATCCTTCAGCACGTTGAACGACTCGATGTCCTGTGGGTTGATCATTGACAATGGGTTGTTAAGACCTTTCACGCCCTCGTTGTCCATAGCCAGTCCGTCGATGACGATTAGAGGGTCGTTAGAGGCGTTGAGCGACGAACCACCACGAATACGAATCTGTGCTCCAGAGCCTGGTGCACCGTCGTTGCTCGTGATATTGACACCTGCCACCTTACCAGCCAACATGTCCTGTGGGTTGACCACAAGACCCTTGTTCTTGGAGTCGGGCTTCAGTGCTGCTACCGAACCCGTCAGGTCGCTCTTCTTGACAGCACCATAACCGATGACGACAACATCGTTCAGCATGGTGGCATCTTCCTGTAGAGTGATCTCCAGCGTGGGGGCAGCCTTGACGGTCTGGGTCTGATAACCCACATAGCTGATGCTGATGTC
Source organism: uncultured Prevotella sp. (assembly GCA_946548065.1). Lineage (GTDB taxonomy): Bacteria > Bacteroidota > Bacteroidia > Bacteroidales > Bacteroidaceae > Prevotella. The sequence goes on along the minus strand of CAMNPM010000001.1, from coordinate 41,368 downwards.
AGCACCTTGATTTGCCTTCAAGATGAAGTTACCATCGAAGTCAGTAACGGTAGCGGTCTGTGTGCCTGCTACTCGTACGGTAGCACCGATGATGGCTTCGCCCTGAGCATCCTTAACATGGCCTCTGACATCAATCTGTGCAAAGGCTCCTACCGATAGGAAAAGTCCTAGCATCAGGACTAACATCCTAAGTGGCATTTTAATGTTTACCTGCTTCATCAATTTAATTTTTAAAAGTTAGTATATTATTTAAGTTCTCAAAAATCTCAGGTATGTTGTTGATATAAATCAATTTCGGTGCAAAGGTAGGAATTCTTTCGATTCGTTAATACTTTTTTTTACACAAAAGCGTTAATAGTGTAATGCAAACGTTTGCACGACAGAAACTTTTAAAATGAATAAGGTAGAGAAACAACAAAAGAAACTTTTCAATACCTTTGCACTCAGAAGACTACGAACCGATGAAAGAGAAGACGCCATTAACAATGAAAGACATAGCCCGCGAGTTTGGAACCTCGGTGGCTACCGTGTCGCGCGCCTTGAAGGACTCGCCACGCATCTCTGCAGAGCGCAGGGCTGCCATACAGCAGTATGCCCGCGAGCACAACTTCACGCCCAACGTCATTGCTGAGTCGCTGCGCTACTCGCGCATACAACCCATGAAGGTCATTGGCGTCATCATTCCTGAGTTCACCCACTTCTACTTCTCTTCCGTGCTGGCAGGCATCGAGGAAGAGGCGTCAGCCCGTGGTTACCGTATCATGGTGGCACAGAGCAACGAACAATACGAGCGGGAGGTGCGCATCTGCCAGTCGTTCTACGAGAACAAGGTGTGCGGCATCATCGTCTCGCAGGCCAAGGATACGCATAAGTATGACCATTTCCAGCGTCTGATAGACGAGGGAGTGCCGCTGGTGTTCTACGATAGGATATGTACGGGCGTGAACGCCAGCCGTGTGGTGGTGGACGACTATATGGGAGCCTTCAATGCTGTCACCTATCTCATTGAGACAGGCTGCCGACGAATAGCTTTCTATGGCTCTGCGTTCACGCTGGAGATTTCGAAAAACCGCTTCAATGGCTATAAGGATGCACTGCTGAAAGCTGGACTGAGCTACGATGAGTCGCTGACGCGCATCTGCGACAACCGCACCGATGCAGAGGCCATCACTCCAGAACTGTTGAAAGGCGGCATCGCGCCTGACGGATTCTTCGCTGTCAACGACGATACGGCTATCGGTATCCTGTATACAGCCAAGCGCTTGGGATTCAAGATACCCAGAGACATCAGCATCTGTGGCTTTACCAACGGACAGCGTGCAGTAGCTTGTGATCCTATGCTGACCACCGTTGAACAGCGAGGCATGAAGGTGGGCGAAGAGGCTGCCGACATCCTAATAGGGCATGCGGAGGGAGTCATACCCATCGATAAGGCCGAGCGACGCATTGTACGTACACGACTGATTATCAGGGGCACAACGAGGTGAGATGAAAGATGAAAAATGAAAAATGTAAGTTATATAAGACTATGAAACAAAAACCTAATCTACCGTTTTGGAGTCTCTGGAACCTGAGTTTCGGATTCTTTGGTGTTCAAATTGCCTATGCCCTGCAGTCTGGCAACATATCGCGTATTTTCCGTACGCTGGGTGCCGACCCCCACTCGCTGAGTTTCTTCTGGATACTGCCTCCGCTGATGGGCATTCTGGTACAGCCTATAGTAGGCACACTGTCAGACAAGACGTGGACCCGCTTCGGACGTCGCATACCTTATTTATTTGTAGGAGCATTGGTGGCTGTTGCAGTGATGTGCCTGCTGCCCAATGCCGGCTCGCTGCATTTGACTGTGTCGGCAGCACTCATCTTCGGACTGATAGCCCTGATGCTGCTTGACACCAGCATCAACATGGCGATGCAACCCTTCAAGATGCTGGTGGGCGATATGGTGAACGAGGAGCAGAAGGCCAAGGCCTACAGCATACAGTCGTTCCTGTGCAATGCAGGGTCGGTGGTGGGATTCCTGTTCCCCTTCGTGCTGACGTGGATTGGCGTACAGAACGTAGCTGAAGAGGGTGTCGTGCCTGACTCGGTCATCTGGTCATTCTATATCGGTGCTGCCATCCTGATTGCCTGCGTTATCTATACTACCTTAAAGGTAAAGGAGTGGAATCCGCAGGAATATGCAGCGTATAACCCTGTAGCAGAGGAGAAAGAAGAGAGCGCCAACTGGTTTACGCTGCTGAAGAACGCTCCCGCTACGTTCTGGAAAGTAGGACTGGTGCAGTTCTTCTGCTGGGGCGGCATGCTGTATATGTGGACCTACGTGGTAGATGCTGTCTCTGAGACTGTCTGGGATACTATCGACCCCACCACCACCAGCTATCAGGAGGCAGCCAACTGGACGGGTGTGCTTTATGCCATTCAGGCTATGGGGTCTGTTGTGTGGGCTACGCTGCTACCACGCTTTAAGAACACGAAGATAGCTTATGCTGTCAGTCTGCTGCTGGGTGGTCTGGGGTTCATCCTCATTCCCTTTGTACCTGATATGTACGGACAGATTGTGCCTTTCCTGCTGATTGGCTGTGGCTGGGCTGCTATGCTGGCTATGCCTTTCACCTTTGTTACTAACGCCCTGCAGGGCTACGGACACATGGGTGCTTACCTAGGACTGTTCAATGGTACCATCTGTCTGCCTCAGATTATAGCTGCTATCTGCGGAGGAAGCATCCTTACGCTGGTGGGTGGCCATCAGTCTACAATGATGATTGTGGCTGGTGTTGCATTCGTCTTGGGAGCCTGCTGCGTCAGCATCATTAATGATAAGAAATCAAAAGATGCAAACGATTGCACTAAAATATAAACTATCAATTCTATAAAACTATGAAAATCTGTTTTAATATTGAATATCAGACTACTTTTGGCGAGGAGCTGATACTGAACATCCTTCCTGCGGACGAGACAGCAAAACCTACCAAGCACAAGTTATGTACCCTCGATGGTCAGCACTGGACATGTGAACTGAGCAAGACGTTCCAGCCAGGAACGTATATCAACTACTATTACAGCCTGCATCGCGGTGAAGAAGAGGTGCGCCACGAATGGCTGATGGAGCCTCACCGCCTAGAGTTTGCAGCCCAAAAGGGTCTTTGTTACATCGTCTACGACCACTGGCAGGACATTCCTGAAGACGCTTTTTTGTACAGCTCTGCCTTCACCGACTGTGTGCTGGCTCGCGAGCGTTCGCTGAGCACTTCAACAGATTATCAGCGCACTGTCCGACTGAAGGTACGTGCCCCCCAGCTTCGACGGGGCGAGCGACTGTCTATCGTGGGTGAGCCTCAGGTGTTGGGAGCTTGGGACATCAAGAAGGCTGTCACGATGACAGAACACCAGAGCAACGAGTGGGTGGTCAGCCTGGATGCCAACCAGCTTCCGGCAGGACGCTTCGAATTTAAGTTCATCATCCTCGATACGGAACCCGACTACACACCGCTCTGGGAACAGGGCGACAACCGCTCCATCGTCTTGCCAGAACTGGGAGTAGGCGAGGTGGTGGTCTATGAGCTGTCGAAGGCCTTTTTCCCCATCTACCCCTGGAAGGGTGCAGGATGCGTGGTGCCTATTTTCTCGCTGCGCAGTGAGGGTTCGTTTGGCGTGGGCGACTTTGGCGACTTGAAGCTGATGATTGACTGGGTGGACAAGACCAGCCAACGCGTCCTGCAGGTGCTGCCCATCAACGACACCAACATGACCAAAACCTGGCAGGACTCCTATCCCTACAATTCTATCAGCATCTACGCCCTGCATCCGCAATATACTGACTTCCGTCAACTGCCTGATCTGAAGGACAAAGAAAAGAAAGCTCACTTCGAACAGCTGCGCCAGGAACTGAATGCCCTGCCGCAGATAGACTACGAGCGTATGTTCCAGGCCAAGATGGACTATTTGCATGAGCTGTTCGACCAGGAGTGGCGTATGGTAAGCACACGAGCTTCGTACAAGCAGTTCTACGAGGATAATAAGGAGTGGCTGCTGCCCTACGCAGCATTCTGCTACTATCGCGACCTGTATGGTACGGCTGTCTTCGGAGAATGGCCTAAGGAGGCTACCGTTGAAAATACCCAGAAAAAGAGTTTCAAAGACAAGAAGACTATCAACTTCTGGTGCTATGTGCAGTATAACCTCGACCAGCAGATGCGCGAGGCCCACGACTACGCCCGCAAACACTGTGTCATCCTGAAAGGCGACATTCCTATCGGTATCTCGCGCGATGGAGTGGAAGCCTGGGTGGAACCCAAATACTTCAACCTGAACGGACAGGCTGGTGCACCGCCCGATGCTTTCTCTACCGATGGACAGAACTGGGGCTTCCCCACCTACAACTGGGACGAAATGCTGAAGGACGGCTGCTCGTGGTGGGTGCGTCGCTTCCGCAAGATGGCACAGTATTTCGATGCCTACCGCATCGACCACGTGCTGGGATTCTTCCGCATCTGGGAGATTCCTGTACCAGAGAAGTCTGGACTGATGGGGCAGTTCTCTCCTGCCCTCGGACTGAGCAAAGAGGAGATTGCCGCCTATGGAGTGGAGTTCAACGAAGGTCTGTTCTTGGTAGACCACAAACGCCAGGACCGCTGGCATCCACGTATTGCCGTACAGTATCAACAGGCCTATGAACAGCTGGACGAAGGACAGAAATATAACTTCAACCGCCTTTACAACGACTACTTCTACCGTCGCAACAACCAGTTCTGGTATCAGGAGGCCATGAAGAAGCTGCCCCTACTGACACAAGCCACCCGCATGCTCTGCTGTGCCGAAGACCTCGGTATGGTACCCGACTGCGTACCCTGGGTGATGGACCAGCTGCGCATCCTGTCGCTTGAGATTCAGACGATGCCCAAGGATCCGTCACTGCGCTTTAGCAAACTGAAGCGTATCCCTTACCGCAGCGTGATTACCTTCTCCACCCACGATATGGCTCCACTGCGACAGTGGTGGGACGAAGACCTGGAGCGCACACAGGAATACTACAGCGTATCGCTTCGCCGAGGATGGGACTCTGTAGCCCCTCACCCTCTGCCAGGATGGCTGGCTAAGGACATCATCAGCCGCCAGCTCACCTCTCCCAGCATGCTCTGCCTGTTGTCACTGCAAGACTGGCTCTCTATTGATGAGAAGCTGCGCCTGCCTGACCCCAACGGCGAACGCATCAATATTCCCGCCAATCCAAGACACTACTGGCGCTATCGCATGCATCTCACCATAGAACAGCTGATGCAGGCAGACGAATTCAACAATACCATCAAGACATTGATTACACAAAGCGGAAGAAAATAAATATGAAACGCAGAAACTTATTCTTAACTATGCTCTTGCTGCCTCTGACAGCATGGGCCACGGAAACCAAGTCGCCTAATGGCAATATAGTACTCAGCTTCGATATTGAACAAGGGCGACCTGTCTATAGCGTGACTTACAAAGGCCGCGATGTCATTCTCCCCTCACACCTGGGACTGGAGCTGGCCAAAGACAAGCACGCTACGAAAGGACTGAAGGAGACCGACCTGATGGACGGCTTCACGCTGAAGAACGAGCAGACATCCACTTTCGATGAAACGTGGCAGCCTGTTTGGGGTGAAACGAAGAATATCAGGAATCACTATGTCGAGTATGTTGCTGTACTCCAGCAACAAGCGGAACAGCGGGAAATGCTGCTGCGCTTCCGCGTCTACGACGATGGTGTAGGCTTCCGCTATGAGTTTCCACAGCAGAAAGAGCTCGACTACTTCCTCATCCGTGAGGAGCGTACGGAATTTGCGATGGCTGGCGACCATACCGCCTGGTGGCTGCCTGGTGACTACGACACCCAGGAGCAGGAGACCCAGGAGACGCGTCTCTCAGAAATCAGAGGTCGCTTCCAGCAGGCTGTCAACTGGGGTAACTCCAGCGTAGCCGTCTTCTCGCCTACTGGTGTGCAGACCTCGCTGCAGATGAAGACCCAGGACGGACTCTACATCAACCTGCACGAGGCAGCCTGCCTGGACTATGCCACCATGCACCTGGAGCTGGTAGATGCACAGACCCGTGCACTCACTACCAAGCTCGAAGGCAATAGCAACACCTATACTCCCCATCCTCAACCCTCACCCTACCCGCTGCCCAAGCCCTTCACCTTTGTCAGTCACCTGACGCCTGATGCCACAGGTCTGAAAGGCTGTATGCAGACCCCCTGTGAGACCCCCTGGCGCACCATCATCGTCAGCGATGATGCCCGCGACATGCTGTCGTCGAACCTCATCCTCAACCTCAACGAACCTTGTAAGCTGGAGGACACCTCCTGGATTCATCCCACCAAGTACTGTGGTGTATGGTGGGAGATGATAGTAGGCAAGTCGAACTGGCACTATACCGATGACTTCCCCAGCATCAAGCTCGACCAGACAGACTGGCAGAAGGTGAAGCCTCATGGACGCCACGCTGCCAACAACGAGAAGGTGAAGCGCTACATTGACTTCGCAGCCAAGAACGGGCTGGATCAGGTGCTTGTCGAAGGTTGGAACGTTGGATGGGAAGACTGGGCCAACAAGTGGAAACGCGATGTATTCGACTTCGTGACCCCCTACCCCGACTTCGACATCAAGATGCTGAACGAGTATGCCCACTCCAAGGGTGTCAAGCTGCTGATGCACCACGAGACCTCCAGCTCGACCCAGAACTACGAGCGCCACATCAAGGCTGCCTATGAACTGATGAACCACTATGGCTACGATGCTGTGAAGACAGGCTATGTGGGCGACATCATCCCTCGTGGCGACCACCACTACTCGCAGTCGATGAATAACCACTACCTCTATGTCATCAAAGAGGCTGCCAAGCATCACATCATGGTGAACTCGCACGAGGCAACGCGTCCGACTGGACTCTGTCGCACCTATCCCAACCTGGTAGGTGGTGAGTCGGCCCGAGGCACTGAGTACGAGGCTTTTGGAGGCTCCAACCCCAACCACACGTGCATCCTGCCCTTCACCCGCCTGCAGGGAGGTCCGATGGATTATACCCCAGGAATCTTCGAGACCAAGCTCTCTACCTGGAGCAACAACACCTCATGGGCCCGTATCACCATTGCTGGCTCGCTGGCGCTCTACCTCACCATGTATTCCCCACTGCAGATGGCTGCCGACCTGCCTGAACACTACGAGAAGTACGACGATGCTTTCCAGTTCATTCGCGACGTAGCTTGCGACTGGGACGAGAGCATCTACCTCGAAGCAGAGCCCGCCCGCTATATTACCGTGGCCCGCAAGGCCAAGGGTACAGACAACTGGTTCATCGGAGGCAAGTGCAATGAAGACGGACACCAGAGCACCATTTCGCTCAAATTCCTGGACAAGGGACGAAAGTACCTCTGCACGATTTACGCAGATGCCAAGGATGCTCATTATGAGCACAACCCCAAGGCCTATACCATCACCCGTCGTGTGGTTACTGCGAAGGACGTGCTGAAACTGAAGGGCGCACCGGGAGGCGGTTTTGCCGTCTCCCTGGTAGCCCAGTAATTTTTCTCAGGCCAGAGAACTCAGGGCTTTATCAGACAGATATTACAAATAATTGGGACTATCGTTTGGCATTTCGCTTAGCATTTCGTACCTTTGCAGGCAAAATAAACGTTTATTAAGAAGACATGTCATTAAAATGTGGTATTGTGGGACTACCCAACGTGGGTAAGTCTACCTTGTTCAACTGCCTGTCAAGCGCCAAAGCTCAGGCAGCCAATTTTCCTTTTTGTACAATAGAACCCAACGTAGGTGTCATTACCGTTCCTGACGAGCGTCTGACGAAACTGGCCGAGCTGGTACACCCAGGACGCATCGTGCCTGCTACCTGCGAGATTGTAGACATAGCCGGACTGGTGAAGGGTGCCTCGAAGGGTGAGGGCTTGGGAAACAAGTTCTTGGGAAACATCCGTGAGACAGATGCCATCATTCATGTGCTGCGCTGTTTCGAGGACGAGAATATCACCCATGTGGATGGCACCATCGACCCCATCCGCGACAAGGAGATTATCGACACCGAGCTGCAGCTGAAAGACCTGGAGACCATCGAGTCGCGTCTGGCCAAGACGGAGAAGGCAGCAGCAGCAGGCAACAAGGAGGCAAAGGTAGAGGTGACAGTGCTGAAAGCCTATAAGGAAGTGCTGGAGCAGGGCAAGAATGCCCGTATAGTAGACTTCGAGAGCAAGGAGGAACAAGACTGCGCCAGGAACCTCTTCCTGCTGACAGCCAAGCCTGTGCTGTATGTCTGCAATGTAAGCGAATCAGATGCTAAGAGTGGCAACGCCTTTACCCAAAAGGTAGAGGCTCTGGCAAAAGAAGAAGGAGCAGAAGCGATGGTGATAGCCGCCAAGACGGAGGAAGACATTGCTGAGCTGGAGTCGTATGAAGACAAGCAGATGTTCCTTGAGGAGCTGGGGTTGGAAGAGAGTGGTGTCAACCGCCTCATCAAGAAAGCCTATGCCCTGCTGAACTTGGAGACCTTCATCACCGCTGGCGAGATGGAGGTGAAGGCCTGGACCTACAAGAAGGGCTGGAAGGCCCCTCAGTGCGCTGGCGTCATCCACACAGACTTCGAGAAAGGCTTTATCCGTGCTGAGGTCATCAAGTACGACGACTACATCCAGTATGGCTCAGAGGCTGCTGTGCGCGAGGCTGGTAAGATGGGAATAGAAGGAAAGGACTATGTAGTTCAGGATGGCGACATCATGCACTTCCGCTTCAATGTTTAGAAAGAGACTAAAAAAGCTAGTACGACTAGTATAACTAGTAAAAACTAGAAAAAAAGAGCTATGAACGATTTTCTCTTTATCACCTGGAATCCTAGCGAGGGCTTTGGTCCGTTCCGCTGGTATGGCTTATGCTGGCTGGTGGGATTAGCATTGGCCTATCTCATCGTCAAGAGACTTTATAAAGAGCAGAAAATCAAGGACGAGCTGTTCGACCCCTTGTTCATCTACTGCTTCATAGGCATCCTGCTGGGTGCCCGACTGGGACATTGCATCTTCTACGAACCCGACCATTTCCTGACCTCCGTAAAGGGCTTTATAGAGATGTTCGTGCCTATCCGCTTTCTGGCAGACGGAGACTGGAAGTATGTGGGCTACCAAGGTCTGGCTTCGCACGGAGGTACGCTGGGACTGATTATAGCCCTCTGGCTGTATGTGCGCAGCACGAAGCTCAGCATCTGGAGAGTGCTGGACAATATCGCTATTGCCACAGGCAGCACGGCATGCTTCATCCGCCTGGGCAACCTGATGAACTCAGAGATTATAGGCAAGGTCACCGATGTGCCTTGGGCATTCATCTTCGAGCGTGTGGATATGCAGCCTCGCCATCCTGGACAGCTCTACGAGGCGATAGCCTATGGGGTGCTGTTCTTCATCATGTGGTGGCTCCATAAGAAGGGAGGGACCCCGAGAACCGGTGAGTCTCGGGGATGGTACCTGCCAGAGATTGGCACAGGGTGGTATTTTGGCTTCTGCCTCTTCTATATCTTCACCTTCCGCTTCTTCATTGAGTACACCAAGGAGATACAAGAAGCTTTCGAGGCGTCAATGCCTTTGGATATGGGCCAGCTGCTCTCCATACCATTTGTCATCGTGGGTCTGATATGTATGATAAGGAGCAAAAGGGTCAAGACCTAACAACTCTGTATAATTCAAAAGCTAACTACTCTGATAAAAGCTAACCTTTCCGTTATGACTAAAAGCCTCATCCTCTCCTTCCTACTGCTGCTGTTCCTCCCTACCCTAGCCCAGGAACAGCCAGACACCGCTTTTCAGCACTTGCGCGAGAGGTATCTGAAACTCTATAACGAGCCCAACAGGGAGGCAGAGTTCTTTGAGGTTTCAGAGAAGATGAAGGCTTACTATCAGGAGCAAGGCAATCTGGACTCTTATTATAAGGTACGAATCAACGAGGCGCTCTACGATTCAGAGCGTGGCTATAACTACCGCGCCATCAAGAAGGCCAACAGTACGCTGGAGGACATGAAGAAAGACGGTATCAAACAGTATCAGGTAGTCTATACGGTGCTTGGTTCCATCTTCGACTCCAGAGGCAACTACCGTATGGCAGATAAATACTATCGCGAGGCCTTGGACAACGCCAACCTGAAGGACACAGGCTCCGTGATCAGCATCTATTCGCGACTGGCAGACCTGAAGTCTACCCGTGAACCCAAGGAGGCTTGGAAATGGAACGAGCTCTTTGGTAGCATGGTGCGCAACAATGCCAGTTTCTATAATGTCTACCTGATACTGAAGGGGCAGATATGCTTCTTCATGGAAGACAAGCGGAAGTTTGCAACAGCCTACAAGGAGTTGTTGGACCATCGGAGGAAGTACCCAAAAGTCAATGACTATGGCCTGAAGTCGATGGAGCTGATGCATGAGGTGTTTGAAGGCAATCTCGACAATGTGCTGGCCATCATCAGGAGCGACACTCTGCAACCCGACAACCTGAACCAGCTGGACATTCGCATCAAGGCCTATCAGATCCTGGGTCTGGAGAAGCTGGCCATGCGTGAGGTAGAGAAGCGTCGCGACCTGCGTGACTCGCTGAATAGCGATATGCTGTTCAACAACATCAACGAGATCAATGCCGAGCTGGGTATTGCCAAGCTGAACGAACAGGCATCCAAGGAGCGCGAGATGTGGCTTGCTGCCGTCATCGTGCTGCTGCTGACGGGTTTGGGTCTGCTCATCTGGCGCCATCTCACGCGCAGGGCCTACCAGAAGCGTCTGCAGAAAAAGAACCAGGAGCTGGAGATAGCGCTGGACCATGCCAAGGAGTCAGACAGGATGAAGACGCTCTTCATCGAGCACGTCAGTCACGAGATACGCACACCGCTGAACATCATCACGGGCTTTGCACAGGTTATTACCAACTCCTCCTACGAGGTGGACGAAGCATCGCGCAACAGAATGATCAGCGACATCAGCAAGAACACGAACCAGATTACAGAGATTGTCAACGAACTGCTGGAGCTGGCAGATGGCGAGAGCAAGGAGTACTATGACAGGAACGACATCGTAGACGTGAACCTGACGTGCCAGCAGCTGATGAGTAATCTGGAGAAGGAGAACAATGGTCGCCTGACACTGAGCTTCAAGTCGCTGCTGAACAAGAGACACACCATCAAGACCAACCAGCAGGTGCTGGAGAAGATTCTGATACAGTTGCTGAACAATGCCCTTAAGTTTACAGAAGAGGGCAGTGTTGAGCTAAGCGTCAGAGAGCGTGCGGGCAACGGTGGTACGGAGTTCAGCGTTACGGATACCGGCAGGGGCATCAGCAAGGAGAACCAAGACAAGGTGTTTGAGCGTTTCTATAAGGAAGACAGCTTCAAGCAGGGCTTTGGTCTTGGTCTGACCCTCTGCCTGAAGTCAGCCCGCCTTCTTGGCGGAACGCTTGAGCTGGACAAGAAATACGACAAGGGAGCGCGCTTTGTGCTGACCCTCCCCAGCGTGTAAGCATAACCTTTATAATTAAGGTAAGAGGCAAGTGGCGAGTGTCTATTTGCCTGATACGATACGCTTGATATCATTGAGCTTGTTAAGCGCTTCCAGAGGCGTCAGATTGTTGACATCCAGTCCCAGAATCTCATCGCGTATCTGCGACAGTACGGGGTCGTCGAGCTGGAAGAAGCTGAGCTGCATTCCCTCGCGGCTCTGGGCAATCTCAGCAGTAGGCTTGCCTACGGTGCCTACCTGCGAGTTTTCTTGTTCCAGCTGCTTCAGTATGACGTTGGCCCGCTTGACGATGCTCTTAGGCATGCCGGAAATCTCAGCTACATGTATACCAAAGGAGTGCTCGCTGCCCCCCTTCTCCAGCTTGCGCAGGAAGATGACCTTTCCCTCCATCTCCTTGACGGAGACGTTGTAGTTTTTGATGCGCGAGAAGTTTTTCTCCATCTCGTTCAGCTCATGATAGTGGGTGGCGAAGAGCGTACGTGCCCGCGCCTTAGGATTCTCGTGCAGATACTCCACGATAGCCCAGGCTATGGAGATGCCGTCGTAGGTGCTGGTGCCTCGTCCCAGTTCATCGAAGAGCACCAGCGAGTGGGGCGTCACATTATTGAGGATGTTCGAGGCCTCCGTCATCTCCACCATAAACGTCGACTCGCCCAGCGAGATGTTGTCAGAAGCTCCCACACGGGTGAATATCTTGTCCACCAAGCCTATTGTGGCGCTCTCAGCAGGCACGAACGAGCCTATCTGGGCCAACAGCGTGATGAGGGCCGTCTGTCGCAGCAGGGCTGACTTACCCGCCATGTTGGGACCTGTGATGATGATGATTTGCTGTCGCTCGGAGTCGAGATAGATGTCGTTGGGGACATATCGCTCGCCAATGGGCAGCTGCGTCTCGATGACAGGGTGCCGTCCTTGCTTGATATCAATGATGTCCTGAGTCGAGATGACGGGGCGCACATAGTGCTGTTCCTCGGCAGTCTTGGCAGCAGAGAGCAGACAGTCGAGGTGGGCAATGACGTTGGCATCCTGCTGTATCTGCGAGATGAACTCCTGGGCAGCTGTTACCAGACTGTTGAAGAGTTGCTGCTCCAGCGAGAGGATCTTGTCTTCAGCACCCAGGATTTTCTCCTCGTATTCTTTCAGCTCCTGGGTGATGTAGCGCTCAGCCTGAGCCAGTGTCTGCTTGCGCACCCACTCTGGTGGCACCTTGTCCTTATAGGTATTGCGCACCTCCAGATAGTAGCCAAAGACGTTGTTGTAGCCAATCTTCAGCGAGTTGATGCCCGTCTGCTGCGCCTCGCGCTCCTGAATCTGCAGCAGGTAGTCCTTGCCTGAGTAGGCTATCTGGCGCAGTTCGTCCAGCTCAGGACTGACGCCATCGCGGATGACGCCACCCTTCTGCACCAGCTGCGGGGGGTCGTTCTGTATCTCGCGCTCGATGCGGTCGCGCAGGGCTTCGCAGAGATGCAGGCGCTGGCCTAAGAGGCGGAGGGAGGAGGCGGAGTCAGCGGGAGAACCGCTGACCACACTATTGGCCTTGGGGGAAGCGCTGTGCGCACTATCAGCGGGGGAAGGATCGCTGAGCGCACTAGCAGCGGGGGAAGGATCGCCGTGGGGGTCTGTGGCCTGGAGGCAGGCCTCACGGATGGGGGCTATGGCATGGAGGGCGGTCTTGAGCTGCACCATCTCGCGAGGCGAGACACGCCCGGTGGCTATCTTCGACACGATGCGCTCCAGGTCGCCAATGCGCTGCAGCTGGTTGTCGATAGTAAGACGGAAGTCTGGGTCGCGGAAGAAGTAGTCTACAATGTCGAGTCGGCTGTTGATTTGCCGCTCGTCCTTCAAGGGGAATACGAGCCAGCGGCGCAGCAGTCGTCCGCCCATAGGACTGACGGTGCGGTCGATGACGTCGAGGAGGCTCTTGCCGTCTTCCTGCATCGTATTGACAAGCTCCAGGGAGCGTACGGTGAACTTGTCGAGGCGCACGTAGCGCTCTTCCTCGATGCGCGAGATGCTGGTGATATGAGCTATCTGCGTATGCAGTGTCTGTTCCAGGTATTGCAGGATGGCCCCCGCAGCGATGACCCCACTCTTCAGGTGGTCGATGCCAAATCCCTTGAGCGAACGGACGTTGAAGTGCTTGTAGAGCTTCTGATGGGCCGTCTGCTCGGTAAACACCCAGTCGTCGAGTTCGAAGGTGCAGAGCCGTGTACCGAAATAGCGCTCGAAGTCGTGCTTGCGCCCACGGTCGTAGAGCACCTCCTTGGGCTGGAAGTTGCCAATGAGCTTCTCCACGTAGTCGTAGGTACCCTCGCCACACAGGAACTCGCCCGTCGAGATGTCGAGGAAGCTGACGCCACAGGCAGCCTTGCCGAAATGGACGGCACAGAGGAAGTTGTTCTCCTTATAGTTCAGCACGGTGTCCTGCATGGCCACACCCGGTGTCACCAGTTCGGTGATGCCACGCTTGACGAGCTTCTTGGCCAGCTTGGGGTCTTCCAGCTGGTCGCAGATGGCCACGCGCCTGCCAGCCCGGATGAGCTTGGGCAGATAAGTGTCGAGGGCATGATGCGGAAAACCCGCCATCTCGTCGCCCTTGTTATATCCATTGTTGCGATGTGTCAGTGTGATGCCCAGTATCTGTGCAGCCACTACGGCATCGTCGCAATAGGTCTCATAGAAATCGCCGCAACGAAACAGCAACAACGCCTCAGGGTATTTCGCCTTGAAGTCGAAAAACTGTTTCATCATCGGTGTGAGCTCATTACCATCCCTTTTTGCCATAAAAATAATATTTTGTCTGCAAAGGTAGTTATTTTTCTCGAATAATCTCTCTTATACGTAATAAAAAGAAAATCAGAGCGTGATGAAAATGTTTTTCCGACGGGATAGAATAAAATACATCGCGATAAAAAATAAATTGAATCAGGCTCTTTTTCTTGGTACATCGTTATTCTATGAAAAAGTTTTTGCAGGTTCAATTTTTTGTTGTATCTTTGCAGAGCTAAATGAAAGAGAAACAACAAAAAGTAACAGATATGGAATACAATTTTAGAGACATTGAGCAGAAATGGCAGAAGCGATGGGTGGAGAATGGCACCTACCGCGTAGTGGAGGACGAGAATAAGAAGAAGTTCTACGTGCTGAACATGTTCCCCTACCCCAGCGGAGCGGGCCTGCACGTGGGCCATCCCCTGGGCTACATCGCCTCCGACATCTATGCCCGCTACAAGCGCCAGCAGGGATATAACGTACTGAACCCGATGGGCTACGACGCCTACGGACTGCCTGCCGAGCAGTATGCCATCCAGACGGGCCAGCATCCGGAGAAGACCACGTTTGAGAATATAGACCGCTACCGTTCGCAGCTGGACAAGATAGGATTCTCGTTCGACTGGGACCGCGAAGTGCGCACCTGCGACCCCATCTACTACAAGTGGACGCAGTGGGCCTTCCAGCGCATGTTCAAGAGCTACTTCTCGCTGTCGTCGAAAAAGGCACAACCCACCATCAAGCTCATCGAGCACTTCGAGCTGATGGGCACTGAGAACTGCAACGCCCTGGGCACTGAGGAGCTGCACTTCACCGCCTCCGACTGGGCCTCGTTCTCAGAGAAGAAGAAGCAGGAGGTGCTGATGAACTACCGCATAGCCTACCTGGCCGACACGATGGTGAACTGGTGTCCGAAGCTGGGTACGGTGCTGGCCAACGACGAGGTGGTGGACGGTGTCAGTGTGCGCGGTGGCTATCCCGTGGTGCAGAAGAAGATGCGCCAGTGGTGCCTGCGCGTGTCGGCCTACGCCCAGCGCCTGCTCGACGGACTGGAGGAGATAGACTGGACGGACTCGCTGAAGGAGACGCAAAGGAACTGGATAGGACGCTCAGAGGGTACAGAAGTGGTGTTCAAGGTGGCTCCACGCGAAGGACAGAGCGGGGAAACCGCTTTGCGCGAGTTCACCATCTTCACCACGCGAGCCGACACGATGTTTGGCGTGACCTTCATGGTGCTGGCACCAGAGAGCGACCTCGTGCAGCAGCTGACCACTCCTGAACAGAAAGAGGAGGTAGAGAAATACCTCGACTACGTGAAGAAGCGCACGGAGCGCGATCGCCAGATGGACCACAAGGTGACGGGCGTCTTCTCAGGCTCGTATGCCATCAATCCGTTTACGGAAGAGAAGATACCCATCTGGATAGCCGAATACGTGCTGGCGGGCTATGGTACGGGAGCCATCATGGCTGTGCCTGCCCACGACTCGCGCGACTATGCCTTCGCCAAGCACTTCGGACTGCCCATCATCCCTGTGATTGAGGGTGCCGACGTCAGCGAGGAGAGCTTCGACGCCAAAGACGGCATCATGTGCAACTCTGCTTCAGACAAGTTCTCGCTCAACGGCCTTACCGTCAAGGAGGCTATCGCTGCCACCAAGAAATACGTCACGGAGCAGGGCTTGGGTCGCGTGAAGGTGAACTACCGACTGAGGGATGCCATCTTCTCAAGACAGAGATACTGGGGCGAGCCGTTCCCTGTGTACTACAAGGACAACATGCCCTACATGATACCCAAGGAGTGCCTGCCGCTGGAGTTGCCCGAGATAGACAAATACCAGCCCACAGAGACGGGTGAGCCCCCATTGGGACGCGCCAAGGTATGGGCCTGGGACACGAAGACAGACAAGGTGGTATCGAAAGACCTCATCGACAACAAGACCGTCTTCCCCCTGGAGCTGAACACGATGCCGGGCTTTGCAGGCAGCTCAGCCTACTATCTGCGCTATATGGACCCGAAGAACGAGAAAGCCCTCGTCAGCCGCGATGCGGATGAATACTGGCGCAACGTCGACCTCTACGTAGGCGGTACTGAGCATGCTACGGGCCACCTCATCTACTCGCGTTTCTGGAACAAGTTCCTCTACGACTCAGGCTACTCTTGCGAGGACGAACCCTTCAAGAAGCTGGTGAACCAGGGCATGATTCAGGGCCGCTCCAACTTTGTCTATCGTATCGAGGACGAGGGAGCAGACAAGGGTAAGTTCGTCAGCTTCGGACTGAAGGATCAATACACCACGACGCCTATCCATGTGGATGTGAACATCGTCTCTGCAGACATTCTTGACATCGAAGCCTTCCGTGCCTGGCGCCCTGAATACAAGAATGCCGAGTTTATCTTAGAGAACGGCCAGTACAAGTGCGGCTGGGCAATAGAAAAGATGTCAAAGTCGATGTTCAACGTGGTCAATCCGGATATGATTGTCGAGAAGTATGGTGCTGATACGCTGCGTCTGTACGAGATGTTCCTGGGTCCTGTGGAGCAGTCGAAGCCCTGGGACACCAACGGTATTGACGGCTGTCACCGCTTCCTGAAGAAGTTCTGGGCATTGTTCTATGGCAATAGTCGTGACAATGCTGAAGGCAAGCTGTTAGTAGACGACTCAGAGCCCACGAAGGACAATCTGAAGAGCGTTCATAAGCTCATCAAGAAGGTATCGCAGGACATCGAGGTATTCTCGTATAACACCAGCATCTCAGCCTTTATGATCTGCGTCAACGAGCTGGCCCAGCAGAAGTGCAAGAGCCGTGAGGCTTTGAAGACACTGGTCATTCTCATTGCTCCCTTCGCACCCCATATTGCTGAAGAGCTGTGGGAGGCCCTGGGCGAAGAGGGTAGCGTCTGCGACTCGAAGTGGCCCAAGTGGAACGAGGAGTATCTGGTAGAGAACTCAGTGAAGTTGGGTGTGGCCTTCAACGGTAAGACCCGCTTCGATATGGAATTTGCTGCCGATGCGGACAACCAGACCATCCAGGATGCCGTCTTGGCTGACGAACGCGCCAAGAAATACATCGAGGGAGACATCCTGAAGGTGATTATCGTGCCTAAGCGTATGGTGAATATCGTATTTAAAAAGTAAATGACTGAACAGCACAAGATGATATGGAACGAAGCCAAGGACTATCTCTTCATAGCCCTTGGCCTCGCCATCTATACGGTGGCCTTCACCGTGTTCCTGATGCCCTACCAGATAGTGGCAGGAGGCGTGACGGGTCTGTCGGCCATCATCTACTATGCCACTGGGTTCCACCTGGAGAACACCTATATCATCATCAACGGACTGCTGCTCTTAGTGGCGCTGAAGATACTGGGAGTGAAGTTCCTGATGAAGACCATCTTCGCCATCTTCACCCTCTACTTCATGCTGATGTTCGCCCAGGAACTGATGCCCAAACAACCCAACGGACTGCCTTTCAAGCTGATGGGCGAAGGGCAGGACTTCATGTCGATGATCATAGGCTGCGTGCTGACGGGCATCGCGCTGGCCACCGTCTTCCTGCATAACGGTTCGACGGGAGGAACGGACATCATTGCTGCCTCCGTCAATAAGTACCACCCCAACGTGTCGCTGGGCAACGTGCTGATAGCAGCCGACTTCTGCATCATTGGCTCCTGTATGTTCTTCCCACAGTTTGGCGACTATATGGAGCGCGCCCACAAGGTGATGTTTGGCTTCTGCGTGATGGCGATGGAGAACTATACGCTCGACTACATCATGAACGGTCGCCGGCAGTCGGTGCAGTTTATGATCTTCAGCCAGAAATGGCAGGAGATAGCCAACGCCATAGGCACGGAGATGAACCACGGCGTGACCATCCTCGACGGACACGGATGGTACACAGGGCGCAGGAGCAAGGTGCTCTGTATACTGGCCAAGAAGAACGAGAGCGTCAATATGTTCCGTCTGATCAAGATGATCGACCCACAGGCCTTTGTCTCGCAGTCGAGCGTCATCGGTGTCTATGGCGAGGGATTCGACGAGATGAGAGTGAGCATAAAGAAAGAAAAGAAAAAGATGAAAATAGTATTTGCCACCAACAACCAGAACAAGCTCATGGAGGTCAGGAAAATCCTGGGCAACAAGTTTGAAGTACTCTCGCTGAGCGACATTGGCTGCCACGACGACATCCCAGAAAAGGGACAAACCTTGGAGGACAATGCCCTGCTGAAGGCTCAGTATGTGTATAACAAGTATCGTGTCGACTGCTTTGCTGACGATACGGGTCTGGAGGTAGAAGCCCTGGGTGGAGCTCCTGGTGTCTACAGTGCCCGCTATGCGGGTGGGGTAGGGCACGACTCGGAGGCCAACATGCGCAAGCTGCTGAAGGAACTGGAGAACAAAGACAACCGCAAGGCCCGCTTCCGCACCATCTTCGTGCTCATCATAGGCGGAAAGGTACAGAGATTCGAAGGCATTGTCAATGGCGAGATAATCCGCGAGAAGAGGGGAGGCGAGGGCTTCGGCTACGACCCCATCTTCAAGCCTGAGGGCTACGACAAGACCTTTGCCGAACTGGGTACAGGCATCAAGAACCAAATCAGCCATCGCGCCCGTGCCACCAAGAAACTGGCAGAATATCTACAGAAAATCTAAGAGCCACACAACATGAAGAAGATAATCATTGCACTGCTTTTACTAACTGTCATCTGTCATCTGTCATCAGCCCAGATAGGAACATGGAAGAACTACCTGGCCTATCACGACGTGCAACAGATACAGGCAGCAGGCAACGAACTCTTCGTTCTGGCCTCCAACGGACTCTACCAGTATAACAAGCAAGACCAGAGTATCACCACCTACGACAAGGTGAACGGCCTCTCTGACACGTATATCACCCACATCCGCTGGTGCCAGCAGGCCAAGCGGCTGGTAGTGGTCTACAGCAATACCAACATCGACCTGATAGAGACCAACGGCAACATCACCAATATCAGCGACATCTACTCCAAGGTGATTACTGGCGACAAGACCGTATACAACATCTACATCCACGAGCAGTATGCCTATCTCTGCTGTGGCTTCGGCATCGTGAAGCTCAACGTGCAGCGAGCAGAGGTCAGCGAGAGCTACATGCTGGGACAACGCATTAATGCCGTCACCATCAGCCAAGACACCATCTATGCACAGACCGCACAAGGCGCGCTGCAAGGCAACATGAGCGACAACCTCATCGACAAGTCCAACTGGACAGAAGCCACCGCCGCACCCTCTTTCACACAAGACACCAAAGACTACGACGAAAACATCGAACTGGTCAAGACCCTCCAGCCTGGCGGACCCAAGCACAATACGTTTGGATATATGAAATTCGTCCACAACAAGCTCTACACCTGCAATGGCGACTACAGCAACGCTGAGCCTATACAGGTGCTGAACAACAACGAGTGGACCATCTACCAGCATGAAGGCATCGCAGAAGCTACAGGTGTTTCCTTTACTGGTTCCTTCTGCTTCGACGTAGACCCTACGGACGAGAACCACGTCTTTGCAGGAGCCAGAAACGGACTCTACGAATACCAGGACGGACAGTTTTTGAAGTTCTACAACAGCGACAACAGCCCTATAGAGGCATATAATGGAGTCAGTAAAAATACACAGATTATCTCTGGTGTGAAGTTTGACCTTCAAGGCAACAACCTTTATCTGCTTAACACATCAGCTCCCACTACGGCCATGATACGCTATTCCAATGGCTCGTTCAGCAAACTCGACCATACGGAACTGATGAAGCTAAACACCAGAAAAGAATTCCCAAACAGCAGCAACGCAGAACTGAGCAAGATGATTATCGACTCGCAGGGCATCATGTGGTTTGTCAACAACAACTGGGCGCTGCCAGCTTTCTATCAGTACGACATGGAAAGCGATGCCATCAGAGCCTATGAGTCGTTCACTAATGAAGATGGTACCAAGATAGACGTTATCGAGGGTGTGCGCTGTATAGTAGAAGACAGAAACAACGACCTGTGGTTAGGCTCCAGTGCAGGACCTTTTGTGCTGAAACGTTCGGATATTGACCAAGAGCGCCCCACGTATGTACAGGTCAAGGTTCCTCGCAACGATGGCACCAACTATGCCGACTACCTATTGGCTGGCATCGATATCATGTCAATAGCCATAGACGGTGGCGGGCGGAAATGGTTTGGTACGAATGGTAACGGTGTCTACCTGATCAGTGCTGACAACATGAGCCAGATACAGCATTTCACCACAGACAACAGTGCGCTGCTGTCGAATGTGGTCAGGTCGATAGCCATCAACCCCACTACCGGCGAAGTATTCTTTGGCACAGACAATGGGCTCTGCTCCTATATGAGCGATGCCACGCAGACCAATGAAGAAATGACCTCAGACAACGTGTGGGCCTATCCGAACCCTGTCAATCCAGGATATACAGGACTCATCACCATTACCGGACTGACCTACAATGCTGACGTGAAGATAGTAGCCTCCAATGGAGCATTGGTCAATGAGGGACGCAGCAATGGCGGTACCTATACCTGGGACGGATGCGACCAGAAGGGTAGGAGAGTGGCCTCTGGAGTATACATGGTAATCACGGCTACCAACACAGGCGAAAAGGGAACAGTATGCAAGATAGCTATAGTAAGATAAGTATTCAAGAACGCTGCAAGTCTCATTGGGCCGTTATCCTCATTGCTATCCTTACCCCTCTGCTCCTGATGGCCGTATGGCCCATACTGCCTACTCACGTGACCGTCTTCAGCATGATGCATACCTATGCCGGACTGGCGTTAGTAGCCATAATGACAGCCTATTCTATTGATGCTTACGGAGAGAAAGCGAAAGCTGCCACCATACCATTTGTCATATTCCTTATTGCAGCTCTGGCTATTGATACTCATCTGACCCATGCGGCTATCAAGTCAGGACTGACAGGAAAGAAAATGGCCCAGGAAGCAATACAAAAGACAGGCCAGCCAGTAGGCAATGTCTACATTGTCATTATCGAAGACGACTACCCCAAGCTGTCTTCCTTCTGTGTCATTCCCAACGAAGCCTTCGGGTGGGGTGCAGCCGCTCGTTACGAAACCAACTATCGATGGCCTAAAGTATTGCAGGACACAACGATAGTCCGTACTCCAGATGCTATAACTGATGCCAAGCAACTCAGCAGTGAAATAATCAGCAATCGCCAGGCCGACTGCGTGTGGATAGTAAATCATAAAGATATAGATGTCGTTAAAAGATAAGATAACATTATTCACTGACAAAACTTTCATGAAGTTTGTCATGGTGGGTGTGGTAAATACAATTGTAGGTACCACCATCATGTTTGTATTCTACAATGTCTTTCATTTTGGATACTGGACTTCCTCAGCTGCCAACTACTTCTTTGGCAGCATCTGCAGCTACCTGCTCAACAAGCATTTCACCTTTCAGTATCACGAAAAGGGCTGGAATTCACTGCTGCGCTTCACCGTCAATATCATTACGTGCTATCTGCTGGCATATGGCATCGCCAAACCATTAATGATGTGGATACTGGAAGGCTACGACAAGGTGATTCAGGAAAACATCTCCATGGGTTTAGGCATGTGTCTCTTTGTGATATTCAATTACTTAGGCCAACGATTCTTTGCATTTAAAAAAGTAAAAAACAACATTTCTTTATTCTTTTTATTTATTTGTGTTCTTCCTTTATCTTCACAAACTCTACCTATACTGAGAATACAAGGTGATTTTGGCTATGAGTATCAGGCAGGCAGTGTGAGTCTGGAAATGCCCGACGGGACGTTGAATAATGATATGCCGGCAAAGATAAAATGGCGTGGCGGTACTACAAATGCTGAAGGCAAACACAAACGTAACTACAAAATAAAATTCGATGAAGACCAACAGTTTTTTGGTTTACGAAAGGACAATAACTGGATTCTCGATGCTGGGCAGGCTGACTTGTTCAGACTTCGCAACCGCATAGCCACCGAATTGTGGAACGATATGGCGACCAAGCCCTATTATCTGGATAGCGAGCCAGAGGCATTGTCGGGCGTAAGAGGCAAAATGGTTGAGCTCTTTGTGAATGATGAGTATCGAGGCGTTTACTGTCTTACAGAAACCATGGACAGAAAACAGCTGAAACTTAAGAAATTCGATAAGAATACAGGCCAGATAAAGGGTGGACTATGGAAGTCGGAAAGCTATAGCAACGCACTGATGTGGGAAGCACCGCCATACGACAATCGAAGCGAAACGTGGGGTGCTTTCGAGGTGAAGTATCCAGAGCTTGACGACCTGGAAGAAACTGACTATAGCACACTCTATAATGCCATCAGTTTTGTGGTGAACAGCAGCGATGAAGAGTTTGCTGCTCATGTAAGCGAGTATTTCGACATGCCTGTAGTCGTTGACTACTATATTTTCCTGAATGCGTTGAATGCCTTCGACAATGTGGGTAAGAATATGTATTGGGCTGTCTATGATAAGACAAAGGATAAAAAGCTGACACTTGCCGTATGGGATCTCGATGCTACCGTTGGAGCAAAATGGCTGGGTGACTGGGCTGTTCCTGAGTTTACCATGAATGTGAATATGAATCTCTATGAACGACTCAAGGCACTTAATCCGGACAACTTTATCCAGAGGGTAAACGAACGCTACCAAGAGCTTCGAAACAACTATCTATCCACTGACAACCTAATCAGCAGATACGACAGCTATTACCAGACACTAAAAGAGTCAGGAGCTGCACGGCGGGAAGAACAAAAATGGTCGATGGATAGCGATGTTGACGGCGAGGTGATTGACTTCGATGCAGAGATAGCCTTTATAAGAGATTGGATTACGCGGCATATGCAACATCTGGATAACAATGTGTTTCCCGTTGGTACCTATATTCATGAGCTAAATAGCAACAACAGAGAAACAAATAGTATGTATAATCTGAAAGGACAGCGGGTTTTAAATCCCCAGAAAGGTATTTATATCAGGAACGGAAAGAAATACGTAGTGAAATAAACAACAGAGCGAATGCTGGAGCCTAGCTCAGCTCCAGCATTCGCTCTATGGGTTTCACGGCCTGGCGGGCTACCTGTGGGTCAATCTCGATGGCTGGCCATTCATACTTCAGCGTGTTGTAGATCTTCAGCAGGGTGTTCATCTTCATATACTGGCACTCGTTACAGCTGCATTCCAGGCCGCTCTCGCTGATTTCAGGAGGCACGGGGATAAACTCCTTGTCAGGACACGTTCGTTGCAGCTCGTGCAGAATACCGGCCTCTGTGGCCACGATATACTGTGTGGCACGGTTTTCCCGTGCATATCGCAGCATGTCTGCCGTAGAGCCCTTCACATCAGCTAAGGCCAGCACCGGCCCTTTACACTCCAAGTGGGCCATCACAACAGCCTCTGGATACTGCTTCTTCAGCTCGGCTATCTTGCTGACAGAGAAACGCTCGTGCACATGACAGCCACCATTCCATAGCAGCATCTGGCGGCCCGTCACCTCGTTGATATAGTTGCCTAAGTTATAGTCAGGACCGAATATCAGCTTGGCATCCTTCGGCAACTGGTCTACCACCTTCTTGGCATTGCCACTGGTCACTACCACATCCGTCAGTGCCTTTACGGCAGCAGTGGTGTTGACATACGAGATGACCTGATAGCCTGGGTGCTCCTCTTTATATTTACGCAGGTCGTCAGCGTTGCAACTGTCAGCCAACGAACAGCCTGCATTCAGGTCAGGACACAGCACCGTCTTGTCAGGACTCAGCAACTTGCAGGTCTCAGCCATGAAGTGTACACCACACATCACCATCATCCTTGCATCGGTCTCGGCAGCCTTGCGAGCCAGAGCCAGCGAGTCGCCTACAAAGTCGGCTATGTCTTGTATGTCGCCTACAGTATAGTAATGTGCCAGGATAATGGCATCTTTCTCTTTGCACAGACGACGGATTTCTGCCTTCAGGTCTGTGCCTTCGGCTACGGGTTCATCGATGTAACCCTTCTCTTTCCATTCAGTTTTCAACATCACAATATTATTTTTTCTTTTTTATTTTTTCTTTAAAAGAGAGAATGATATAGGATGATACGGTGTGGATATGTGCATAACTTGCGTTGCTTTTTCTTGCCAGAATGGTTATCAACCTTCTTTTCCGTCTTTCTAACATCCTTTGTGTACACTTACTTATTGATTTTTAGTCGCATAAGCAGTTTATCCACATTTCTCTTTTTCGGTGCAAAATTAATAAGTTTATATCTTTTTTTATCAACTTTCGGAGGAAAACTTGCTTGTAACCCTATATTTTATGCCCAAAATCCACAATCTGGTAGGGTAGGATTGGGGTATTCTATGGTTATTCACATGTTATTAACACGGTTATGCACATAGTTATCCACAATTTTTTGTATCTTTGCAGGCAGAATGAGAAAGATAAGAACCATAGAAATGAAACGCCTCACCGTGGAGGAATATCGTGAGGCCGAAAAATTGCCATTAATTGTGGTATTGGACGATGTGCGTTCGATGTATAATATAGGTAGTGTGTTTCGCACCTGTGATGCTTTCCGCGTGGAAGCAGTATTTCTGTGTGGTATTTGTCAGACACCGCCGTCTACTGAAATCCACAAGACGGCGCTGGGTGCTGAAGAGAGTGTTTTCTGGAGATACTATAATACTGCACTGGAAGCTGTAGAAGAACTGCAGAATTTTGGTTATACGGTGCTTTCTGTTGAGCAGGTGGAACATAGTACCAAGTTGCAGACGTTCGTGCCACAGCGCGGCCAGAAATATGCCGTCGTGCTTGGCAACGAAGTGAAAGGCGTCCACCAGGAGGTAGTAGACGCCTCAGACGGTTGCCTGGAGATTCCTCAATTAGGTACCAAACACTCGATGAATGTCTCGGTCACGGCTGGTATTATTATATATAAGTTTGCTGAGGAGCTGATACTGCGAAAGTAAGTAATAATACCATATTCGTTGATATTCTGCCGATCACTACCTTATTTCTTTAGTGCGCTTCAAGCCAGTTGTCGCCAAAACCAGAATCGGCTACCAAGGGTACCTTCATCTGGAAAGCGTTCTGCATTTCTTCCAGTACGATGCGCTCTACCAGCTCTTTCTCTTCAGGCAGTACGCTGAAGTTCAGTTCGTCGTGTACCTGGAGTATCATCTTGCTCTTGATGTTCTCCTTCTTAAACCGCTCGTAGATGTGTATCATCGCCACCTTGATGATGTCGGCAGCAGTACCTTGGATAGGTGCATTGATGGCATTGCGCTCAGCAAAGCCACGCACCACACTATTGCCTGAATTGATGTCCGGCAGATAGCGACGACGGCCGAAGAGGGTAGTGACATATCCCTGACGGCGAGCCACCTCCTTGGATTGCTCCATATATTCGTGCACCTGTGGGAAGGTGTCGAAGTATCCGTCAATCAGCATCTTAGCTTCCTCGCGAGGGATGTCCAGCCTTTCAGCCAATCCAAAGACGGTGATGCCATAGATGATGCCGAAGTTGGCACGTTTTGACTTGGTTCGTTCATCGCGCGTCACCTCGTCAATGGGTTTCTTATAGATATTGGCAGCAGTGGCAGCATGGAGGTCTTTACCCTCGCGGAACACTTCTATCATGTTGGCATCGCCACTGAGATGTGCCATCACACGCAGCTCTATCTGACTATAGTCGGCACTGAAGAACAGACAGCCAGGCTCAGGGATGAAGGCTTTGCGAATCTCCTTGCCGTCTTCACCTCGGATAGGAATATTCTGCAGGTTAGGATCTGACGATGACAGTCGTCCTGTGGCTGTGATGGTTTGATTGAACGAGGTGTGGATATGTCCTGTACGTGGATTGATCAGCTTGGGCAGTGCGTCGATATAGGTGCTAATGAGCTTCTTCAGTCCTCGATGCTCTAAGATGTCTGCCACTATCTCGTGTTTGTTCTTCAGTTGTTGCAGCACTTCTTCAGACGTTACATACTGGCCTGTCTTGGTCTTCTTGGGCTTTTCTATTATCTTCAGCTTGTCGAACAGTATCTCGCCTACCTGTTTGGGCGAGGCTATGTTGAACTGCTGGCCTGCCAGCTCATAGATACGCTGTTCTATCTCTTGCATGCGCTGTGTAAATTGTTGTGAGGTTTCTTTCAGAGACTCCGTATCCAGACAGACACCGTTCATCTCCATCTCAGCCAGCACAGGCATCAGGGGCATCTCAATCTCATGGAATAGGTTTTCGCATTCGTATTTTTTTAGTTCGGGTTCCAGTTTGTTTTTCAGTTGCAGGGTGATGTCGGCATCCTCGCAGGCATATTCGTAGACAAGGGTAGGGGAGAGGTCGCGCATGGATTTCTGACCTTTACCCTTCTGACCAATCAGTTCGTCGATGTGGATGGTCTTGTAGTGCAGATACACCTCGGCCATATAGTCCATGTTGTGGAGCAGTTCGGGCTGGATGAGGTAGTGGGCTATCATCGTGTCCCACATCTGTCCTTTCAGCTCGATGTCATAATTGCGCAGCACCTTGAGGTCGTACTTCAGGTTCTGACCAATTTTCATGATTGTGGGGTCTTCATACAGCGGTTTAAAGATATTAACAATTTGCAACGCTTCTTCACGATTGGCTGGAATGGGTACGTAAAAGGCCTCATGTTCCTGCACCGCGAAGCTCAAACCCACCAATTCGGCATCGATGGCATTGGTACTGGTGGTCTCCGTGTCTAAAACGAAAAATTGTTTTGTCCTAAAATAATCATATAATTTCTTTAAATCTTCCTCATTTTCAACAAGTTTGTATGTATGAGCCACCGTTTTTAACGTCTCAAAACTCGAAAATTCTGGCTCACTCGACCCCTCAGTGGAAAATTCCGCAAAGAGATCGAGTTGCTGATTAACTACTTTTGTTTTTGTTTCACTCTTTTTAAGAATCTTTGCTGCCAGGGTCTTGAACTCCAGTTCTTCGAGCAGTTTACCTAGTTCGGCTTCGTTGGGCTCTGTCACCTTCAGCTCCTCCATGTTCAGCTCGATGGGGACATCGGTTTTGATGGTGGCCAGAAAGTAGCTCATCTTGATATCCTCGATGTGCTCTTCCACTTTCTCGCGCAGCTTACCTTTTATTTCTGCCGTGCGTGTTATCAATTCTGCAACACTCCCGAATTCATTGATCAGCTTTACGGCTGTCTTCTCTCCCACACCAGGACAGCCGGGGAAGTTGTCGGCCGAGTCGCCCATCAGTGCCAGCAGGTCGATGACGGCTGCTGTCGATGGAATGTCATATTTTGCTTTCACCTCGTCAGGTCCCATCACCTCATAGCCGCCACCATGACGGGGTCGGTAGATTCGTACATTTTCTGTCACCAGCTGTCCGTAGTCTTTATCTGGCGTAAGCATATAAGTCGCTATGCCCTGCTGTCCTGCCTTGGTGGCCAGGGTGCCGATGACGTCGTCAGCTTCGTAGCCATCTACTTGTAGGACGGGAATGTTCCAGGCTGTCAGCAGCTGCTTGATGATAGGCACCGCTTTGCGGATATCCTCTGGTGTCTCTTCGCGCTGGGCCTTATAGGCTGGGAAGGCCTCTGAGCGGAATGTGGGACCATGAGGGTCGAAGGCTACACCAAGGTGTGTGGGCTGTTCTTTGGTGAGCACTTCCTGAAGGGTATTCACAAATCCCATAATGGCCGAGGTGTTCTGTCCCTTGGAGTTGATACGTGGGTTTTTGATGAAGGCGTAGTACGACCGATAGATGAGCGCGTAGGCGTCTAAAAGGAATAGTTTATCCATAACATTTTGCAATTTTCGCGTAAAATTACTAATTTTTTGTTGACTTTCCAATTATTTTATGTATTTTTGTGGCAAAATTGTTTTCAACATGGATTATTTAAGTATTATCAAGCAACCTATAGCCAAGGATCTTGACGATTTCATCGGACTATTCTCCCAGTCATTGTCTCACGACAATGGTATGTTGGGTTCAGCACTCAGTCATATCCGTCAGCGTGGAGGTAAGCGCATGCGTCCTATGCTGATGCTCCTGATGGCTAAGAACTATGGTGTGGTCAGCGACGTGACACAACATGCTGCTGTGGGACTGGAACTGTTGCATACGGCTTCTTTGGTTCATGACGATGTAGTAGACGAAAGCAACGAGCGGCGCGGACAGTCGTCTGTCAATGCTTCGTATAATAATAAGGTGGCTGTCTTGGTGGGTGACTATATCCTCTCTACCGCCTTGCTGCATGTATCCTATACTGCCAACCAGCGTATCATTGAATATCTGGCTGAATTGGGTCGTACGCTGGCAGCTGGCGAGATTCTGCAACTGTCGAATATCCAGAATCAGGTTATCAG
This sequence comes from uncultured Prevotella sp., assembly GCA_946548065.1. GTDB lineage: Bacteria > Bacteroidota > Bacteroidia > Bacteroidales > Bacteroidaceae > Prevotella. Next base: position 12,704 of record CAMNPM010000001.1, on the reverse strand, counting down.
CGAGGAGGTTTACTATCAGGTGATACAGCAGAAGACGGCAGCCCTCTTCGAGGCTTGTGCTGCCATCGGTGCAATGTCGGCTGGAGCCACAGAGAGCCAGATGGAGGAGGCCAAGCTCTTTGGTCATCACCTGGGAATCATGTTCCAGATTCGCGATGATATCTTCGACTATTTTGATTCCAAGGAGATTGGTAAGCCTACTGGTAATGATATGGCCGAGGGTAAGTTGACCTTGCCGGTTATCTATGCTCTTCGTCATACGGACTTAGAGTCGATGCAAACCTTGGCAAAGAAGGTGAAGGCGGGTACGATTAACAAGGATGAAATAGCTGTTTTGGTTGATTTCACCAAGCAGCAGGGTGGCATCGAGTATGCTGAGCTGAAGATGCTGGAATTTAGTAACCTCTGCAAGCAGTATATTTCCGACCACGTAAAAGAAAAGGCCATCAGCGCATCGCTGACAGCCTATGTGGATTACGTCGCCAAGCGCAACTATTAGCAAGCGCCCACAGTACTGAACGTTTCTCCGTTCAGAAAAACTTCGTATCATGCCCGATAACCTCGCTCAGCAGCAGGTTAGCCAGGCGGCTGGTACCCATGCGGAACCACTGGTTGGTAAGCCATTGCTCGCCCAGCACCTCCTTGACGATGGTGTACATGATGACGGCATCCATCGGGGTGTTCAGTCCACCAGCTGGCTTAAAGCCAATCTGGATGCCGGTCTTCTCGTAGTATTCCTTGATGGCCTGACACATTACGTAGGCGGCTTCTGGGGTGGCTGCAGGTTCCAGTTTGCCGGTTGAGGTCTTGATATAGTCGGCTCCGGCATACATTGCCAGGATAGAGGCCTTCTTGATATTTGCAGCTGTCTTCAGGCATCCTGTCTCGAGAATGACTTTCATTTTCTTCTCGCCACAGACGGCCTTCAGTTCGCTGATTTCATCGGCCACCGTCTCATAGTCGCCACTCAGGAATTTGCCTACGCTCTGCACGATGTCTATCTCTGTAGCGCCATCCTTCACGGCCAGGGCGGTCTCAGCCACCTTAACCTCTATGAGTGCCTGCGAGGATGGAAAACTGCCAGATACGCAGGCTATCTCCACTCCGTCAACCTCCAGCGTCTCGCTCACCGTCTTGGCAAAGCACGGATAGACACAGATGGTGGCTACGTGAGGCAGTTCTGGATATTGCTCATCAAAAGCGTTTACTCGTTCGGTAAATGCCATCACGCTCTCTTCTGAGTCCGTGGTCTTTAGGGTGGTCAGCTCTACGCTGCCCATCAGGAATTTCTTCACCTCCAGGGTGTCGTTCTCAGGCACTTTCTCGGCAATGATTTTCTTTACTGCTTCACGCACCTCTTCGTCGCTGATGTCATAGTTGTAGAGGCTCAGCGCCTGCTCAATCTTGTTGTTTTCTTGCTTTTTCATGTTCATTTCTTCATTTTAGTTTGTTGTTATTGATATGTCGTTCCTTGTCTCTTCTTGTCTTTTTCTCGATGCTCTTCTCTAGTTCCTGCGTCAGGTCGATGCCTGTCTGGTTGGCAAGACAGAGTAGCACCCAGAGCACGTCGGCCATCTCCTCGCCCATGGCTTTTAGTCCATTGTCATCGCCTCGTGGGTCACTGGCTTTCCACGACTGCTCACCATACCGACGGGCTATCACTCGCGCCAGTTCGCCTACCTCTTCTGTCAGTACGGCCATGTTGGTCAGTTCGGAGAAATAGCGTACACCGTAGCTCTTTATCCACTCGTCTACGCGCTTTTGTGCCTCTTCTATCGTCATAGTCTGAATATCATTTGTGCCAGCAGAATGAGTATGGCTAACATCAGTATCATGATGTTCTGGCGGTTCTCGCGCTCGTATTCTTGCCAGTGGAAGGCCTTGTAGAGGAAGGTGATGAGCCATAGGAATAGTCCTACACAGCAGGGCCACATGCCATACGAGCTGCTCCATATCCAGGTGCATACAATGCCGATGATGACGAGTATAAGACCCGACACTTCCAGTTCTCTGAGGTATTTCTTCATATCGTTACTCTTTATTCTTAGTATCCATACAGAGGTATTTCTTCATATCGTTACTCTTTATTCTTAGTATCCATACAGATGGTGACGGGCCCGTCGTTGAGCAGCTCCACCTTCATATCCGCGCCGAATTCTCCTGTGGGAACTGGTTTACCCAGTTCCTCCGCCAAATGACCGCAAAAAGCCTCATATAGCGGTATAGAGTGCTCATGGCTGCCTGCGCGGAACCAGCTGGGGCGATTGCCCTTCTTATAGCTGGCATACAGGGTGAACTGGCTCACCACCAAGGCCTCACCACCGATATCCAGTATCGAGCGGTTCATTACATGGTTGTCATCGTCAAACACCCGCAGGTTGGCTATCTTCTTTACCAGCCACTCTACGTCCTCCATAGTGTCTTCATCGCAGATGCCTAAGAGGATGAGGAATCCCCATCCAATCTGGCTCTTCACCATACCCTCGATGGTGACGCTGGCTCTGCTCACTCGTTGTACTACTGCTCTCATACCCTGCAAAGGTACAACTTTCTGTTGATATGACCAAGAACCAGCGTTTTTTTTTCACCCATCGATGACACCGATGACGATGACACCGATGACACCGACCTATTTTTATCAGCGGATAGGAGAGTTAGGCAGTCAGGTTCCGTAACGTTGAGTATATTTCTATTTATATATATAATATATATATTATATATATAAATAGCTCTGTAAATTACACTTCCGTTCAGAGAATAAATACCCCCGCTGTCATCGCTGTCATCGTCATCGCTGTCATCGTTTGTCTTCCTAACTATTAGCATTGTTTATGATATTTCTTTACATACTAACGCATTTCTTTCCTCCCTCCTTACGACATTACGGCTCGCAGCCTACGAAAATATTGCTCGCTGCTTAGGAAAATATTTTTCCCTGCCCAGGAAATTACGGCTCGTCAAAACCACCATTGTTAGCACACACACTGGTAAAAATAGAAATTCTGAATATTCTTTACATATTTTATCCCTTCGTCTGCTGACACCGATGATAATGACGATGACAACGATGACACTGATGACGATGACACCGATGACGCTGACACCGATGATAATGACGATGACAACGATGACGATGACAACGATGACACCGATGACAATGGGGCTATTTATTTTCCTCCGTATTGTGGAAGTGCTGCCACACTATTTGTGCCTTGCTCTTGCCAATGGCTGATTCTAATTGTGGCAATTCTGCCTCACGTATTCTCTTGACCGATTTAAGGGCCTTTAGAAGCTCGTCACGCGTTTTTGGGCCGATACCCTTGATATTGTCCAGCTCGGACTGTAAGGCGTGCTTAGAGCGCTTTTCTCGGTGGAAGGTGATGGCAAAGCGGTGTACCTCATCCTGCAGGTGGGTGAGTACGCGGAACAGCTCTGAGGTGTCCTTCATGCCGATGACCCTGGGGGGAAATCCGTAGAGCAGTTCGTTGGTGCGGTGGCGGTCATCCTTGGCGAGTCCGGCAATGGGAATGTCGAGCCCAAGCTCGTCCTGTACGGCCTGGCGGATGACCTCCATCTGACCCTTACCGCCATCGGCCACGATGAGGTCGGGTAGGGGCTGCTCTTCTTCTATCAGGCGGTGGTAACGCCTGTAGACCACTTCTTTCATAGAGGCATAGTCGTCTGGGCCTACCACGGTCTTGATGTTATAGCGGCGATAGTCCTGCTTCGAGGGTTTCATCTTTTTGAACACCACGCAGGCGGCTACGGCATCAGAACCAGAGATGTTGGAGTTGTCGAAACACTCTATCTGGTAGGGCATCTTGGGCAGGTGCAGCAGGTCTTGCAGCTCCTTCATCAGCCGCACCTGCTTCTGTTCAGGATTCAGTTTCTCAGCCTGCTTCATGCGGTCGAACTTATACTGCTTGCCGTTCATCAGCGACAGTTCCAACAATGTCTTTTTATCTCCTCGCTGAGGCACTGTGATGGTAACGCCCTCAAGGTGAATGTCTACCTCCTGGGGCAGGATAATCTCCTTGGCGTTGCTCTTGAACCGCTCGCGCATCTCCACGATGGCCAGCTGCAGCAGTTCTTCGTCTGTCTCATCCAATCGCTTCTTATATTCAAAGGTGAAACTCTGGTTGATCTGTCCGTTGGATACATGGATATAGTTGACGAAGGCTACCTTCTCGTCGTTGGTGATGGTGAGCACATCTACGTTGTCGATGGTATGGCTCACTACCTCGCTCTTGGCTACAAACTGCTCCAGCAACAGGTAGCGGCGCTTCACCTCTTCTGCCTCCTCGAAGCGTAGCTCTTCGGCCAGCAGTTGCATCTGTTCTTCGAGCTCACGTTCTACCTGCCGCGTGTTTCCTTTCAGAATCTCGCGGGCTTGCTGTATGTTGCGCTGGTAGTCGTCCCACGCTTGGCGCGATACGCATGGACCGCCGCATTTCTTGATGTGGTAGTCCAGGCACACCTGGTACTTACCGCTCTTCACTCCCTCTTCCGTGAGCGGCTGACGGCAGGGTCGCGGACGGTAGAGCTTATTGATAATCTCCAAGACTGCATGCATGCTGCCGATGTGAGAGTAGGGACCATAATAGGTGCCCCACTTCTTATTGATGGTACGGGTAGAGAATATCCTGGGCAGGTATTCCTTAGTGACGCAGATGCTGGGGTAGGTCTTGCCGTCTTTCAGCAGCACGTTGTAGCGAGGGTTGTATTTCTTGATGAGGGCGTTCTCCAGGAGTAGGGCATCCTCCTCGGTGTTCACTACAGTATAGCTAATGTCCCATATCTTCGATACCAGCACCTTCGTCTTGAAGCGGTCTACCTCGGTGTGGAAGTATGACGAGACACGATTCTTCAGGTTCTTCGCCTTACCTACGTATATGATAGTACCCTCATTGTCGTAGTACTGATAGCTGCCAGGCTTGTCGGGCATCGCTCTGACGATGGCCTTCAACTTCTCCAACCGTGCCTCGTTCTCTTCCTTGGTCATTGTTGCTGCTTTTTTATTTAAAGTCCCTTGCTTACTATATTCTCACCATGTTTCACGTGAAACAATTATACCCTCATGAGTGTTGTTACTTCTGTGTCCTTGTCAAACACATCGCGACCGTGCAATCCTTCGTCTGTTATCTCGATGAGGAAGTTGACCATGATTTTCCTTGGGTTGAATTTCTTCACGAGGTCGCAGGCTGCCTTCATGGTTCCTCCCGTTGCCAGCAGGTCATCGTGCAGCAGAACGATGTCTTTGTCGTTGATGGCATCCTCGTGTATCTCGATGGTGTCGGTGCCATACTCCTTCGAGTAGCTCTCCTGAACGGTAGCAGCAGGCAGCTTACCTGGTTTGCGGGCTAATACTACTCCGGCTCCCAATTTCACGGCCAAGGCCGAAGCCATCACAAATCCGCGGCTCTCTATACCTACTATCTTGGTGATGCCTTTGTTCTTGTACATCTCGTACAACTCGTCTACCATGATCTGCAGACAGGCTGGGTTCTTGAATAGGGTAGTGACATCACGGAAATTGATGCCCTTCTGCGGAAAGTCTGGTATGCAACGCAGATTGGCCATTAATGTTTTGTTGTTCATAATCCTTTGGTTTTAACGTTATTATATCTATTATTTATGCTTTATTGTTTCACGTGGAACATTAATTGATTTACTATTTACTATTTTCATCATCCATTATGAATTATCCATTATGAATTATCCATTATGAATTACCTCTTACCTTCCTAAGAGTACCAGCATGGCGTTGATGTCGCTGGGCGATACGCCAGGGATGCGGCTGGCTTGTGCCAATGTTTCGGGCTGTATGCGCTCCAGCTTCTGACGGGCTTCGGTAGAAATGGCCGTCAGGGTAGGGTAGTCGAAGCGGCCTTTTATCTTGATATTCTCCAAGCGGTGCATCTTCTCGGCTACCATTTGTTCGCGCTCAATATAGCCTTTATACTTGATGTGTATCTCGGCAGCTTCGGCTATTTCTTCTTTACGGTTGGACAATGCCTCGATTCTTTCGCGTAGTGCCGGTACTATCTCCTGCAGTCGTTCGAAGTTCAGCTCTGGTCGCGCCACGAGGTCAGCCAACTTGCAGCCATACACCAGCGCCGTACTGCCCATCGTCTCCAAGGCTCCATTGACCAGCTTCGGTTTGATGGCATAGCTCTTGCAAAAATCCTCGATTTCTGCGACGGCTTCTTTCTTCTGCAGCCACCAGTCGTAGCGCTCCCTGGTGGCCAGTCCTAAGTGGTATGCTTTCTCCGTCAGACGGGCATCGGCATCGTCCTGGCGCAGCAGGATGCGGTATTCGGCTCTGGAGGTGAACATACGGTAGGGTTCGTCTACTCCTTTTGTCACCAGGTCGTCAATCAGTACGCCGATGTAAGCCTCGTCGCGCTTCAGTTCGAAGGTGGTGTTGCCCAGTGCGGCATTGATGCCAGCCAGCGTGCCCTGACCGCCTGCTTCCTCGTAGCCTGTAGTGCCGTTCACCTGTCCGGCCATGTAGAGACCCTCGATGACTTTCGACTCCAGCGAGTGCTTCAGCTGTGTAGGGTCGAAGTAGTCGTACTCAATGGCATAGCCAGGACGGTACACCTTAATATCTCTCAGGGCAGGTATCTTTCTTAGCGCTTCTATCTGCACGTCCATGGGCAGCGAGGAGGAGAAGCCGTTCAGATACATCTCGTTGGTGTCTTCGCCTTCCGGCTCTAAGAACAGCAGGTGTTGCTGTCGGTCTGGGAAGGTGACGAGCTTCGTCTCTATAGAGGGACAATAGCGTGGGCCGATGCTTTGTATCTGACCATTATAAAGAGGAGAATCGGCCAATCCGCTGCGCAATGTCTCATGCACCTGTTCGTTGGTGTAGCATACCCAGCAGGGCAACTGTCGCAGCGGACGTTCTGAGGGGTTGTCTACATTGCTGCTTGCGTTGTCCAGGCTCTTGCTTCCTGCTCCGCCCAGGTACGAGAACTTGTAATACCCGTTTTCACCATCTTGGCGCTCCATGTCCTCGAAGTGTACGCTGCGCTTGTCAATGCGCACGGGAGTGCCTGTCTTCATGCGTCCGGCGCGGATGCCATGACGGGTGATGCTCTCGGTGAAGTGCGGCACGGCAGGTTCGGCTATGCGTCCTCCTGCCACCATCTTGCGACCGATGTGCATCAGTCCGTTGAGGAAGGTGCCGCAGGTGACGATGACCGCCCTGGCCCTGAGCTCGCAGCCCCAGATGGTGCGTACGCCGGTGACTCTTTTTCTGTGGGGGGAACCCTCAGACACCTCTTCTACCAGCAGCTCCTCGGCCTGGTCTTGCCAGATGTCGAGATTAGGAGTGCTGTCCAGCACGGAGCGCCACTGCCAGATGAACTTGCCTCTGTCGCATTGTGCACGAGGACTCCAGACGGCAGGGCCTTTGCTGCGGTTCAGCATACGAAACTGGATGGCGGTGGCATCGGTCACCAGACCCATCTGTCCGCCAAGGGCATCAATCTCGCGCACTATCTGACCCTTGGCAATACCACCAATGGCAGGGTTGCACGACATCTGGGCTATCTTGTTCATGTCCATCGTCACCAGACAGGTCTTCGCTCCCATACGGGCAGCAGCACAGGCAGCCTCGCATCCCGCATGGCCGCCTCCGACTACGATTACGTCATATTTCAGAATCATGCTTGCAAAGTTACAACTTTTTTTTGTATCTTTGCCGCCAAAATCAAAAAATGCTTTTTGCGATGAAGAAAATATGTGATTTCATATCCCGATGGATGGGTGCACTGGTGCTGCTGATGGCTGTGGTAGCCATGTTGGTGCCAGCTCCTTTCGAGGCTATCGGAACGTGGGTGGTCAATCCGATGCTGGGGCTTATCATGTTCGGCATGGGACTGACACTGTCGCCGCGCGACTTCCAGGTGCTGTTGCAACGGCCCAAGGATGTGCTTATCGGCAGTACGGCACAATTTGTCGTCATGCCTCTGATGGCGTGGCTGTTGACTCGCCTCTTTGCCCTGTCCGACGAGTTGACACTGGGTGTTATCCTGGTGGGCTGTTGTCCTGGAGGAACGGCGTCGAACGTCATCACCTATCTGGCTAAGGGAGACTTGGCATTGAGTGTAGGAGTGACCGCTACCAGCACACTCCTGGCTCCGTTGATGACTCCCTTCCTCGTATGGCTCTTCGCTGGCACCTTGGTACAGGTGGACACGGTGGGCATGCTGCTCAGCATCGTTTATGTCATCATCCTGCCCATCGTCGTGGGATTCCTCATCCAGCACTATCTGCCTGCGCTGACGCAGCGTGCCGTAGTCTATCTGCCCGCTTTCTCCTCGCTGATGATAGCGGCCTTGGTGGGCATCATCGTGGGGCATAATGCCCATCAGTTGCTGACAGGAGGCATGATGGTGCTATTAGTGGTGGTGCTGCATAATGTCAGCGGACTGCTGTTGGGCTATCTCGTTGCGCGCTGCTGCAGACTGTCAATGGACAAGCGCAAGGCACTCAGCATCGAGGTAGGTATGCAGAACTCAGGATTGGCATCCTCGCTGGCTACCATCCATTTTGCCGCCTATCCCATGGCTGCCGTGCCCGGAGCCGTCTTCAGCGTGTGGCACAACATCAGTGGAGCCATCATGGCCAAAATCTACAGCAACATGGATGAATGAGAATATCAAAATCCTCGACACCTCGAAATATCGACACCTCGAAATATCGACACCTCGAAATATCGACACCTCGAAATATCGAAGCCTCGAATCCTCGAAACTTCGAATCCTCGAAACTTCGAAATATCGAAGCATCGGAATATCGAATCCCCGAAAGCCCGAATCCTCGAAATAACGAGTTAACAATAAAGCACAAAGACGAATAAAATGGCTTACTTAGGCGAATTGATATCCATCGGCGTGGCATTCTCATGGACGGCCACAGCCCTGCTCTCCGAGTTTGGCAGCAAGCGTATGGGCAACCTCACGCTCAACGTGCTGCGCATGGCTTTGGCACTACTCTTCTCGTTGGTGATGTTCACCATGGTGGTGGGTTCACCCTTTCCGGCTGGCGGCAACTGGCAGGCCTACGGTTGGATGTTGCTGTCAGGACTGGTGGGCTATGTCATTGGCGACTACTGTCTGTTCCAATGCTATATCATCATCGGCTCGCGCTATGGGCAGCTGTTCATGACGCTGGCACCACTGGCAGCAGCGCTCATGGCATGGGTGTCGCTGGGGCAGCAGATGTCGGCTATGAGTATCGTGGCCATGATGGTGACACTCCTGGGCATCGGCATCTCCGTACTGGGGCGAGGCAGTCATCATAAGCTGTCGCTCAAACTGCCCCTCAATGGGGTGCTCTTTGCCGTCATGGCAGCGATGTGTCAGGGTATCGGACTGGTGCTGAGCAAGATAGGTATGGATTATTATGATACTGCTCAGATGCCTGCATGGCTGGTGCCTTTTAGTGCCAACTTCTTCCGTTGTATAGCGGGCATCATCGGCTTCTCGCTGTTGCTCTTTCTGCGTGAGGGTTTTACACCTCTCCGCGATGCGCTGTCCGACAAAAAGGGGATGACCGTTGCCACCGCTACCACCATCTTCGGACCGTTTGTCGGGGTGGGATTCTCGTTGATGGCTGTGCAATATACCAGTGCCGGCATCGCCTCCACACTCATGGCCCTGACTCCTATCATCATCCTGCTGCCTTCGTGGTGGCTCTTTCGTCAGCCCATTACCTGGAAGGCTGTCGTAGGGGCTGTCATCTCGGTTGTGGGCGTGAGTTTGTTCTTCCTGGGATAGCCATCGTATTCGGTTCCACCGACCTTCTTTTCCTACCTTAGCAAAGCATATTTTGTATAAATAGCGCATTTTCCTACGGAAACGTTTGCGCAATTCATTATTTTATAGTAACTTTGTAGCCTAAAATGTACGCGTGTTACCTATTAACAAGTATTTTTCAAGTTCAAATTATTAATAATTTAAATTCATTTTATGTGGTTAATTAATTCATCAATCGGTAGAAAGGTTGTTATGTCTGTCACCGGTTTGGCACTGATTCTGTTCTTGACATTCCATTGTGTCATGAACGTTATTGCCATTTTCTCAGGTCCGGCTTACAACATGATTTGCGAACTGCTGGGTGCCAACTGGTATGCCGTCGTGGCTACGATAGGTCTGGCTGCCCTGGCAATTATTCACATTGTCTTTGCCTTCATCCTGACGGCTCAGAACCGTAAGGCGCGTGGCGAGAATCGTTATGCGGTGGCTACAACAACCAACAAGAGTGGCATCCTGGATGTTGCTGAGGGATGGGCCTCCACCAACATGCTGGTGCTGGGACTGATTATCCTCTGTGGTCTGCTGCTCCACCTGTATCACTTCTGGAGCAAGATGATGCTGGCTGAGATCATGGGTACCACGGCTGGCCATCTGCCAACCGACGGCTTTGCCTTCATCATCGACACGTTTGGCGACCCCGTTAACGTGGTGATCTACATCATCTGGATCTGCGCCATCTGGTTCCATTTGGCTCACGGTTTCTGGTCGGCTTTGCACACCCTCGGTGCCAGCGGTAAGATCTGGCAGAAGCGCATCCAGTGGATTGGCCTCTGCTACGTGTCGCTGCTCATGCTGGGCTTCCTCGTAGTCGTGCTGGCTTTTGCCTTCAAGTGCGCTCCCAGCCTCTATGCCTTTGCTGGCTGCTAATAAATTGAAAATTGTAAATCCGTAAATCGAAAATTAAGATTATGGCTAAAGTATTAGATTCAAAGATTCCTGCAGGACCAGTGCCTGAGAAATGGAAGGAATATAAGGCTCATCAGCGTCTCGTCAACCCGAAGAACAAGCTGAAGCTCGACGTCATCGTAGTTGGTACGGGTCTGGCTGGTGCATCGGCTGCTGCCTCGCTGGGTGAGATGGGCTTCAACGTGATTAACCTCTGCATTCAGGATTCACCCCGCCGTGCGCACTCCATCGCCGCACAGGGTGGTATCAATGCCGCCAAGAACTATCAGAACGATGGTGACTCGGTCTATCGTCTGTTCTACGACACCGTGAAGGGTGGTGACTATCGTGCACGCGAGGCCAACGTGTATCGTCTGGCTGAGGTCAGCAATAACATCATCGACCAGTGCGTGGCTCAGGGTGTTCCCTTTGCCCGTGAGTATGGCGGTATGCTGGCCAACCGTTCGTTCGGTGGTGCCCAGGTGAGCCGTACGTTCTATGCCAAGGGTCAGACGGGTCAGCAGTTGCTGCTGGGTGCCTACTCTTCGCTGAGCGCACAGGTGCAGGCCAAGAAGGTGAAGCTCTATACGCGCTACGAGATGGAGGATGTGGTCATCGTCGACGGACGTGCTCGTGGTATTATTGCCAAGAACTTGGTAACGGGCCAGCTGGAGCGCTTCTCTGCAAACGCTGTGGTCATCGCTACTGGTGGTTATGGTAACACCTATTTCCTCTCTACCAACGCTATGGGTTGCAACTGCACGGCTGCCGTTCAGTGCTACCGTAAGGGTGCCTACTTTGCTAATCCTTCTTACGTGCAGATTCACCCCACTTGTATCCCCGTTCATGGCGACAAGCAGTCTAAGCTGACGCTGATGTCTGAGTCGCTGCGTAACGATGGTCGTATCTGGGTTCCCAAGAAGCTCGAGGATGCCAAGGCTCTGCAGGCTGGTACCAAGCAGGGTTGGGAGATTCCCGAGGAGGATCGCGACTACTATCTGGAGCGCCGCTATCCGGCATTCGGCAACCTCGTGCCTCGTGACGTTGCTTCGCGTGCTGCCAAGGAGCGTTGCGACAAGGGCTACGGTGTCAACAATACAGGTCTGGCTGTGTTCCTCGACTTCTCTGAGTCTATCAACCGCCTGGGTCTCGATGTCATCATGCAGCGTTATGGTAACCTCTTCGAGATGTACGAGGAGATCACCGACGTATTCCCTGGCGACGTAGCCAACGAGATCAACGGCGTGAAGTACTACAAGCCCATGATGATCTATCCCGCTATCCACTACACGATGGGTGGTATCTGGGTTGACTACGAGCTGCAGACCACTATCCCCGGCCTGTTCGCTATCGGTGAGTGCAACTTCTCTGACCACGGTGCCAACCGCCTCGGTGCTTCGGCACTGATGCAGGGTCTGGCCGATGGTTACTTCGTGCTGCCTTACACCATCCAGAACTATCTGGCCGACCAGGCTGTATGGCCGAAGATTCCTACAGACCGTCCTGAGTTTGACGAGGCCGAGAAGAAGGTGGATGCAGAGTTTGATCGCCTGCTCAACATCAAGGGTAAGCGTTCTGTCGATTCTATCCACAAGGAGCTGGGTCACATCATGTGGGAGTACGTAGGCATGGGCCGCACCGCTGAGGGCTTGAAGACCGGTCTGAAGAAGATGCACGAGCTGGAGAAGGAGTTCGATACCAACCTCTTCGTGCCTGGCACGAAGGAGGGTCTGAACGTGGAGCTTGACAAGGCAATCCACCTCCGCGACTTCTTCACCATGGGGCAGCTCGTTGCCTTCGATGCCCTCTCTCGTAATGAGAGCTGTGGTGGTCACTTCCGCGAGGAATACCAGACGGAGGAAGGCGAGGCCAAGCGCGACGATGAGAACTACTTCTACGTAGGCTGCTGGGAGTACAAAGGCAAGGGTAACGAGCCTGAGCTCATCAAGGAGCCGCTGGAGTATGAAGCAATCAAAGTACAAACCCGTAACT